>JAISMC010000073.1 GCA_031276965.1 Treponema sp.
CTTCCATGCGGCTGTTGAATAACTGCCTGATGCTTTCTACCATATTGATATTAACCAGACAGGATTTACTGATTTGTACAAATCCTGATTTTGCCAGTTCCTTAATGAGTTGATATAGATGTTGTTCAATATGGTAAACCGCCTTGTCACAATATACAAAGGTACGTTTGTCAACTCCGCTCCGCGGGGGCCTGCGGCGGCAAAAAAACAAAAAAAACGGAACCATTGAAGCGCCCCGCAGGACAGGTCCTTTATAAATCCTGGTAAACGGAGGAATTATGAAACGGGAACGATCCAGGGCCCTCGTTTTGGCCGCCGGGGCCCTTTTGGGAAGCTGCGCCGGCGGGGTGTCCGCCGGATACTCCGCCGCCTACGTGCCCGGAGAGTACTACGGCTCCGGGGAAGCCTTCAGGGGACCCGTCCGGGTACTGGTAGAGACCGGGCCCTGCCGCATTTTGCGGGTGGAGATTATCGATCATGACGATGACGAGATTACCGGCGGGGCCGCCATGGAGGAACTGGCCGCCCTGGCTCTGGAGTGGAACAGCGCCGGCCTCGATGCGGTTTCCGGGGCCACCGAATCCAGCGAAGGGTTTCTGGAGGCTCTGGAGGATGCCCTGGCCAAGGCAAGGGTCCGGTAAAACGGAAAAGGCTATGCAGCCCATCCCGGCCCTGTTACAATAGGGCCATGAGCGACTGCATTTTCTGTAAAATCGCCGCCGGGGAAATCCCCTGCCGGAAACTCTATGAGGATGATGAGATCCTGGCCTTCCACGACGCCGTCCCCCAGGCGCCGGTACATTTCCTGGTGATCCCCAGGGGGCATATCAGGAATATCATGGAAACCGGCGGCCCCGGCGGGGCGGCCCTCCTGGGACGGCTGCTCTACAAGGCCCAGGAACTGGCGGTGGAACAAGGCTGCGGCGAAAGGGGCGCCCGTTTTGTCATTAACTGCAAGTCCGACGGCGGCCAGACCGTGGATCACCTCCACGTCCACGTCCTGGGAGGCCGGCCCCTAGGCTGGCCCCCCGGCTGAAGGAATATCCCCCGCATCCTGACAGGCCCCCTCCGCCTTGTCCTGGGCATGGGCCGCGGCGCCTTGCACAGGGGCGGCGGAAAGGATTCCGCGGACGTTCCATCCGGCGGGGTTCCGCGGGCCTGTCCGGCGGCCCTTCGGCGGAAAACTGACGTTTCCGGGACAAGGCCGGCGGTTTTAGCGCCTTCCCGCCAATACCATCAACAGGGCGATGTCCCCCTGGCGGACGCCGGGGATGCGGGCGGCCTGGCCCAGGGAGAGGGGGCGGATCCGGCGCAGCTTTTCCTTCGATTCTGCGGAGAGGCCGGTTATGGAGGCATAGTCCGTGCCGGGGTCAAGCTTGACGGCGTCGAGTTTGGCGTTTCTGGCGGCGGCCCGTTTTTCCTTTGCTATATAGCCCTCGTACTTAATGTCCAGCATCGCCCGTTCCAGCCATTCCACGGGGTAGCGGGAAAGCTCCGGGGCAAGGCTCAGGATCTCCGCCGGGGACGCCGCCGCCGAAACGGTAAGGGCCCGCTCCAGGCTTTCCCCGGCGCGGCGGCCCAGGGCCGTTCCGTCCGCCGCGGCTTCCGCGGGAACCTTCCGCCGCCGCAGCAGTTCCCGGATGCTGTCCAGCGCTTCGGTCTTCCGCAGGAAACGTTCCCAGCGGCGGTCCCCGGTCAGTCCCAGCGCCCGGCCCTTGGGGGTAAGCCGGGTATCGGCGGTATCGTGGCGGAGGGCCAGGCGGTACTCCGCCCGGCTGGTGAACATGCGGTAGGGTTCTTTGGTTCCCAGGGTGGTAAGGTCGTCTACCAGGACCCCGATGTAGGCCTCGGCCCGGCCCAGGATCAGCGGCGGCTCTTTCCGCAGTTTCATAGCGGCGTTGATCCCCGCGATGATGCCCTGGGCGGCGGCTTCCTCGTAGCCGGAACTGCCGTTGGTTTGGCCCGCTACAAAAAAGCCGGAGAGCCGCTTGGATTCCAGGGTGGGGTAGAGGTCCAGGGGGTCCAGGTAATCGTACTCCACCGCGTAGGCGGGCCGGACTATGCGGGCCGCTTCCAGGCCGGGGATGCTGCGGATAAAGGCCTGCTGCACGTCCTCGGGGAGGGAGCTGGAAAGGCCGTTCAGGTACATCTCGCTGGTATCAAGACCTTCGGGCTCGATAAAGACATGGTGCCGGTCCCGTTCGGGAAAGCGGACCACCTTATCTTCGATGGAGGGACAGTACCGGGGACCGGTCCCAGTGATCTTGCCGCCGTAGAGCGGGGAACGGTGCATGTTCGCCCGGATAATGCCGTGGGTCGCGGGGGTGGTATAGGCGATCCAGCAGGGGGAGCGCCGGTCAAGTTTTTCCGTCCAGGGCGGCGGCAGGCAGCCGGGCTCCACATCGAAGGAGAAGGGGGCGGGATCTTCCCCGTCCTGGCGTTCCAGCCTGCTGTAGTCGATGGAGTCCGCCGCAATCCGGGCGGGGGTTCCCGTTTTAAGCCGCCCTGCGGGAAAACCCAGGCGGCGGAGATCCGCCCCAAGCCCCAGGGCGGCCTCCTCCCCCAGCCGTCCCTGGGGGGCGTCGTACTCGCCGATGAAGATTTTCCCTTCCATAAAGGTGCCTGCGGCGAGGATCACCGCGGGGGCGCTGATACGGTGTCCCCGCAGGGTCAGGACCCCCGCCGCCCGGCCAAGAGCGGGGGGAGCGGAATGGAAGGCTTTGCCGGGGCCGAAGGACCCGGCAAAGGAACCATGGAGCGGGGGGGAAGGGGCGGAGAAGGCCCTCTCCGGCGCTCCCCCCGTATACGCTTCGATAATCAGCCCGGTTACGGTATCCATCATAAGCGCCAGGCCCCGCTGGCTCTCCACCGCAGACCGGGCCGCCGCCTGGTAGGCCTGTTTGTCCGCCTGGGCCCTGGGAGCCTGGACTGCGGGGCCCCGGGAACGGTTGAGAACCCGGTACTGTATCATGGTTTTGTCGATGAGCCTGCCCATTTCGCCCCCCAGGGCGTCCAGTTCCCGGACCAGGTTGCCCTTGGAGAGGCCCCCCACGGCGGGATTGCAGGAGAGGGCGCCGATACGGTCCGGGTTTTGGGTGATGAGCAGGGTTGACAGGCCAAGCCGGGCTGCGGCCAGGGAGGCCTCGATTCCCGCATGGCCGCCGCCGATGACAATACAGTCGTAGTCCATTATTTCCCCACACAGAAGCGGCTGAAGACGGCCTCTAAAATATCCGCGGTGGAAACCTCGCCGGTGATCTCCCCCAGCGCGTTTACCCCTTCCCGGAGCAGGGGGGCGATCAGATCCAGGGGCTCCCCCCTGTCCGCCAGGTCCAGGGCCTCTTCCACCGCCGCGGCGGCCCCGTCGATGAGCCCTTTCTGCCGGGCCGAAGCGATACCCGGCGTATTGTTTCCGCCTTCCGGGCTGTTCCGGTCTTCCAGCAGGGCCGTCATGGCGGCGCAGAGGGCGGCGGCGCCCTCCCCCGTTTTGGCGCTGATCGCCAGGAGGGGAAACGGCGCCGTGCCGGGTTTTAGCAGGAGGGCCCCCTCCGCCGGGGGCGGGACGGCGTCGGCCTTATTCCAGAGGAGAAGCGGCGGCGGGGCGCCCGGCCCGGAGAGGCTTTCGAGAAAGCGGCGGTCCTCCCCGGTAAAACCGGCGCATCCGTCTATCACATAGAGGACCAGATCCGCCGCCGCCAGGAGTTCCCGGCTCCGGGCCATGCCGAGTTGTTCCACCTCGTCCGGGGAATCCCGGAGCCCCGCGGTATCCGCCAGCCTGAGGGGGATCCCCCCCAGGGAAATCCAGGCTTCGATCCAGTCCCGGGTGGTACCGGGTATGTCCGTAACGATGGACCGGTCCTCCTTGACCAGGCGGTTAAAGAGGCTGGATTTCCCCGCATTGGGTCTGCCGGCGATTACCCCCAGGGCTCCTTCCTGGTAGAGCCGTTCCATCCGGTAGGAGGCGGCCAGCGCCTGGAGCCGTTCCAGGACCGCCTCCGCCAGGGGCCGGTCCGGCAGGCCCTCTCCCCCGGCGTCTCCCTCGTCTTCGGAATAGTCCAGCCTCAGTTCCGTTCCCGCCAGAACCTGAACCAGGAGATCCCTTAGTTCCCGGATCTCCACCTCCAGGGCGCCGGAAAGCCGGTTTACCGCCCGGCCCCTGCCGGCGCCGGTTTTGGCGGAGACCAGTTCCATCACCGATTCAGCCCGGGTCAGATCCAGCTTGCCGTTGATAAAGGCCCGGAACGTAAATTCTCCGGGCAGGCTGTCCCGGAAGCCCGTTTCCCGGAGGGCCTCCATGACGGCCTTGACCACGGCGCTTCCCCCGTGGCAGGAAATATCCAGGCAGTCCTCCCCGGTGTAGCTTCGGGGCGCCCGGAAGACCGATACCAGAACTTCGTCGATTATTTCCCGCCCCTCTGTTCCGCCGGAACTTGTTCCGCTGGAACACGCTCCGGCAGCCGGTCCGGCGGAAACCTCCCTGCGGACCGGTTTGAGGATACGGCCGTGGACGACGCTGTTTCCCGGGGCCTTTTTTATCTTTTCGGGACTGGAGAAAATGGAAGCAAAAAGTTCCAGCGCATTTTCCCCGGAGGCGCGGATCTGGGCCAGGGCGCTTTCTCCCGGAGGGGTAGCCAGGGCGGCGATGGGATCGGCGCCGCCGTATCCGGCCCCTGTCACCGGGACCTGGATTCCCCCGGGGTATCTGCCGGAGGGGGACCGGGACGGAGGCGCAGGAAGAGCCAGGGAGCCGCCGCGGTGGGCCAGAACCCCAGGAGGCCGTAAAGGATAAAGCGGGCCAGTTTGTGGTAGTCCTGGGACAGGACCGCTTCCCCGCGGCTTAACATACAGAAAACCAGGCCGGTAATGACGGTTCCCAGTATTCCCACAGTACAGCGGAGGGCCAGGACGGCGGCTCTTCCCTCTGCTTTGGTCCGGGCCGAAAAGGGAAAGTAGAGCCTCATCAAGTGATAGCCTGTGCCGAAGCCCAGAAAGAGGCCCCCCAGCCGGATGTCCGGTCCCAGGGCGTTCATCAGCAACGCAATAACCGCGCAGCTTATCATCCCAAGGCGGCTTCCCCCGGCATTCAGGAATCCTTCGATACGGGGAACCGCCAGGGCGTAGAACCCCAGGATAAGTCCCCCGGTAAGCCAGCCCGCAAGAATGTCGGTGGGGAAGTGAACCCCCAGATAGAGCCGGGTAAAACCAACGATCAGCGCGAGAAGCCCCCCCAGGGCAATGCAAAGCCGGGGCCTGGCACTCCGTTTTCCCAGCCAAAAGCCGGTCAGGAGCAGAAAGACCAGAGAAAGCTGGGAATGGGCCGAAGGCAGGCCGTAACCCGTTTCCGGAATAAGGCCCACGGAAGGATCAAATTGACAGGGCCGGGGCTGCTTAAAAAGGTTTTTTAAGAAGAAGTTCAGCCAGGCCGAAAAGAGGAGCAGGAGTCCCAGGCGCAGCCCCTTTTTTTCATCGGCGAACCAGATAATAAAAAGCAAAACCGGAATAAAGAAAAAGGCGGACCCCCCCCCGGTCAGTATCTTGATAAGCGCCGTCAGCGGCGGACTTTCTATACTTTGAATTTGTTTGATCAGCTCCAGACCCCAGCGGTATATCCCGTTCAAAGGGAGGGAATCCGCCGCCGTCAGGAAACCGGTAACGCCGTCGTTCATGGGCTAAGACTAATATTCAAACCCCGGGGGGTCAAGACAAAAAGCCGCGCCGGCGAATAATCCGCCTTTGCGGCTTGAATCTAAGGTTGCTGTTCCAAAACTGAAGTTTTGGAACAGCCTCAGCTTTTACAGACGGGGCTGGACTTCTTTGCGGACGCTAAAAGCCCTCGTAGAAGGCTTCCTTAACCCGGTCTATGGCGACGGCCTGTTCCTTGGTGGGGGGTGTGCCGGCTTCGGTTTCGTTCAGGATGGCGTTTATCTGCTGTTCCAGGGAATTTTTATCGATGGTTACCAGCACATAAAAGTCGTAGACTTCCCGGTCCACGTTCTTTCCGTCTCCCTTAAAGTAGCGTTTGAGAATCCAGAAATCGTTCTCCTTCCGGGCGCCGCTGTAGGTCGCATCGGAGGCGTTTTTTACCACCGCTTCAAAGTAACGGCCGTATTCGTCATCGGGACTTCCCGCGGCGGCCCCGGCAAAACGGGCCTGTACCCTGGTGGAAACCATGCGGGAAAGATCCTGGGCGACGGTAAAGCCCGATGTCCACTGCCGCAGCGCGTTAAGGTTGATACCCGAATCTTCGCCGATAAAGACATACTTATTCTGGAAATCGGGCATTTTTTCCACTTCGGTAAGGCCGCCGGCGATATAACGGGTTACCCAACCGGGAACCTCCTGACCCACCGCCATAGTCTTGTGATCCAGAACCTCGTAGGTCTTGGTTTTTTCGACATATTCGGGGGTTTTGTTGCTGGCGCAGCCGGCCAGAACCAGTACACTAATTACAAAAGTTGCAATAAGTATCTTTTTCACCTATAACCTCCTGACCGGTATTCACCGGCGTAATTCACAGAATATTCTATCATAAAACAAAATAAAAACCAACCGCTGCCCCGGAAACCCCCGCCGTGTTTCCGGCGCTTTTCTTCAGAGCGGTTCCGGACTGTAGGCGGCGAGCAGTTCGTCCAGCAGAGCCAGAGGGCCGGGAACCCCCTCCGGCGTTACCGGCGGTCCGGCGCCGCCGGCGGTTTCCGGCCCCTGCCCGGATCCCAGGACAAGGGTTCCGCCGCTTATACGGCCCGGAAGGGCAAGGGACTTGCGCTGAATGCCGGGTCCGTCGCCGTTCAGCGTCAGATCCGCCGTAAAGCTGCCCGGCTCATACCGGAAATTGACGGAGACGGTGATAAAGCCCTGATCCGCCGAGGCATCTATGGGGAAGGCCTCCGGGCCGTCCGCAGATTCCCCGGTTTGGTCCGTACCGAGGCTCAGGACCAGTCCGCCGCCGCTTATGGACAGGTTCAACTCCAGGGGCCGGGCGGACTCTTCCACCGTAAGGGAGGCCCTCATAAGGGAGCCTTCTCCCAGGGGAACAAAACGGCATGTAATCCGGCCGTATCCCCGGTCCGTCTCTCCGGTAAAGACGGGCAGGGAATAGGCGTCCTCCGCGCCGAGGACCATGCCGTAGACATTTCCCCTGGAGCGCCATTGGGGTTCCCCGCCGTTTTGCTGAATCAGGGGCCGTCCGGTTTTTAGATCCAGCAGATCCCCCCGGAACCGGTACCAGCAGGTCAGGGTTTCTTGATCTTTAACAAAGGAGGGGACCCGTTCGGGCTGTGAAGATACGGGAAAGGAAAGTTCCTTGAATTTTCCCGCGCTCAGGTAATTTCCCGCAGGGTTAAAGGGCAAAAGTTCCGCCCGGATGGCCTTGAATCCCGTTTGTTCCGGCGTCTGCCACATAAGCCGGTGAACCCCGCCGTGTACCGGCCCTTCGCCGATAATGGCTCTGCCGTTGTACCAGATTACATAGGGTTCCAGGCTGGTAACGGGATCCCCGGTTTTAACGGAAACCCCGGCTTCGAGCATGACCGTAATCCCCGGCGGCGCAAGCACGGTTTCCCCATCGGGCAGGGCGATCCGGACATCCTCAAGCTCAAGATCCGCGGTTCCCAGATAGTAGAACGGCCTTTCAATCCTGGATGAGACGCCGTCCTGCCGCATAACTTGAAAAATCAGGGTACGCCTGCCCGGTTCCAGCTCCGGCGGAACGGAAAAAGCGGGGAAGGGCTTGTCCAGCCGGGAAACCTGGATGGTACGCTCCCCGCCGTCCCCCTTTTTCCCGGAAATGGAGTAGTATATCCTGCCGAATTCCGCGCCGCCGGGACCTTCAAAAAAGACCGCCAGACCCGCCAGATCCGGGTCCTTCACAACGGGATTGATAAAGCAGGGGGCGATAAGATCATCCCGGCTGACGACGGGATGGCGGCTTATATCGCTCTTATTTACCAGGGCGCTTACCTCGTAATCTCCGGGAAGCATGGAGCCCAAATTCAGATCCCCGCAGGATCCGAAAAGCATAATCATTACAAGAAGGATAAGCCCTGCCGCTTTAAACATTGTCAGGGTCATAGCTATAAATATAGCTCATATAGCGGATAATTCTATTTTTTTGTTACAATAATTTTTATGAGAGCAACACGGGCGCTTATCCATTTAGACCGGTTCCGCCGGAACATAGAGACGGTACGGGGCAGCGTTGGTTCCAGGCTGATTTGTGTCCCCGTTAAGGCCGGCGCCTATGGCCACGGGGCGCTTCCCATGGCCGGGGCCGCGCTGGAAGCGGGGGCCGGGTATCTGGCGGTAGCCACCGCCGGAGAGGGGACGGAACTCCGGGAAGGGGGCGTTACCGCGCCTATTTTGCTTCTTTCGGTTCCCCTAATTGAAGAGATCCCCCAATTGGTTTCCGGCAGGCTTATACCCCTGGCGGCGGACAGGGAATTTGCCGCCGCCCTTGCCGCCGCTGCGGAACGGGAGGGGATACGGCTGCCGGTGCACCTTAAAGTTGATACCGGGATGGGCCGCATCGGCTGCCGGCCCGAAGAGGCGGCGGAACTGGGCCGGTATATTCAGAGCCTTAAAAGCCTGGAATATGCGGGAACCGCCACCCACCTGGCCGTATCCGATTCCACCGCCGGAGAGGATATCCGCTATACCCGGCAGCAGCTTGCCCGGTTCAGGGAGGCGGTGGAATCCCTGAAGCAGGCGGGGGTGGACCCCGGCGTCGTCCACGCCGCCAATACCGGCGGCGTGGTTTTCCATGAAGAGAGCTGGTTCGACATGGTGCGTCCCGGCATTCTCCTCTACGGCTATGCCCCGGCGGAGTCCGCCCTGCAGACGGAACCGGTGATGGAACTGGTCAGCCGGATCACCTTTATCAAGAAGGTACGGAAGGGGGAATCCGTCTCTTACGGACGGACATGGACCGCCCCCGGAGACAGGATAATCGCCACCATTCCCCTGGGATACGGGGACGGATTCCCCCGGGCCCTGAGCGGGAACCACCAGGTATACATCCGGGGCAGGCCCTATCCTCTGGCGGGGAGGATCTGCATGGATCAGTGCATGATCGACCTGGGGACCGGCACGGACATAGGCCGCTGGGAGGAGGTAACGGTCTTCGGCGGAACCGCCCCCGGCGCCGGCCATGTGGCCGGGAGGCTTGGTACTATTCCCTACGAGATTACCTGCAACATCAATAAGCGGGTGCCCCGGGTATATGTGTGAACGGGCTATAGCCCCTGGGTCAAAAGCGGGACGGACGGACGGAAAAAGACCGGCGGAACCGCCGGACGGGGATCCCTGTTCCGGGTCCAGCCGGGTTCCCGGACAAATCCATTGACTTGTACGCCGGTTTTTACTATTATGGGGAAATTACAAAACGGCAAATCTACAGAGCGGACGCTTGAACCACAGGAGATGCTTAATGGGCCGGACGATATGGCTGGATGATGAAGAAGAACCCGAAGCGGAGGAGGCAAAACAGGGCGGGCCGGATCCTCTCATCGGCAGGATGCTGAAGACCCGGACCATTTTGCTTTCAGGGGAGATAAAAAAAGACCTGGCGGAGCGGACCATCAGGCTGCTTCTGCTTTTAGAGGACATGGGAGATGATCCCATCCGGATCTTCATCGATTCCCCCGGAGGGGACGCCGATGCGGGGTACGCTATTTTTGACATGATCCGTTTTGTTAAGCCCCCGGTGTGGACCATTGGCATGGGCCTGGTGGCCAGCGCCGCGGCAATCGTTCAGCTTGCCAGCCCCAGGGAGCGGCGGACGGGGCTTCCCAACAGCCACTACCTTATTCATCAGCCCCTTTCGGGCATCCGGGGGGTTGCCACGGACATCGAAATCCACGCCCGGGAGCTGGATAAGTTAAAAGGAAAGATCAACCGCCTGATTGCGGAAGAGACCGGTACGGCCTTTGAACAGGTGGAGAAGGACACCGACCGGGATTACTGGATGAACGCCGAAGAAGCGGTCCGGTACGGCCTTATTTCCAAAATTATTCAGCGCAGGGAAGAACTGGTATGAGTACGTTTTTTCGTTTTCCGGCAGGCCCCTTCGTGCTGCTGTCCCTGCTTGTTCTGTGTTTTGTTCCGGCCCTCCCCGCCCAGCCCCTTTCGCCCTACATGATACGGATACCGGGGGGTACGTTCTGGATGGGAAGCCTGGAGGGGGCCTATGCGGCCAACGAAAAGGCCCACCAGACAACGGTAAAGCGCTTCTATATTTCGGAGACCGAGATTACCCAGGAGATATGGACATCGGTGATGGGCAGCAACCCCTCCCAATTTCCCGGAGAGGACCGGCCGGTGGACAGTGTAAGCTGGTTTGATGCGGTGCAGTTCTGCAACGCCCTGAGTGAATGGGAGCGGCTGACCCCGGCCTATGCCATTACCGGGGACCGGGTTTCCTGGAATCCCGAAGCTGACGGTTACCGCCTTCCCACGGAGGCGGAATGGGAATATGCCGCCAGGGGGGCCGTTCCGGTTTCGGAACCCCTGACCCGGGTCTACTATTCCGGCGGGGAAAACGCCGATGAGATAGGCTGGTACGACAGGAACAGCGGCAGGGCCTCAAAGCCCGTGAAAGGCAAGGCTCCTAATGCGCTGGGTCTCTACGACATGAGCGGCAATGTATGGGAGTGGGTCTGGGACCGTTACGCATCCTATCCCTCTAACCCCATGGCGGAGCCCGAAGGCCGGGTAAACCGGGTACTCCGGGGCGGCGCATGGTTTACTCCGGTAAATCTGCTCCGGGTTACCTACCGTTTTTGGAATGTCCCCGGCTTTAAAGCCAACACCGTAGGATTCAGAATCGCCCGGAACTGGCCTTAAAGGCGGAAAGGGGCGGACCATCCCTGTCCGTTTTTACGGAACGGTATCCGGCGCTTCCGGGAGGAGCGGCACGAAAGCATGATACAACTGGCCGCCTTCCTCGGAAATCCGGGGCCCGGATATGCGCGCAGCCGGCACAACGCGGGACGGATGCTGGCGGAGCGGCTTCCCTTCTACGGAGAACTGCGCTGGCAGAAAAAGTACAAGGGGCTGTACGCGGCCCTGGACGGCGAAAGGCTGCTTTCGGCCGCTTCCGCATTGCCGGACGCCGCGCCTGTTCCACCCGCCGCCGTACCGCCGGACGCCGTTCAGGACCTGCCCGGAAAGTTTCATTTCCTCATGCCGGAGACCTACATGAATCTTTCGGGCGAATCGGTCTGTGCCGCGGCGTCTTTTTTTAGGATTAAGCCCGAGGCGATCCTTGTGATCCACGACGAGCTGGAAATTTTTCCGGGCACGGTATCCCTTAAATTTTCAGGCGGCCTGGGGGGGCACAACGGCCTCCGTTCCATGAAGGCCTGTTTCGGCACCGCCGGTTTCTGGCGGCTGCGGATCGGCATCGGCAGGCCCGGCGACAGGGTCCCCGGCCAGGGCGGGCCGCCGGGAAGCGGCAGGGGAATTGTAGACTGGGTGCTGTCGGACTTCAGCGCCGCCGAGGAAGAGCTCTTGTTCCCCGCGCTGGACGCCGCCGCCGCCGTATTGGTCCGGGCGCTGGCATACGGGCCCGGCACGTTGCTGCCGGAGTGGAACAAAAAAAAGGCGGCGCCGGATGTATAAGGCGTTGATCCCCGGATGACGCCGCCTTGAACATTTTCATATTTGCCGCCACAGTGGGACCATGGATAACAAAACAGAGGATTCCGCCGCCGCATTTCAGCGCCTGACCGGCATTGTCGCCCGGCTCCGCGGTCCCGGCGGCTGTCCCTGGGACCGGGAACAGAGTCCCGCCACCCTCCGGGGGGACCTTATCGAAGAAACCTACGAATGTGTGGAAGCCATTGATGAAAAGGACCGGGATCATACCGCCGAAGAGCTGGGGGATCTTTTCCTGCTGGTTACCATGATCGCCTACATGCACCAGGAGGAGGGGGCCTTTTCCATCGCCGATGCGCTGAACCGGGTGTCGGAAAAACTTATCCGCCGTCATCCCCATGTATTCGGCGAAGTGAAGGTAAAGGACAGCGCCGAAGTTCTTGACAACTGGGCGAAGATAAAGGTCGAAAAGGAAGGCCGGCGGCCCAGGGACTCGATTCTTGACGGGGTAAGCCGGGGACTGCCGCCCCTGGACCGGGCCTGGAAGCTCCAGAAGAAGGCTGCCAAAGCCGGCTTCGACTGGCCGGATCTGGGCGGCGTCATTGCCAAGGTTGAGGAGGAACTGGCGGAAACGGGGGAGGCCGCCAGAGCCATGCAGGCGCAGGGCGCGGCGGATACGGCGGACGCCGCGGCGGCCGTCGAGGACGAGCTGGGGGACCTTCTCTTTTCGGCGGTAAACCTCTGCCGCTTTCTCGGGGTGGAACCTTCGGTGGCCCTCCAGAAGACCAACGTCAAATTTACCAGCCGTTTCAGGCATGTGGAAAAACGGATGAAGGAAACCGGTCAGGAGATGAAAAGGGAAAACCTTGCCGTCATGGACAGGTTCTGGGAAGAGGCGAAAAAGCTATAACTGCCCAAAGTTCATCATTACCTGGTGGAGCCGCTGTTCCAGCAGCCTGAAGGAAAAAAATCTCCGGCCCAGTTCAAAGTTCTTTGCGGTCATTACCTCCACCGCCTCGGGGCTGTCCAGGATGGCGCTGACCGTTTCGATAGTATCGGGGGTAACGTAGTTTTCCATCACCACCACGTCAAAATCCAGGGGTTCTATATCCTGCTGGAAAATGGAATAGCGGTTTACCAGGAGGGGCTTTTTCAGCCAAAGGGCCTCCAGAAAGGCGTTGCCGAACCCCTCGTAGGTTGAAGGGTAGGTAACAAAATCGGCGTTCAGGTAACAGTCCCAGAGACTGTACTTTCTTTCGCCGTTTTCCGCGGTCCCCCGTTCGGCGCCGATAATATCGGGGCGGACGATTACATCGACCCCCAGCAGGGCGGCGTAGTCCATGGTGCGCTGGAAATAGTTGGAACCCTCGTCCCGTTCCTGGTGGCTTATCAGGAGTTTTGCCTTCCGGTCCTTGAGGCGGTTCGCCAGTTCGATGGCGTGCTCTATCCCCTTTCTTGCCACCACCCTGGTGGGCTGAAGGAGCAGGACTTCGTTCTCCGCCACCCCCAGGTCCTTCCGCATAAACCGGGCGTAATCGTCCATTTGGGGAGGTTCCGTATCAAAATCAAAAACATTGGGAATGATCGTCGATGCGATGCCGCAGCGGTAGGAAAGCTGCTGCCTGCCCTCGGAATTAATTACCACATGGTTGATGGTGTGGAGCCGGGGCGGAAAGGCCATGGAGAGATAATCTTCCACGCAGTTAACGGAGAAACGCTGCCGTTCCCATGCAAAATCGTGGTGATGGGCAATAACGGGGATGCCGGTTTCGGCGATGTACTCGGTAAGGGCCAGACCCAGGGGTATGTTCATGGGGATGGTCTGGGCATTTTCGGTGATGAGCAGATCGATGGCAAAGGTATCGACAAATTCGTAGAGCGCCCGCTTAAGCCGGAACCGGACCGCCTGGATCTCGCCGGTCAGGGACTCGCCCCGGGTAGTGGTACCGAAGCACCGCTCCTGAATCTCCATAATCAAGGGATGGCCGAAAAAGGCCTCGTCTATCACCATCGATCTATCCGGATCCCAGTCGGAAAGGCCGGAAAAGAAAAAGCACTCAAAACCCATCTTTTCCAGCACCTGACGCCACTTGGCGGTTTCCAGAGAAACCCCGTCGGTGCCCTTAAAACGGGTGGAAACAAAACCGACCCGGTGAATTGTACTCGATTTGGTTAGATACATGCCTTGACTATAGTACAACGGCAAAAAAAGATGAAGTCCGCCGGAAAATCCTGCGTCTCCGCGCTTAGATGTTGACATTCGAGCTTTCCCCAAAACCCGGTTAGTTTTGGAAAAAGCTTCCGAAAAAGCGGTCTAACCGGACTAAGGTCCGGCCCGCTTTTCATATAAATTCAGGACAGCTTTCCCAAAAACTGAAGTTTTGGGAAAGCCTCGTTCGTTATACCAGACTTGTCCGGCAACCATCCGGGCTGCCGGACAAGTCCAATGGAAACAGCGCTGTCCGCGGCGCTTAAAGCGGCGCCTTAGAAGGGTCTTTCGGCCAGGTACTTGTACTCCCTCCAGACCCGTTCCGCCTGGGCCTTGGCTTTGGCCAGCAGGGCGTCCGCCCGGCCGGGACTTGCCGCCTTGAGGCTCTTGAAACGTACTTCCTTGTACATAAAATCTTCAAGGGCCGTGACGGCCTCTTTGGAATCAAGCTGGAAGGGGTTCTTCGCCTCATCCTTGAGCCGGGGATCGTAGCGGTACAGGGGCCAGAGACCGCAGGTTACCGCCGCTTTCTGCTGATCCATGCCGTGCATCATGTCGATGCCGTGGTTGATACAGTGGGAGTAGGCTATGATAATCGAAGGACCGTCGTAGGATTCCGCCTCCCGGAAGGCCTTGATGGTCTGGATCATATTGGCGCCCATGGCGATTTTGGCCACATAGACATAGCCGTAGCTCATGGCCATGGCTCCCAGATCCTTCTTTACGATGTCTTTGCCGCCGGCGGCAAACTTGGCGATGGCCCCCACCGGAGTGGCCTTGCTCATCTGGCCGCCGGTGTTGGAGTAAACCTCGGTATCCATACAAAGGACATTTACGTTCCGGCCCGCGGCAAGGACATGATCCAGGCCGCCGTAGCCGATGTCGTAGCCCCAGCCGTCGCCGCCAAGGATCCACACGGAACGCTTGATAAAGTAATCCGCCAGGGAGAACAGCATCTTCGCCGCGGGCGTATCATCATGCTTGAGGGCCGCCTTAAGTTCATCCACCAGCTTCCGCTGTTCCTCGATGGCGGCGTCACCGGCCTGGGTATTGGCAAGGATCTTTTCGATAAGCTCCGGCTGTAAACCCCCGGCTTTGGCTGCCGCGGCCGCTTCCCTGGCATATTCCGCCAGTTTATCGCTGGTAAGCCGCATGCCCAGGCCGAATTCCGCGGCATCCTCGAAGAGGCTGTTGGACCAGGCCGGTCCCCGGCCGTCGGCCCGCTGGGCATAGGGGGTGCTGGGGAGGTTTCCTCCATAAATGGAGGAACAGCCCGTGGCGTTGGCTATAATGGCCCGGTCGCCGAAGAGCTGGGAGAGGAGCTTTACATAGGGAGTTTCGCCGCAGCCCGCGCAGGCCCCGGAGAATTCAAAGAGCGGCCGCTTGAGGGCCAGACCCTTGGGGGCGGCAAGGTTAAGTTCGCCGGCGGGGGCGTCCGGCAGGGACATAAAGTAATCCCAGAGGGGAACCTGCCGGGCCCGGTATTCGATGGTATTGGGCACCCAGTTCAGGGCCTTCCGTTCCGGATTATCCTTTGCCTTGGCGGGACACTGGTTGATACAGACCCCGCACTGCATACAGTCTTCGCTGGAAATCTGGAGGGTTATCTTCTTTCCCGCCTCGGCCTTGGGCCGGATCTCCGCAGTTTTGAAACCGGCGGGGGCCCTGGCCGTTTCCGCATCGCTCAGGGTCTTCATCCGCATTACCGCATGGGGGCAGACCACCGTACACTGGCCGCACTGGATGCAGATCCCGCTGTCCCATTCGGGGACCTTTTCGGCGATGGCCCGCTTTTCGTACTGGGTAGTGGCGGTGGGGAAGGTGCCGTCCTCGGGGATCTTCGACACCGGAAGCTTGTCTCCCTCCTGGACCGTCATGGCCCCCAGGACTTCCCGGATCCAGGGATCCCTGGCGCCGGACATGGCCTTCTTCATGTGGATGTCCCCTTCCACGGAGCCGGGGTACGCTACCTTCTGAACCGCCTCCAGGGCCATCTCGATGGTGGCTATGTTTTTCTTTACCACATCGGCGCCCTTCTTTCCGTAGGACTTTTCGATAAATTTCTTCATATATGCCACAGCCTCGTCTTCGGGGAGCACCCCGGAGATCTTGAAGTAGGCCGCCTGCATGACCACGTTGATCCTGGTCCCCATCCCGGCCCTGCCGGCAATTTCAAAGGCGTCGATCACGTAGAATTTAAGCTTTTTATCGATGATCCGCTTCTGGGCTTCCACGGGCAGGTATTTCCATACCTCCGCGGCGCCGTGGGGGCTGTTGAGGAGGAAGGTTCCCCCCTCTTTGGCATTGGCCAGCATGTCGTAGGTTTCCATGTAGGTAAATTTGTGGCAGGCCAGGAAATCCGCCTTGGTGATAAGGTAGGGCCGGCGTATGGCCTTTTTGCCGAAACGCAGGTGGGAGACGGTGAAGCCCCCGGATTTTTTGGAGTCATAGGAGAAGTAGGCCTGGGCGCTGAGTTCCGGCTTGGCGTCTCCGATTATCTTGATCGAATTTTTGTTGGCGCCCACCGTTCCGTCGGAACCAAGGCCGTAGAACATGGCCTCGTTCATCCCTTCTTCGGGAACGACAAAGTGTTCGTCATAGGAAAGGCTCTTGCCCTGAATATCGTCCTCGACCCCCACCATAAAGTTGGCGATCTTCTTTCCGCTCAGATTGTCAAACACCGCCTTGACCATACCGGGGGTAAATTCCTTGGAACCAAGGCCGTAACGGCCGCCCAGGACCAGGGGATAGTCCTTAAAGGGGCCCTTCCCCGCACTCATCACCTCGCCGATGGCGGTACGGACATCCTCGTAGAGCGGCTCGCCCAGGGAACCGGGCTCCTTGGTCCGGTCCAGCACCGCCAGGGCCTTGACCGAAGCGGGCAGGGCCTGCACAAAGAGATCCGCATTGAAGGGCCGGTAGAGCCTGACCTTGAGGACGCCGGCTTTTTCGCCCTTGCTCATCAGATATTCCACGGTTTCTTCGCAGGTTTCCGCCCCGGAACCCATGATGATGATCACCTTTTCCGCATCTTTGGCGCCGAAATAGTCGAAGAGCCGGTACTGCCGCCCGGTAAGTTTGGCGAATTTGTCCATCTCTTCCTGGACTATAGAAGGAACCTGATCGTAGTATTTGTTGACCCCCTCCCGGCCCTGGAAGTAGGTGTCGGGATTCTGGGCGGTGCCCCTGATGCAGGGCTTTTCCGGGGTAAGGCCCCGGAGCCGGTGGGCCCGGACCAGATCGTCGTCGATGAGCTGTTTCAGTACTTCGTAGGATATTTCCTCGACCTTTTGCAGTTCGTGGCTGGTTCTGAACCCGTCGAAAAAGTGAAGGAAGGGCACCCGGGAACGCAGCGTGGCGGCGTGGCAGACAGCGGCCAGGTCCATCACCTCCTGGACGCTGTTGGAGGCGGCCATGGCCCAGCCGGTCTGACGGCAGGCCATGACATCCTGGTGATCGCCGAAAATTGACAGGGAACTGGCGGCCAGCGCCCGGGCGGCGATATGGAACACCGTGGGGGTAAGTTCCCCGGCGATTTTATACATGTTCGGGATCATCAATAAAAGCCCCTGGGAGGCGGTAAAGGTGGTGGAAAGGGCGCCGGTGGTTAAAGCCCCGTGGACCGCCCCGGCGGCTCCCGCTTCGGACTGCATTTCTACCACCTGGGGAATGGTACCCCAGAGGTTTTTCCGGCCCTGGGCGGAAAATTCGTCAGAGAGTTCCCCCATGGGACTGGAAGGGGTAATCGGATAGATCGCGATTACTTCGCTTAAAGCATGGGCCACATAGGCCGCGGCGGTGTTCCCGTCAATCATAACCATGTTTTTGTCAGCCATTATTTTCCTCAAAATTGGTAGGGTTAGAGCTTTTCCCAAAACCCGGTTGGTTTTGGGAAAAGCTTAAATCCAAGGCAACTTTCCCAAAAACTGCAGTTTTGGGAAAGCCTCGTTATCTTTATTTTAACTTTCAAAACCGATTTGTGCAAGAAGGAGACGGGAGGGAAAACCACGAACGGGAGAAGTTGTTAAAGCGCAGTTTTGGTAGAAAACAGGAAGGGAAACCACGAACGGCACGAACTTCACGAACGGAAGAAGTTGTTAAAACGCAGTTTTGGTAGAAGACAGGAGGGGAAACCACGAACGGCACGAACCTCACGAACGGAAGAGCTTGTTAAAGCGTAGTTCCGGTAGAGGACAGGAAGGGAAACCACGAACGGACACGAACCTCACGAACGGAAGAAGTTGTTAAAGCGCAGTTTTGGTAGAAAACAGGAGGAAGAACCACGAACGGTACGAAGCTCAGAAACTATACCAACAAATCCGATAAGAAAGTATGGATGAAAATACCAAAACAAATAAAATTCTTTACAAAAATGAGTGTTTTCGTATTCAATCTTGTATCTTTGAGGTAAATAGAAAATTAGGCAGTGGATTTTTAGAAGCGGTATATCAGGAAGCATTGGAAATTGAGCTGGAGAACGCGCAAATTCCCTATGAAGCGCGAAAACTATTGCCTATACGATACGACGGCAGGCTATTACAGCAGCATTACCAGGCTGATTTTGTTTGTTTTGAGAAAATAATCTTGGAAATAAAAGCTGTAACCAGACTTGGGAATGAACATAAAGCGCAGATACTCAATTATTTGGCAGTTACCGGGCTGAGGGTGGGATTATTAGTTAATTTTTGTTCCCATCCGAAAGCGGAAATCATAAGAATCATCCGGTGAATCCGTTCGTGTCTTTTCCCGGTAATGCTTGGTTTCGATAGAGGACAGGAGGGAGAACCACGAACGGGAGAAGTTGTTAAAGCGCAGTTTTGGTAGAAAACAGGAAGGGAAACCACGAACGGCACGAACCTCACGAACGGAAGAGCTTGTTAAAGCGCAGTTTTGGTAGAAAACAGGAGGAAGAACCACGAACGGCACGAACCTCACGAACGGGAGAAGTTGTTAAAGCGCAGTTTTGGTAGAAAACAGGAGGGAAAACCACGAACGGGTACGAACTGGTACGAACGGAGAAGTTGTCAAAGCGCAGTTTTGGTAGAAAACAGGAAGGGAAACCACGAACGGGCACGAACTGGTACGAACGGGAGAAGTTGTCAAAGCGCAGTTTTGGTAGAGGACAGGAGGGAAAACCACGAACGGCACGAACCTCACGAACGGGAGAAGTTGTTAAAGCGCAGTTTTGGTAGAAAACAGGAGGAAGAACCACGAACAGGCACGAACGTGTTGTTCGATAGCTTTGATTCGCAGGCGGGGTTCATACCCAGGGGCTTGCCCCTGTTGCCGAATAATGTAAGCGGAGTGATGGAATTATACTGAGCGAGGCAGGTATTGGTATGAACCCCGCATACAATCCATACCTTGCAGAACGAAGATACCGGCAAGCAAGCTTGCTTCGAGCTTGCTCCTGGGTATCTTCATTTGTTCGTGAGGTTTGTGTGGGCGGACCATAGGTCCGACGTGGTTATTTTTAATTGAATTGCCGGAGCGGGCGGGGGGGTTAAAGTCCCAGGGCTTTTTTAAAGTTTTCTACCACCGTATTGGCTTCGGGCTGGGCGTCTACGTCAACCAAAAGGCCCTTTTCCCGGTAAAAGCCGATGAGGGGAGCGGTCTGGCTCCGGTAGACTTCAAGCCGTTTGGCGACCGCCTCTTCCCGGTCGTCGTCCCTGGCGTAGACTTCGCCGCCGCAGGCGTCGCAGATCTTTTCCTCCCTGGGCTTATTAAAGACGATGTGATAGTTGATCCCGCAGTTCCGGCAGACCCGGCGGCCCCCCAGCCGTTCCAGGACGGCGCTGTCGGGGAGGTCGAAGTTGACCACCCTGTCCACTGCGGAAAAAGTTTCCAGGGCTTCCGCCTGGGCTATGGTCCGGGGAAAACCGTCCAGGATATAGCCCCGCGGCAGATCCCCCCGGGACAGCCTTTCCTTTACCAGCTCTATGGTGGTTTCGTCGTCCACGAGCTTCCCCGCATCGATGACGGCCTTTACTTTGAGGCCCAGGGGGCTTTGGGCGGCAATGGCGGAACGGAAAATGGCGCCGGTACTGATGTGGGGTATCCCGAGGATGTCCACTGCCCTGGCGGCCAGGGTGCCCTTCCCCGCTCCGGGGGGTCCAAGAAAGATAAGCTTCATCCGTATATTCCTCTTTGCCAGCGGTTTAATTATAGGGGTTTTCCGCGGTGCGTTTCAACACATATATCCAAAGAAATTTAACCACGGCGAACCTCCGGTTCGATGGCACGAACGGCAGCGCGTTATTCCGGGTTCTCTATATATCAGAAGAATTTTTAACCACGAAGGACACGAAGGGAAGAAGGAAAGCGGGCTGCTGCTTGTGATAGCCGCTCCGCTGTCCTCCTTTGTGTCCTTTGTGGTTTTTTTCTCTTGTAAAACACTGGTTCCGGGTCCTCTATAATAATCAGAAGAAATTTAACCACGAAGGACACGAAGGGAAGAAGGAAAGCGGGCTGCTGCTTGTGATAGCCGTTCCGCTGCCCTCCTTTGTGTCCTTTGTGGTTTTTTTCTCTTGTAAAACACTGGTTCCGGGTCCTTATGGCCCGCGCTGAAGGTTATAAATCCAAAGAAATTTAACCACGAAGGACACGAAGGGAAGAAGGAAAGCGGGTTGCTGCTTGTGATAACCGCTCCGCTGCCTTCCTTTGTGTCCTTGGTGGTTCTTCTCTCTTAATAAAACACGGGTTCCGGGTCCTTATGGCCCGCGCTGAAGGTTAAACTTGACCCACAAATCAAAACCTGATTACAATAATCAAGAATTAGGAGCCACAAAGGAAAGAAAGAAAAACCACGAAGGCGCGGAAGGCGCACAAAGGAAAGACATCAAACCTTACTCCCCCCTTCGTGCGTCTGCGAACCGTAGGTTCGATGCGCCTTTGTGGTTTTTTATCTTCGTTGGAGAGGAAATTTATTATACAGGCCAGCTCCATACCCCGATCCGAAAATTGGAGTACAATTTTTCTGTGGTGGTAAATTTTCCGGAGCAAGCGCAACCAAAGGTTCGACGGGGTATGGACCCGGCCCTCCAATCAGAAAGCACAAAGGAAAGAAAGATGATTACCAAAGAACAAGAAAGACTCGCCAAAAATGTGTTAAATTGCGCCTATGAAGTCCATTCATTCCTGGGACCGGGCTTGTTGGAGAGCGCCTATCAAACCTGTTTACAGTATGAATTGACACAACAGGGGATTTTTGTAGAGTGTGAAAAATCAATACCTGTTGTATACAAAGGAATAGCCCTTGATTGCGGCTATCGTATTGATATGATGGCCGGACATGGTCAATTGCTCATAGAAAACAAGGCGGTAAAAGAGATCAATGATGTTCATCTGGCTCAAATACTCACCTATTTGAAGCTCTCCGGGATTTCCCTGGGATTTTTATTCAATTTCAATGTACAGCACTTTAAAACCGGAATACGGAGAGTCGTTCTCTAAGCATTCCTCCTTCCTTATCAAGAAGCGGAACCACGATGAAGAGGAACCACGAAGGACACGAAGGGAAGAAAAAAAGAAGGAAAGCGGGCCGCTGCTTGTGATAGCCGCTCCGCTGCTCTCCTTTGTGTCCTTGGTGGTTCTTCTCTCTTGTAAAACACGGGTTCCGGGTCCTCTATAATAATCAGAAGAAATTTAACCACGAAGGACACGAAGGGAAGAAGGAAAGCGGGCCGCTGCTTGTGATAGCCGCTCCGCTGTCCCCCCTTTGTGTCCTTTGTGGTTTTTTTCTCTTGTAAAACACTGGTTCCGGGTCCTTATGGCCCGCGCTGAAGGTTATAAATCAGAAGAAATTTAACCACGAAGGACACGAAGGGAAGAAAAGGAAGGCGGGGCGCTGCTTGTGATAGCCGCTCCGCTGCCCTCCTTTGTGTCCTTTGTGGTTTTTTATCTTCATTCGTCCCGCCTGTGTGAGGGGGATAATTTAACCACGAAGGACACGAAGGGAAGAAGGAAGGCGGGGCGCTGCTTGTGATAGCCGTTCCGCTGCCCTCCTTTGTGTCCTTTGTGGTTTTTTTCTCTTGTAAAACACGGGTTCCGGGTTCTCTATATATCAGAAGAATTTTTAACCACGAAGGACACGAAGAAAAGAAGGAAAGCGGGCCGCTGCTTGTGATAGCCGCTCCGCTGCTCTCCTTTGTGTCCTTGGTGGTTCTTCTCTCTTGTAAAACACTGGTTCCGGGTCCTTATGCCCTGCCCTGAAGGTTATAAATCAGAAGGAATTTAACCACGGCGAACCTCCGGTTCGATGACACGAAGGGAAGAAGGAAGGCGGGGCGCTGCTTGTGATAGCCGCTCCGCTGCCTTCCTTTGTGTCCTTGGTGGTTCTTTTCTCTCTTATAAAACACGGATTCCGGGCGCTTATGGCCTGTTTTTCCGTCTCCGAAGATCCAAAGATTCGCGCCGGGACAGGTATAATTAATCCTACGGAAAAAATAAGAAAAGCGCAAAGCGGCGATAAAAAACGTTAATTCTATATAATACAAGGAATTAGAGAAAAATAATAAAAATGATAAAAATATTAAAATAATGCAAAAAAACTTGACATAACTTAAAAAAGACGAGTATACTAGCCTCAAAGATAAAGTGGAAACGGGTGATCGTGGATTGCTTCCCACTTGTCATTCCTAGGAGGATTCTAATGAAGAAAGCTCTGGTAATTCTTTTGATCCTTGCGGTAGCAGGGGGGCTTTTTGCTCAGGACATGAAGGTTGGCGGCCAGTTAAAGACTGGTCTGTTGTTTAACGCGCCAAACGGCACCAAGGGCCAGACGGTTGGCCTGTTCAATGACGGCGACGACGGCTATGTTACCCGCCTCGACCTTAACTTCTCCCTGACCAAGGAGGACTACGGCGTCGTGGTGGGCCTGCGGAACGACTGGCTGGGTGGCCCCACAACTGATCCCACTACATTTGGGACTAAACCCAGCAGTGGGAATGTGTCGTCCGGTAGTCCACCGCTTGCAGGTTATACTACTTTTTCAACCTTTAGTATTTACAATGCCTACGCGTGGGCCGATTTTGCCAAGGATCTGGTCAACGTTAAGCTCGGCGTTATCGACGACGGCGTATGGAAGACCGAAGGGGATGAAGGCTTCGGCGTGGCCACCGGCAACGGCCTCCGGGTCGAGGTAAAGCCCACGCCCGCTCTTAGCGCCGGTATCTTCCTTACGGTGCCTGATGCCGGTGCAGATTCCCTTGCAGATTCTGCGGGAAGTCCGTATACCTATAAGTTTAAGTACTTTGTCCCCGAGACCGCCTTTGGCGTCAGCTACGAAGCGGACCTCTTTAACGCGGCCTTCGGCATTAAATTTGACAGCAACGGCGACGGCTTTGCCTACGACAACCCCGTTGACGGCAGCGAATTGGCAGAGCATGAGATAGATCCAGAATCCACCACCGGTTCTCTTGAAGCCATTGGCGATAGCAAGAGCCTGACCGGGGGCCAGCGGCTCTACTTCGGCGCCAGCGTCAAGGCCATAGAGAACCTTAAAGCCGTACTCGAAGCCCAGTTCTACAACCTCGGCGCCTTTAACAGCGTCGGGTATGCGTGGTTGGACGAAATTATCGAGTACAATCTTGGCAGCATCAAGGCCGGTCTTTTGGCTGTCCAGTACTTCTATGCCACCCCCCTGGCCAATGCGATCGGCAGCCCAGGCAGCGCCGACGCAAAAGCGGGGATCTTCCTCAAGTTCAAGCCCTACGGTACATTCAGCGTCAACGAAGTTCTGGACGTGGGCCTGGGTATACCCTTCGCCTTCCAGAAAAATGTTGTGAAGTACGCCATCGGCGTGGAGCCCTCTGTAACGTACAAGCTTGCTGACACCGCTTCCGTTGGTGTTATCTACAAGTTTGCTGTTTCCGAGACTGATATAGATGGCGCGGAGGCTGGCGCTGACTACAATCAGAAGATCCAGCTTAACTTCAATTACAGCTGGTAAAAGCGTAGTTTAGGTTAACAGGAACCGGTCCGGCTTTGCGCCGGGCCGGTTTTTTTTGTGCCCGGCGGGGGGGGATGCAGCGGGTAAAAATGGATAAAATGTGAAAAAAGCGTAAAAAAATGGTAAAAGATTTTTTTTGCTGTACAATTTATAACAAAGAACCCAGGAGCAAGCTCCTGGGTATCTTCGTTCTGCAAGGTATGGATTGTATGCGGGGTTCATACCAATATCTACCTCGCTCATTATAATTCCATCACTCCGCTTACATTATTTGGCAACAGGGGCAAG
>JAISMC010000105.1 GCA_031276965.1 Treponema sp.
TAATGTAAGCGGAGTGATGGAATTATAATGAGCGAGGCAGGTATTGGTATGAACCCCGCATACAATCCATACCTTGCAGAACGAAGATACCCAGGAGCTTGCTCCTGGGTTCTTCATTCCGAAGTATCTTCGTTTTGAAAAAGCTTACTTGAAATTCCGGCGGGACCCGTCCGGGGTTTTTATAGAAAGACAATCCGGCCGGTTTGTATTGATTCGTTGCCCGCCCGGACTATGTCCACCGCCATCATGCCGTCAAGGCCGCTTACCTCCGGGGGGGTTCCTCTGCGGATACTCTCCACGAAGCTGATGTCCTCCTGTACATAGGCCTCGTGGAAAAGATTGGTCCAGCTCCGTACCACGTCACCCTGGATACGGTGCTCGGCGGTAAAAGTCAGAGTCGTGTTTCCTGAAAGGCCGCCTATCTGGATAAGGCCGCAGGTTCCCAGTATGTCCACCCTGGCGTCGTAACCGTACCGGACCCCCTGGGCGCCGTCGATATTGCCGAGCATACCGTTCTGCATCTTCAGGTTCATAAGAACGGTATCATAAAAATCGGGATACTTCCCCCGGGCATCCTCACAGCGGTAATTTCCCGCCATAGCGTAAAGGCTCTCTACCTCGCTGCCGGTAAACCAGCGCAGGGTATCGATGTCGTGGCTGTTGACTTCCGCCAGCGGACCATTGCTCTTTTTAATATCGTACATCCATTCCTGAGGAACACTGGGCCCCCGGGTAAGGGACTTAACGCTGACTACCTGTCCTATGGCGCCGGAATCAACAATTTCCTTAGCCCGCCGGAAGTTTGCATCAAAGCGGCGCATGAAACCTATCTGCAGATTCACGCCGTTTTTTTTCGCCGCTTCTATCATGCCCCGGCATTCTTCCTTATTCATGGCCATGGGTTTTTCGCACAGGATATGCTTTTTCGCTTCGGCGGCTTCAACAACAATGTTACGGTGGAATTTGGTGGGGGTTACCACAATGACAGCATCCACCGCGTTGTCCCTCAGGGCATCCCGGTAATCGGTATACCAGGCGGGGATATTCAGCTCCGCCGCCGCTTTCCCGGCGCTCTCTTCCAGGACATCGCTGATCGCAGTCATTTTTGCCCCCGGCACCCGGGAAGCGAAATTCCGGGCGTGGATCATCCCCGCCCGGCCCGCGCCTATAAGGCAGAGACCTATGGTTTCCTTCATAGCTGTTACTCTCAAAAATAAATAGTGTCTGTCCACAAAGCCGGGACAATAAAAAACGTAGACTTTATCAAAAAATCCGCATTTTTAGGAAACTTGTTCGAGAACCAACCAGGTTCTCGAACAAGTCCATTGTTTGAAACCCGCCAAAGATGTATTGACATTATAATATATTTACATTGTTGTCAATTCCCGAAGCATCTCCGTATAGCAGCGTCCTTCGATATTCTCTCCGGGTATGCCTATTTCGTTAAGCAGTTCCAGAAGACGGCGCCGGGCGCCGGCAACGGTTTCGGGCAGATCCTCGTCCGCCAGAATTTCCAGTTCCGCAAACCAGCCCAGGCCTTCAACCTCCGAAAGCTCTACCGTAATTCCCCGGCAGTCCCAGGACCAGCCCCGTTTAAGTTTATGCGCCCCCCTCGCAAGGCCCAGCCGGCCCAGAAGCTCCTCAAAGACGGCTCCGTCTGAAACTTCAAATTCCCGCTCGTGGTTTACCTCTATCCCGTCCCGGACTTCCTTGGTTTTGTAGGTTACCAGTGTCAAATGTACCGTTTCTCCGCAGGGACTGGCGGAGCTTTCTCTCCGTACCCTGACCCCTGCTCCGGAAGCTGCAGAGGCATACCAATAGGCGTCCTCCCTGCGGTATGCTCCGGTATACCGGGCAAGCCGGGAGATGACACTCCTCTGTGCTTCCGGGTCTTTAACCCAGGCTTTAAGTTCTATCTCTACCGCCATGATTTGATAATAACGGAAGAGGTGACTATACGCCATAGCCAAGTTTGCCGGAAGGGGCGGGTTAATGGGAGCGTATTCGGGAATTTGCGGAATCTTTGGAAATAAACCACACTTTCTGGTATTTTTTTAAGCTTATCCGCCGGATTGAAGTTTTTTTACCTTTCAGGATTTGTATAATTCAGTATTGTATGAAATGCAGTGTCTTTTTCAGAACACAGTTATTGTGAGCTTTTGGTTCGATGAAAAAGGCTTCGGGGAAAAGCGGATTAAAGCCTGCTTTTTACTAAAATCCGGCGCGGTCTTTTCAAAATCTGACATTGGGAAGGCCCTGCGGTGAATTTATCAGGGGGAGGAAAAGTACCGATAATGGACCAATATGCATTTTCGA
Organism: Treponema sp.; assembly: GCA_031276965.1. GTDB lineage: Bacteria > Spirochaetota > Spirochaetia > Treponematales > Breznakiellaceae > JAISMC01. The sequence goes on from JAISMC010000105.1 coordinate 2,317, forward strand.
TACCGTCATTTTTCTCCCCTGCGGCTGGTCTCCATCCTTGTTGTTCTTGCCCTGTTTCCGCTTATGCTCTCTGCGGAGGAGCGGATACATATCCTGCAGAGGGGAGAGACCATTTATTCGGTAGCCCGCGCCTACGGGGTATCCGTCCAGGATATACTGCGGCTTAACGGCATCGTTGATGTTACCAAAGTACAGGCTGGACAAAGGATACGAATACCGGTACAAAATACCGGAGGAGGAATAGGCAGTTACGGCGAATACCGGGTCGCCCGGGGGGAAACCCTCTATAGCATAGCCCGGCGTTACAGCATTACTCTTCAGGAACTGTTGGATTTAAACGGTCTTTTAAGCTCTTATGTGCTTAAAGAAGGGGATAAGCTCCGGGTGCCTGCCAGGGGCGCGGTGGTGAATCCTCCTGTTTCGGGCGGCGCCCCGGCGGCTTCAGAGCCTCCGGCGGCGGTCCGGCCGGGCATTCAACAGCGGCCGGATGCTTCCATCCGCTGGCCCGTGGCTGCAAAGGAAGTGTCCTACATGACCGGAAAGCTCTACGGGGTGATGCTGGCGGGGGAACGTTCCGAGCCGGTTAAAAGCTTAACCCAGGGAACGGTCGTATCAGCGGGGCCCTACCGGGGTTTCGGCAGGGTTGCCATTGTTCAGATGACGGGAGGTTATTTATACGTTTACGGCGGCTGTGAGAGCCTGTCGGTTAAAGAGGGCGACCGGGTGGTTCCCGGTACCGAACTGGGCCGGCTGGGGATTGACGCAAAGTCGGCAAAGGCCCAGCTTTTCCTTTTGGTGTACCGGAGCAACAGTCCCATCGATCCTGCAAAGGCCCCCCGGGGGTAGCGGGCGTCCTTTTTTATCATTTTTTTCGAATTTTTTTGAGAATTTGCTCATTTGGGTGTATTATGATCACCTATTTTAAAAAATAATGAGAAAACAAGGTGGTAATTATGTTAAAAACAAGTACGAGTATTGAAAAACCGGCCATGGAAAAAATTGGAGTTAAGGGGCCCAAGGGAAAGGGCAGAATGAAAAAAAAAGTTCAGGAATCCCTCAAAAATGTTAGAAAAAGCAAAACCGTAAGGGAAACGGACCCGCTGGCCCTCTATTTTAAGCAGATTTCCAAGTTTCCCCTGTTGACCGTTCAAGAGGAACAGCTTATAGGGGAGAAAATAGTTACCCTGCGGAAAGAGATCCAGGCCCTTGATGCGGCCTACAGCCCGGAGGACGGATCCGGTTCCGCCGCCGCCTACCGCCGGGAGCGGATCAGCCTTGACAATGCGCTGCTGTTTCACAAAAACAAGATGATAAGTTCTAATCTGCGGCTGGTAGTTTCTATTGCAAAAAACTATCAGCACCGGGGGCTGTCCCTGCTGGATCTTATCGATGAAGGCAATATCGGCCTTATTGAAGCGGTGGAGCGCTTTGATTATACCAGGGGCTGCCGTTTTTCAACCTACGGCACCTGGTGGATACGCCAGGCCATCATCAAAAGCATCGCCGACAAGGGACGCGTTATCCGCATTCCCATCCACATGCTGAATACCATCAAGAAGTGCTATTTTGTAGCCAAGCAGCTCACCCAGGATCTGGGACGGGACCCCAGCGATGAGGAGCTTGCCGATTATCTTAACCTGCCCCTTTCCAAGGTAAAGGAGATTGTCAAGCTTTCCCAGGAAACCACCAGCCTGGATACCATTGTGGATGACGGCAATTTTACCCGTCTTGCGGATCTGATTAAGGATGATAACATGGCGGAGCCCTTTGAGATGGTGTTCTCCATGACGCTCCAGGAAACCATGGAGGATATCCTCTCCCATCTGTCGGAGCGGGAGATGAAAATCATCCAATTGAGGTTTGGCCTGGCCGGGGAAGGCCCCCTTACTCTGGAAGAAACGGGCAAGCTCCTGGGCATAACCCGGGAGCGGGTCAGGCAGATCCAGGAGAAGGCTATCTTTAAGCTCCGGGGCCTCAATGAGCTTAAAGAGCTGAGGGAAAACCCCTGAGGTTTCAGGGGTTTTCCGGAATTCCTAAAAGAACTGCGGCAGATAGGTTGAGAGTCCGGGGATATAGGTAACCAGAAGCACAACCACCAGCTGGATCAGCAGGAAGGGGAACACATAGCGGCATATATCCACAAAGGGCTTCTTGAAACGGTAGGTGGCCAGGAAGAGGTTAAGCCCCACCGGAGGAGTAAGGAAACCCACCTCCAGGTTGGTGATAAAGATAATTCCCAGGTGTACCGGATCGATGCCGTAGGCCTGACCCAGGGGGCTTATCAGGGGCAGCACGATGAGAATGGCCGAGAATATGTCCATCAGGCAGCCCACCACCAGCAGGGACAGGTTTAAGAGCAGCAGGAACACAAATTTGGATTGTACCGCGGAGAGCATCCACTGGGCCAAATTCTGAGGCGCCTGGGTATCCACAATGTAATAGGACAGGGCCATGGACAGGGCGATGATGGAAAGCACCCCTCCCATGATGGGAGTGGCTTTGCGGAATACCCTGGGCAGATCCGAAAACTTAATGTCCCGGTGAACAAACACTTCCACAATAAAGATATAGATCATCGCCACCGCCCCGATTTCCACCAGGGAGAGGCGTCCCGAGAAGAAACCCAGGGTAAGGAAAACCGGAAGGATGATCTCCAGGGCCGATGTTTTTAAGCCCCCTAGGGCTTCTCTGATGCGGAAGGGTTCCACGGGGATCTTCGTCCTCAATGAAGCCACGATGCCGAAGATAATCACCGCTGTTACCAGGATAAGCCCCGGAATTATGCCCCCCACAAAGAGGCGCAGAATGTGGGTCTGGGTAGTCGCCCCTACCAGGATGATGGGGAGACTTGGGGGAAAAAGGAGGCCTATGCTTCCGGTGGAGGTAAGGAGGCCGACGGAGAATTTTTCGGGATACTTATTGTGCTCCGAGAGGATCGCATAGAGTATGCCCCCCAAGGCCAGGATGGTTACTCCGGAAGCGCCGGTAAAGGAAGTAAAAAAGGCGCAGATGATCACCGTAACGATTATCATGCCCCCCGGAAGCCAGCTAAAGAGGCTGCGGAAGGTTTGAACCAGCCGTTCCCCGGCCTTGCTCTCCGAGAGGAAAAAGCCCGTCAGGGTAAAGAGGGGAATGGGGATGATGCTGTTCTGGGTCAAGGCCATGTAAACCTGCTGGGGCACCACGTCGATTTCCCCCAGGGAGGCCTCGATCAAAATGAGGGCAAGCCCGCCCATAACCACAAAGAGGGGGGTTCCCGCCAGGGCGGCCAGGAGCAGGACAATCACCGCGGGGACTTTAATGTAGTAGGCCAGGGCATAGAAGAAATCCGAGAGATCGTAGAGGGCTTCGGGAAGTTCAAAGCCCCATATTGCCTTGCCGATGATGGGCAGGGCGCAGACCGTACCCAGGACCAGGGCCAGAAAAGGAAATATCCTGGCCGCCCCCTTTAGGGGACAGAGCCGGGCAAAGCGAAAGGCAATCACCCCGTAGCCTATGGGGATAACCAGGGCGAAGATCTTGTCCGGGATAAAGCCGCCTATGAGCCGTCCGATAATCCCTATGCGGATAAAAGAAACGGAACTCCAGGCAATGATGGTAATCACAAAGGCGGAAAGGATGTGGCAGAAAACCGCCAGGGCGCGCTTGATCTTTTCGTTGGACACGTACTGAACCAGGGCGATGGATAAATGATCGGCATTCCTGGTGGTTATCATCCCCGAGAGGAGTCCCAGGAAGAGGAGGAGATGCACCATGTATCCCGTTTGGTCCGGGATGCCGGTCTTAAAAAAGCTGCGGGCAATTATCTCCATCAGGGGCAGCAGGGCCAGGAGCGCCAGGGAAACATAGCAGAGCCCCTCCTCTACGATCCGAATCCAGGATCCCGCTCCCTGTCTTTCCGTCTCCCTCCCCGGCGCCTCGTATTCTGCGGACATTACCGGCTCCTGTATGCCCGTAGTATGGCTTCAATTTTGTTGTAGGTGTCCCGGTCAAAGGTAGTGCCTATGAGGGCAGGGACGGCCTGCTCCATGTCCCGGTACCAGAGTTCCTCCTGCTGGGGGCTTACCTGATTGATCACCAGCCCGTGGCGCTGCATGGTGGTAATGGCGTCGTTTTCAAGCTGCCGCAGGGAAATCTCGATCTCCCGTTCAATCCGTTTGGTTATTTCAATCAGCCTGGTCCTGTGTTGAGCGGGAATCTGATCCCAGGTACGTTTGTTTATCACGATGCCCCCCATAAAGGGAGCGATATAGATGGAAGCCATGTTTTTGGCTACCCCGAAGTACTGGAAGCCCCCGGCGGCGATGGGGCTTTGGTAGATTGCCTCAATAGTACCGCCGTTCAGGGCGATAAGGGTACGGTTGGCCTCTACGGGTACAGTCTGGTACCCGATGGTTTTGAAGACCTGGGCCAGTTCCGGCTCCTGAGGATCGGTACCTATCTTCTGGCGCTTAAGATCCGCGGGAACCAGGACCGGCGATTTGGAGAAGAACCGGACCCAGCCGCCCCGCGCCAGGGCCAGGGGATAGTAGCCCTGGGCGTTGATCTTCGCCTCAATCTCGGGCTTTATGGTCTTTAAGACCTCGGTCAATTCACCGTCATTCCGTATAAGGAAGGGGCAGCTTAAGGCCATAATTTCCGGGGTAATCCGGTTAAGCCCGAAAGAGGTAAGCACCGCTGCCTGGAGGGCGTTCATGTTCAGTTTTTGCAGCACGTCCGATTCGGTTCCCTGGGTTCCGTTGGCGTAAATCTGAAGCCGCACTTCGCCGTTGGTGGCGGCGGACCATTCGCTGGCCATGCGGTTCAGCGCCGCCCCCCAGGGAGTGTTGGCGGGAACCATGGAAGCAAGCTTCACCGTTATTTGTCCCGAAGGCCTCCGCTGGGAAAAAACCCGAACCGGGACCAGGGTCAATAAGATTAAACAGGCAATAAGGGGTAGTTTTTTCATCGTTCACTCCTTCTCAAAGGTATTTTGCTGCCAATCGTCCCCGCTGTCCAGATCGGCAAAGAAGTCCGGCGCCGAATCCAGCAGATACCGGGCCTTGCGCTGGGCGAGGATGTTGACCAGCCTGTTGGCGGGGTCCTTGTCCGCATCAACCGCCAGGGCCGCTTCGAGGCAGGCCTTGAAGGTCTCGTAATCCTGGGCGGGTACCGCCACGGCGGCGGCGTAGGAAACATAGGGCCCCGCCAGGAGGCCCTTGGACTTTTCCAGGGCCCGTTTATAGTGCATTTCGGCCTTGGATTTATCCCCCCCCATGCCTTCGGGCAGAGATGCGTAGAAGAGTATGTAAAAATCATCCAGGGCGCCGTTGTTAAAGTCCGGATCCAGTTCATAGGCCCGGCCGATAAGGGCTGTAAGCTCGGAAAGCCGCATCCCCAAATCAAGATCGAAGGGATTCAGCGAATAGGCCGCAAGGGTTCCCGCAGTGGTCCAGTAGAGGCAGGGGACATCCTCCTTCGTTGTTTTGGCGAGGAACTGATCAAGGGTCCCCGCCTTATGGGCGCCGCCGAAACCGGGGTACTTTTTCTCCAGCCCCGTGCTGATAAGGTTCGCCCCCCTAAGGTAAAGCTTCTTTGCCCGTTCCAGGGCGGTTTCCCGCTCAAAGAACTGGTCCTGGCTCAACATTTCCGCGGGGCCCTGCACAAAGGCGTTGGCGTACATGATGAAGAGGGAACCTGTGGTCAGGATAAGTCCCTGGTGATCCGGGTTATTGGAGAGCAGGGTTTCGTATAATTTGATGGCAAACGGCAGGGCGTCCCCCACCAGTTCGGGATCCGGATCGCCGGTAAAGACCTCTCCGGAACCCTCTCCGGTGAGGGCGTTGGAAACCGCTTTTATGGCCATTTTATTGACGGAACATGAAGAAAACAGAAGCGCCAGAACCAGAGCTGCCGAACCGGCAAAAAAAACAGGACGTTTCATGGGTCCTCCTATAATGATGCGCAGAGGTTTAATGGACTTATCAGATAACCCGGTTGGTTGTCTCACAAGTCTCCCAAAATACACGGATTTTTGGCAAAATCCGTGTTTTTTGTTGTTTTTAAGCGGCCGTTGTTCAGAAACTGAGGTTTCTGAACAACTCTAATAATTGGAACGAGTATACAGAAGAAGGACGGTCCTGCATACCCGGCCATAGGCGCCGGTTTTGCCCGGCGCCCCTATAAGCTTGGGCGCAGGCGGATCCGTACCAGGGCCGCCCGGCGTCATTTGTCTATAACCTGCCGTATGTCTTTCTTGATGGCCTCCAGTTTCCGGGCCGCTTCGGCCCTGGCCGCGGCAAGGTCCCCGTTTTCCAGCTCGGCGCAGCAGGAGGCGTAGAATTTTATCTTGGGTTCGGTACCGCTGGGACGGGCGCTTACCACGGTACCGTCGGCCAGGAAGAACTGGAGCACGTCGCTTTTAGGGAGGCCCACCGGCTCGTCCGCGCCGGTCCCGCCGCCGGGGTACTTCCACGCCGATTCCTGGATATCCCGGACCTTTTCAACCTTGATGCCCCCCAGGGTCCCGGGGGGATTTTTCCGGTATTCGTCCATAATGCCCTTCATCACCGCGGGACCCTCCGGCCCCTGGAAGTACTTGGAGATCCCCAGCTCCTGCCAGTAACCGCAGCTCCGGTACAGTTCCTCCAGCCGGTCCAGGAGGCTCCTGCCCCGGCTCCGCCAGTAGAGGGTCATTTCGGCGGTCATCGCCGCGGCGGAGATCCCGTCTTTGTCCCGGACTTCGTTCTCCACCAGGAAGCCGTAACTTTCCTCGGTGCCGAAAACCACCGACGCTTCCCCGGAGGCTTCGGTCTCCCGCATAACGCCGGCGATCCACTTAAAACCCGTAAGGCATTCGATACAGCCTGCGCCGTAGAGGGCGGCTATCCGCCGGTGCATCCCAGTGGTAACAATGGTGTTTACCATTACTGCCCTGGGGGGCATTTTTCCGGTTTCTTGCAGGGAGAGGAAGACATAGTCCGCCAGCAGGGCCCCCAGCTGGTTCCCGGTGATGAGAACATAGTCCTGCTTTGAGGGAACCGCTATGCCGAAACGGTCCGCATCGGGATCGGTGGCCATAACAACGTCGGCCCCCTCCTGTCTGCCCAGCCTGACCGCCATATCCAGGGCGGCGGCTTCCTCGGGGTTGGGGAAGGCTACGGTGGGAAAATCCCCGTCTCCTTCCCGCTGTTCCGGCACGGTTATCACCTTAAGCCCCAGGCTTTCCAGGACCGCCTCCACATGCATGGCCCCGGTTCCGTGGAGGGGGGTGTAAACGATCGTTACCTCGCCGGCTCTGGTTTTGATCAGATCCGGCCGGAAGAGACAGCTCCGCACCATAGCATGGTAGGCTTCGTCCATATCCTTACCGATAATTTCCAGCAGCCCCCGGGCCGCCGCTTCCGGGCGGGTCATTTCTTTGATGGTTTCGACGGCGTTCACCTCCCTGATGATCCCCGTGTCGTGGGGGGGGACCACCTGGGAACCGTCGTTCCAGTAGGCCTTGTAGCCGTTGTACTGGGGAGGGTTGTGGCTGGCGGTAACCACGATCCCCGTATCGCAGCCCAGCTTCCGCACGGCGAAAGAAAGTTCCGGGGTGGGACGGAGAGAGGAGAAAAGGTAGGTTTTGATGCCGTTGGCGGCAAAGACCAGCGCCGCAGCCCCGGCGAATTCCGGGGAATAGTGGCGGCTGTCATAGGCGATTGCCGCGGAAAGCCCGCCGGCGTTTCCCGGACGGGCGGCCTTTCCGGGAAACGCCTTGATGAGGTAGGAGGCCAGCCCCTGGGTGGCGCGCTGTACCACCAGGGTATTCATCCGGTTATAGCCGCCGCCGATGATCCCCCGGAGCCCGCCGGTACCGAATTCCAGGTTCCGGCAGAACCGGTCCTCCAGCTCCTTTTGGGCCTCCGGCGTACCGGCGGCCAGCAGCGTTTCCACCTCGGCCCTGAATACGCTTTCCTTTTCCCGGGCGGTATAGTCCTTCGCCCGTTCAATAACGCTGTTTTTTTCCATAATGAATAGCTCCTTTGCCCGGATCCGGCGCCCTGTTTTAAGTATAAAGGAGCTCTGTGAAAAGGCGCAAGGCCGCTTACCGGACCGGAACCACAAAGGCACACGAAGGAAGGAGGATAAGGCGCTATGACTCTCTCCACCCCAAGGGACCGGGGAATGAACCCCCACAAACAAATCAAAGCCATCAAACCACAAGTTCGTGTCCTTCGTGGTTTTGCTCCTCTTCTTCCATCCACACGAACAAAGAAAATAACCACGAACCACACGAACGAAGAAATATAACCACAAAGGCACACAAAGGAAAGAAAGATGATTACCCGCGAACAAGAAAGACTCGCCAAAAATATGTTAAATTGCGCCTATGCTCTAACCATTCCTC
>JAISMC010000121.1 GCA_031276965.1 Treponema sp.
GCTTTTAGGAATTTGGTATTAAACCAGACGGTATTATAAATTTCCTATCGAACGAGCCTCCGTTCCTAATCAGGCAGCGCTTAAGATACCGCGGAGCTCTGCTCCGCGGAGGCTCATTATACCGGAAACAGCTTTTTATGTAAAGGGGTCGCATTGTCTCATGTAGAATCTGACCGAAGGGGGGTAAAATCTCACGTAAAATCTGACCATAGAGGGTCCAAAACTACACCCGGTAAACATATCCGCTGGAGGAAACAATGAACCTCCCCGCCCTGAAGCTCCCCCGCGCAAGCGGGCTCTTGGTTTTGCTCTTTGCCGAGGGGATGTGTTTTACCTTTTACGACGGCGGCCGGTTTTATAATCCCTTTGTTTAGCCGGTCTGCTCCCGGTATTCGGCGATGTCGCTTTGACTTTCGTTAACCCTGCAGAATATTCTGTAGACCGTTTCGTAAAGGGCCTTGTTTTTGGGGTCTCCCCTTACGGTGTTAATGGGCTTGTTCAGTTGAATCAGCGGGGTATAATCCTTCCAGAAACCCGCCCCGATGGCGGCGCAGGCCATGGCTCCCAGAGAACCGGCGTTTTCTCCTACCGCCGATTCGGTAATGTCAAGGCCGTAGATCTCCGCAAAGAGCCGCCGCCAGAAGGGGCTCTTGGAACCCCCTCCCACAATCAGCATTTCCCCGGAGAATTGGGCGTTTTTCTTTAGTTCATCCAGGGCGATTCTTAAACCGAAACAGACTCCCTCAAGGGCGGCGCGGATAATATCGCTCCGGGTATGTTTTAGATCCAGTCCTGCCAGGGCGCCCTTAACATTAACCGATCTGTCCAGAGCGGTTCCTCCCGCAAGGGTAGGAACAAAGAAAAGGCCGTTGGCTCCGGGTGCGGATTCCTGGGCAAGCTTGTCCATGACCTTATAAGCATCCTCTCCACCGGCCTTTTCTCTCTCAACCAAATCGGGACAAAGGGTATCCCGCACCCACCTAAAGGTATTCCCCGCAGAGAAGATTGATTCCGCCGAAGTATACATTCCCTTGATAAGCAGGCCGAATACATAGGGCTTGGTTTTGTAATTCAGCACCGGTTTATGGGTTGAAACCGCTATCCAGGAGGAGGTTCCCAGAGAAGTATAGGCCATTCCGTCCTCGACACATCCCGCCCCGGCCGCCATGCAGGCATTGTCCACGCCCCCTGCGGCAATCTGCAATTTCGGGGGAAGCCCCAACTCCGCAGCAAGCTCCGGTTTAATGGTTCCAAGAATTTCGTGGGACTCATAGAGGGGCGGAAACTTTGCCGGGTCCAGGCCGAAGGCTTTAATATACTCCCTGTCGTAATCACATTTAATAAGATCGTAGACGCCGCTGCCCGAGGCATAAGAATAATCAGTCCCGATGACCCCGGTCAGGCGGTAATTGAGAAGATCCTTGGTCCCGATAAAATAGGCGGTCTCCTCGTACAGGCCGGGACGGTTCTGCTTATACCAGAGGATCTTAAAAGCCGCATAGAGGGGGGCGGGAAAGCCGTTGCCCGTTTTAAGATACCATTCCTCTTCTTTAATCCGGCTAAAGATTTCCCGGGCTTGCTTGGACGCCCGGGCATCGGACCATATAGGTACATACTCCGCCAGGACCCGGCCATCTCTTCCTATGGGTACCACCCCAAGGCTGTGCCCGGAACAGGCGGCGGCGGCGATGTTCCTAACCGTCGTCCCGGCTTTTTGCAGCAGGTCCCTGGTACCGGCGGTAAAGATGTCCCACCAGTCGCTGGGCCGCTGTTCCCGAAAATCCGGCTCCGAATAAAAAGTTTCGCACTGCTTGAAATCACTGGCAACGGGAATACCCTGTTCATCAAAAATTGAAGATTTTAAGCCCCCTGTCCCCAGGTCGTAGGCAATGACATAGTCCACAGTTCAGCCCTTAGGATAGGATGAAACAATTTCCAGGGCCGACTGCAGGTTGATCCCAAAACGCTCAACCCCCAGGGCGGCCAACTCCTCAAATTCGCCCCTGGTACGAATGCCCCCGGAGGCCTTAACCTTTACCCTGCCCCGGGTCAATTCCTTGATCCGGGCGATGCGGGGAATATTTACCGGTCCCGGGATCCAGCCGGTACCGGTTTTAATAAATTCCGCCCCCGATTGGGGAACCAGTTCGCAGGCCTTATCAATCTCCGTACCGGTAAGGGCGTTTATCTCTATGATTACCTTGGTCCGCACCTGCTTTGGCGTAAGAGCGATGATCTGTTTTAGTTCGTCCAGTACATAATCGTAGTCCCCGTTCTTAAAGCGGCCCACATTCATTACAATATCCATCTCCTGAACGCCGTCCTTTATAAGGTGTTCCGCCTCCAGAAGCTTGACCTCGGTCTTGTGAGCTCCGCTGGGAAAACCCACCGGAGCCCCCGCATAAATGTCCTTCTCCCCCGCAAGCAGTTCCCGGACCACAGCCGTCCAGCAGGGAAGGGAATGAACGTTGATAAAACGATACTCCCTGGCGATGTTCACGATGTTTACAATGTCCTGCAAGGTATGGGCGGTACGCACCGCGCTGATATCTATCAGCCTGGCGGCTTCTTGAGCAGTCATAGTTACATCCTCCCGTTGGCTTTACGAATATTGTCATCTACTTTTATGCTTCTGTCAAGAATATATGTACTTATGTCTTGACAAAGAAGCGATTCCGTCATAAGCCAGGATTTATATACCAAAGCCCCATGGGGAATAGGCAATCAGGGCATAGATACGCACATGACTGCCCGCTCTTTTTCTGGCAAACTCAAATCTATAACATGCAATCACATCTTAAATTGCAGATCAAATTTGATCTCCTGCTGTGGAAGAGCCGTTTGTCAAAGAATCGTATATCCCCCGTCCACTACCACATCGGAACCGGTGGCCCAGGCGGAAGCGTCGCTGGCCAGAAATACATAAGCGCCAATCAAGTCTTCCGGAAAGCCGAGCCGGGATCCTTCCGGCATTTTGCTTACCCATATACCCAGCATGTCCTTTAAGCTGGCAACCAGATCGGTCTGTATATAACCGGGACTGACGCAGTTTACCCGGATATGGTATTTGGAAAGTTCCACCGCCAGCGCCTTGGTCAGGCTGACTACCCCGGCCTTGCTGGCGCAATAGGCGGCTATGGTCTGGGGCTGGTTTATGATATGCGCCGACATGGAGGCGGTACTGATTATCGAACCGCCCTTGCCCTGTTTAACCATTTGTTTCGCCGCAGCCCGGGCGGTGTAAAAAACCCCATTCAGATTAACATCAATTACCGACTCGTAGGTTTGAGGGCTGATCTCCAGCGCCGGGTCCATGGCGCAGATTCCCGCATTGTTAATGGCAAAATCGAGCCGGCCAAAATCAGCGGTAAAGCTATTCAGCATCGTGTCTACGCTTTCCGGCTTGGTAACATCACAGCCATAGGCCAGGACCTTTCCCTTGGTTTTGCCGGTAATTCTTTCCGCGGTAGCCTTTGCCTTTTCAAAGTTGACATCGACAATCGCCACTTCCGCGCCAAGTTCCGAAAACGCCGATGCAAGACATTCCCCAATACCCTGCGCCCCGCCGGTGATAAAGCCTTTCCGGCCTTCCAAACTAAACAGTTTCTTTACGTCCATTCTGTTTTCTCCTTGTAATTTTGATAATTGATCTTAAGTTATCAAAATTGATATATTTTCCCGCCGCCAGGGACAACAGCAATATGAAACCCAGTACGAAATTTGTCCAGGCGGAAGAAACCCCAAGCATATTGATTCCGGTGGTCATCATGTTTACCAGTATGGCAACCAGAATAATTCCATGCGCCTTGAATCTGCCGAAGATGACGCTGGAAAATACCGCGATGGTCATGGCATTAAAAAGCCAGCCGTCGCCGATATTGATCGTAGCGGTGGTTAGTTTGGAGAACTGCAGAATCCCCGCTAAGCCCGCGATGAATCCCGAAATAAAGAATGCAAGAAAGGTATACACCCGAATCCGGATCCCGCTGAAGGCACTGGCGCTTATATTGGCGCCTACGAATTGCATCTTCCGCCCAAAGGTGGTCTTTTGCATAATAAAGCCGGTGATCGCAATAATGAAGAGGGAGATGATAATCAAATTGGAGATACCCAGAAAATTTCCCTGGGCGATATTCCGGATGGCATTATTTGCCCGGTAACTGTTGCCGGAGCTTATGAGCTGCCGGACCCCTACCAAAACAAACTGCATACTAAGGGTGGTGATAAACGACGAAATCCCAAATCTTGCCGTAATAATGCCGTTAACCGCGCCGATAAGCATGGTCAGGCCGATGGAGCAGAGGATCGCCGCATAGGCGTGGAGACCAACATCACGCAGAAAGAACCCGCACATGAGGGTTGCGAAACCCGCGGTATGGCCTATGGATAGATCAAAGCCTCCGGCGGAAATAACCACCCCCATGCTCAGGGCAAGGACCGCGGGAAGCACCGCTCCCAATAAAACCGAATAGGGGCTTTTAAGGTATGCCGGTTCCAGCAGGGAAAATACGAGGTAGCAGATCAGCATCAGCACGATAAAAGAAATTGTCCGGGGAGAAGGCGTCCATTTATGAAACCTATCGTTTTTCATGACATCCCTTCCTTAGACCTTAACCTGCTGAATAGAGCCCTTATTTTTGACAACCGAAATCCCCACCGCGATAATGAGTACGATACCCTGTACCAGGGGCGTATAATAATAAGCCATAGAGAGAAGCTGCATAAAGTTGGAAATGAGGATCAGAAATACAGAACCCACAAAGGTCCCGGCAATATTCACCCTGCCGGGGTTGAACATGGTGGATCCCAAATAACAGGCCGCCAGGGCGGGGAGCAGGTATCCCTGTCCCGCTCCCACGATAGATCCGCCGAAACGGATAGGTTCCGCCGTACCGGCCAGCCCAAAGAGGATGCCCGCCAGGACAAAGGCGGTAATTTTTATCCTGTTTTCGTTTATCCCGGCCTCAAGACCGGCGGCGCGGTTTTCTCCGATGATCCGGAGATCAAAGCCGAATTTGGTTTTTTGAATAACAATGTAGGAAGCGATAAAGAGCAGAATCAGAATCCAGCCAAACACATAAACCCCGCCGATTTCCAGGGTCCCGATTCTTTGAACCGATGGTTCCCGAAGCCAGATGGTTACCCCTTCGTTATAGGCCCGTTCAATGCCCAATCCCATAAACATAAACCCGATGGAAATAATGAAACCGGAAAACCCCGCCCTGGTAACCAGAAGCGAGATAAGCAGCCCGATAAAGGCGCCCATCAACATAACGAAACCCAGGGCGGGGAAATAACCCCAGCCCTTTGCCGTTATCAGCAGGGTAAAGGAGGAACTCATCAGGCCCATGGTACCCGCAAAGGAAATATCCGTTTCCCCGGCGATCATCACATAGGACAAACCCAGGGCGATAAAACCCAATACGCTGGCCTGCAGGATGATGGTTTTGATGTTTATCCAGGAGAGAAGGTTCTTATTGCCGCTGGCAATTTGTAAAATCAGAACCAGGACGATTAATACCAGGGGCATGGCGTATTTTTGCGTAAAACCGGTCAAAGACGATCTCTTAGTCATTTGCCATCCCTCCCATGATATAGGTTAAGAGTTTGTCTTTAGTTGTTTCCCGGGGGATAAGCTCCTTAAATATCTTTCCTTTAAAAAGCACGATGATCCGGTCGCTGATCCCCAGGGTTTCTTCAATATCCCCGGAGGAAAGCAGGATAGAACTTCCGTTTGCAACGATCTCCCCCATAAGTTTGTAAATTTCCGCCTTGGCGCCTATGTCTACCCCCGCGGTAACCTCATCCATCAGGTAGAGTTTATAGGATTCGGTCATCCACTTTCCCGCCACCACCTTCTGCTGGTTGCCCCCCGAAAGGGCGGACATGGTATAATTGATATCGGAGGGTATCACATTAAGGCGTTCCACCATGCGGGAAGCCAGTTTCCCTTCCAGGGAGTTACTTAATACATGGCACTTCGCAATCTGCTTCATATTAATTGAAGTAATATTGTTTTTTATATCGTAGTCGGCGATCATGCCCTGGGAAGCCCTGTCTTCCGGAATCAGGGCAATACCTTGTTGAATCGCTTCCCGGGGGCTATGGTTTCGCTTGAGCGTTTTGCCGTTGAGGACAATCTCTCCCGAATCGGCATGGATGATTCCGTAAATACAATTGACCACCTCGGTCTGTCCGCAGCCAACGGCGCCGACCAGGCTTACAATTTCCCCCTGATTAACATGGAGATCGATTCCGAAGATCTTATCCTGGTAGCATAAGCCCCTTACCCGCAGCAGTTCGCCGCCGATGGCCGCCTCTTTTTTGGGGAAAAACACCTCGATGTTTTTACCGAGCATGGAATTAACCAGATCGTTCTCTTTAAACTGCCCGGTATTTTCAGTCCTAACGCACAAACCGTCCCGGAAAACGCTGATCCGGTCCGATATGGCGTATATCTCCTCAATGCGGTGGGAAATATAAATGACGGTGGTTCCCTTTTCCTGCATCTTTCTGATGATATCGAAGAGCCTGTTTGTTTCTTCCAGGCTGAGCCTGGCGGTGGGTTCATCCAGGACCAGAATTTTTGTTTCGTTGACAATAGCCCGGGCAAGGATAATAAACTGCTGTTCCGA
>JAISMC010000152.1 GCA_031276965.1 Treponema sp.
GGTAAATTCCGAAATCAACTTTGCTTTGGGGATGGCCCCTCCTGCGAATGAAGATACCCAGGAGCAAGCTCCCGGGTATCTTCGTTGGAGAGGAAATTTATTATACAGGCTGGGTCCATACCCCGATCCGAAAATCGGAGTACAATTTTTTCAGTGGTGGTAAATTTTCCGGAGCAAGCGCGAACCAAAGGTTCGACGGGGTATGGACCCGGCCCTCCAATCAAGATATGCGGGGGAACAAATCCCCTGCGCCCCCGGTTTTCCGTACCAAGGGGGGATAAACCAAAAAATTTCTAATAACTTAACAGGACGCCTGCGCTATCCCAGTCATCATGGGTGAATCTAAAATGTTCCGCTATTTCAGTTCTTGTCTTGTTCTGGGACCGCCACAAGGCAAGCTGAGCAACAATCCCCGCATTCTCATTACCGGGGTGTTCCCTCATGTATCTGTTAATCTTTGCCGCTATGGTCCGTATTTCGGGAGGCATGGCGCCGGTTGAAAAACTTTCCCCGGAAGACGGATTGTCGCGTTCCAAATCAGCGCAAAAGGCCATAAAACTAACTTCCACATTTACCCGGGGCTGCAATATTATAAATTCCTGCGAGCCGTCAGAAAAATACCGCCCCCCGCTGTGATAAATTTGAGTGCCTACCATATTCTGCCCGGAACCTGAATTTATCAAATAGATACCCCGGTCTATGATAACGTTAATTCGCAGCTCGCCGGATGTAAGATTTTGTAAAAAGCCGTTGATTACCATGCCGGAACTGCCGCCGCTGCCATTGGCAGTTAAAGTAACCTGACCATTGTTGATAGCATCGTTCAATTCCAGGACAGGGGTAACTGTCTGGGCAAAAAGATTCACGGTACTAAACGCAATAACAAAAACAACAATTACTTTGCGCACAGATTGTTCCTTATTACAGTGGATAAAACTGATATGGCAAAAGCATATCATTCTTCAAGTGTCTTTGTCAGCGGAATTGTCAGGAAACCGGAATTTCCGGACATTCGGCACATTATTTCAAAATGAAAAACGCCTGCGTTTTTCATTCGCCGGGTTTGATGTCCTGCTTCTTGGATCATTTCCGCTTTTTCCACCGGATATAGACTTGACGTCCCGTACCGTGTTCCTGGGGACGCTCCTCGGTTTCAAACTGGGATATGGCCCGGAAGAGATCCGCCAGTTTTCTAAAGCCGTAATTCCGGGGGTCAAACTCACTGGACCGGTTGTTGATCTTTTGGCCCACGCCCCCCAGATAGGCCCAGCCGGATTCGTCCGCCAGATCATCCACCGCATCCCTCAGCAGTTTCAGGAGCTTCCGGTCCACCTTGAAATCCCGGCGGGAACGGGAGGCGGGCCGGGTGTCTTCATCATCAGTCTCTTCCTGGGCCTCCTTGAGGATCTCCGTATAGATAAATTTATCGCAGACCGAAACAAAGGCCCGGGGGGTTTTCTTCTCCCCAAAACCGTAAACGGTATGACCGCTCTCCCGAAGCCGCGACGCCAGGCGGGTAAAATCGGAATCGCTGGACACGATGCAGAAGCCGTCAAGTCTTTCGCTGTAGAGCAGATCCATGGCGTCGATAATCATGGCCGAATCGGTGGCGTTTTTCCCGGTGGTATAGGAAAACTGCTGAATGGGCTGGATGGCGTACTCCAGAAGCCGGTCCTTCCATGACCGTAGGTTGGTACTGGTCCAGTCGCCGTAGATCCGCTTAACGCTGGCGACGCCGTATTTGGCCACCTCGTTGAGGAGGCCTTCTATGATTGCGGCCTGGGTATTATCCGCATCAATAAGGACCGCAAGTTTTGCCTGGCTGGTTTCCGTCGCCTGGTTTGAAAAGGGCAGTAAGGGCATTGATTTCTCCTTCATCTTTATTCACCAAAGATTGATTGTTTGATCCTCCGCAGGAGGCTGATCTTCCCGAGGGGAATACGCAGGACTCCGGTTTCTTTCCGGTCCGTCACCGGCATCTCTGCCGCCGGCGTCCCCGCCGGCCGTATGACCAGCAAGGTTTCTCCGCCGTTTTTCTCCAGAGCTTCCGGGACGCCCAAGACCCGCTCCTCCCCCCGGGAACTGGTCAGAAGAATCTCGATAAGAAGCTTCGAAGCGATGGCTTGTTTGGCAATGGCGGTCTTGCCCACATAGTCAAGACCCCGGGCTTCCAGCTTTTCGTAACGCAGGGAGGCGGAGGCAAGCTGAGATTCCGCCAGTACCAGCCGCCGCTCTATGCGGGCGGAGAGTTCATCCCGTTCCGCCTTGGAAAACGGCATCTTCCCCAGAACCGTACGAAAATGTTCCAGGTACTGTTCCGCTTTTTTGGTATCCGGCGGACAATTTTTGCTTTGGGAAAGATCCAAAACCTTTCCGGACCCCTGGGACGGGGGATAGGGGGAAGTCCGGGATTCTTCCTGGATTTTCCTGCTCCTGAGGGGCGGCTGGGCGACAATGTCCACTCCTCTCTTTTCGAGCCACTTGACCGCTTCGGATGTTTCCGCTGCCGAAAGAAGGTACACCCCCGGAGCAAGGATGCGGGCGATCAGGGGGGCCATGGCTTCCGCAAGGTAACGCCGTTCCGGGGCGAGGATCATCACAATCCCCTGATGAAGGGTAACGCCGAAGTAACGGGTTTCCCAGTCCTTCAGGGTCCAGCTTAGGTTCCCGTCGATCCGCCCGCCGGTAAGGCGGGTCAGCAGTTCCAGCATGGAAGCCGCATCCATGCCCCGGTTAAAGCCCCGGACCGCCGAATCCCGGGTTAACTCAAAACGTACCACCACCCCCGCCTCCCGGAGGGTACAGAAAAAAGCGAGGGCCGCCGCATCGGCAAAGGCGATCCCCGGATAGAGGATACAGGAAAAAGCCGTGTCCATGGCGGCGGCATGGGCCGGGATCTCCCCGTCCACCTGACCGGGGCCGGAGAGGGAGGGCCGTCCCCTGTTCAGAATATCCGGTCTTATCCAGAACCCGGAACCGGCGGCGCGGAGGAGCCCCGTTTCTTCCAGCGCCGTCATGACGGATTCAAACACCAGGGCCCCGCCGGGTCCTTCTTTGAGACTGCCGTTCCCTTCACGCTGAATGACAAAGGCCAGCCGCCGCAGGGCAAGGGTTGAATAGCGCCGGTCCCGTTCCAGGGAGCCCGTAAGCCCGTGGATCAGCCGGACCAAAGCCTGGATCTGGCCCCGCTGAAAGTAACCAACCGAAGCGCGGGAATAGATCAGGTATACTCCCATACCCGCGGCGTAGTACTCAAGCCGTTCGGAAAAGCTAAGCTCGTTAAAGAAGACCAGTTTCCCCTCATTAGGTTCGAGCCGGTCTCCGTTAAGGCGGAGCAGGCCCAGACACTGCATCGCCCCCACATGCAGATCCAGCCGCAGGCCCGGAAAGATCCTGGCCCCGTCGTCAAGGACCTTTTTCCGTATGCCCCCTTCCGCTTTATAGAATTCCCCCGCATCCCCCGTAAAGGCAAAGAGACCCGCAAAGAGCCGGTCGTCCACCACCGTCCCCCGCCGCACCGCGTCCCCCGCCGCGGTCTCCGGCGGCATGGATGCCATCGGAGACCGTACCGATGGAAAGAGTATGTCCCAGCCGGCAATTACCGGGGCCAAAACCGGTTCCAGCAGAGGGTTCAGCGCCAGACGGCGCTTTCCATCATCCATAAAACGGTAGAGGATAAGCCGCTCCTCCAGATTGAGCAGTATCCCCTGGATATCCGCATAGGTAAATTCTCCGGCAAAAAAACTTTCCAGTTCTCCCAATACGGGCTCATGCAGTATTGCCACGGCGGTGATGATCCGGGCGTCCCGTTCATCGATATAGGCGGCGATGGTTTCCTGAATATTTTTGCGGGAAAGAAAGGCGGCCAGATCTTCCATAAGCCGGTGCTTGTTGAAAGGCGTTTTGATGTTGCCGAAAACGCTCCGCATCAACTCAAAGTAGACATTGTCCGGCAGGGTTGTCAGGGCCGACTTCCAGTCGCCGGCGGAACGGAATACCGGGGACTTCACCGGAACTCCGCAGGGGCTTCATCTTGGCTTTCCCCGAAGCCTGCCCAATGCTGAATGGTATAGCGGTAACCCTGCTCGGCAAGAAATTTCTGGCGGTTCGCGGCAAAATCCTCCTCCACGGTGTACCGGGAAACGATGGTATAGAAATAGGAGTTGCGGACAGGCCCCGTTACGGACAGGCTCCCGTCCGGGGCAAGTCCCTTGGGCCGCAGTATACGCCCCAGCCGCTGGGCTTCCTCGTGGCGGGAGCCGAAACTGCCCGAAACCTGCACCGCCATAGATGCGTCGGGAAGATCAATGGCAAAGTTCGCCACTTTGGACGCCACGATGACCCGGACCTCTCCCCGCTTGAAGGCACCGTAGATCTGCTCCCGCCCGGCGTTGGGGGTTCTTCCGGTGATCAGCGGCGCCTTGAGCAGCCGGGCTATGGATTCAAGCTGGCTGATGTACTGACCTATCACCAGAATCTGATCTTCGGGATGATTTTCGATAAGCTCCCGGACCACCGGTTCCTTGAGGGGGTTCTCGCTGGCGATACGGTACTTTTCCCGCGGGGAAGCCACCGCATAGGGGATCTTCAGCGGTCCGGGCAGATCCAGCCTTATCTCGGTACAGAGGGCCTCCGCAATCCAGCCCCTGCCCTCCAGATCTTTCCAGGGAACATCGTAGCGTTTGGGCCCTACCAGGCTGAAAACCGCCTCCTCCTCCCCATCTTCCCTGACCAGGGTTGCCGTAAGGCCCAAACGCCGCACCGCCTGCAGCTCTGCGGTAACCCGGAATACCGGCGCCGGAAGAAGATGAACCTCGTCGTAGATGATAAGCCCCCAGGACCGTTCCCGGAAGAGCTTGAAGTGGGGAAAATCCCCGTCCTTCCTGGGCCGCCAGGTGAGAATCTGATAGGTGGCAATGGTAACCGGGGCTACCCTCTTGGAATCTCCGGTATATTCGGCGATTGATTCCGGGGCCAGATCCGTCTTGTCCAGCAGTTCGTCTATCCACTGATGCACCGCCGCCACATTGGTGGTCAACACCAGGGTGTTGGTTTTTAGCAGGGACATAAAGACCATGCCCACCAGGGTCTTGCCGGAACCGCAGGGAAGCACCACCACCCCATAACCCGTACCGGGGCCGCCGCCGCCCAGCACCGACTGGGCCGCCTCAAGCTGGTAGTCCCGGGGAGCAAAGGGCCTGCCCGAAGCGCTGACCCGGCGGAGATTCAATTCCAGGGCTTCGCCGTCCCGCAGGGGGGCTTCGTCCTTAACGGGCCAGCCCAGACGGATCAACTGCCGCTTTACCGTACCCCGGTCAACAAGCCTGAGACGGAAGCTTCGGCCGTCTCCGGTCCCGGTAAGATACTTCTCCAAAACCTTGGCCGCCCTTATCTCCGCCGCGGCTTCCCCGCTGTCCGCCAGAAGAAGCAGATCCTCCCCTGCCCCGGAAGCCGTATCCGCGGTAAGCCTGATCCGGCCATAGCGGGCCATGGTGTCGGAAAAACCCTCCAGGATACCTTTGGGTACGGCGTAACGGCTGTAACGCTCCAGGACCTCGACAATATCCGCCGGGGCAAGGCCCGCGCTGGCGGCGTTCCAAAGGGAGATGGGGCTGATTCTGTAGGTGTGCATGTGCTCCGGGGACTTCTCCAGTTCCGCAAAGGGCATGATCGCCATCCGGGCCTCCCCGGCCAGGGGGGAATGTACGTCCAGGAGCAGGGTTCTGTCGCTCTGCACTATTAAAGGCTTCTCTTCCGGGGGAAAAACAGCGTTGTCAGGAGGGGCGTCGTTCAAACTTCCCCTGGGGGAAGGTCCCCCGGCGGCGGCCAGCATAATCCGTTAATTATATACAAAACCGGCCGCCGGGTATATATAATAGTAATTATGGAATGGTTTCTTCGGCAAAATGTTATCCTTCAGGCTTTGCTGGCCTGTCTCTTTACTTACGGCGTAACTGCCCTGGGGGCAGCTACGGTATTCTTCTTCAAATCGATAAACCGCCGCGTTCTGGACGGTATGCTCGGTTTTGCCGGAGGGGTGATGATCGCCGCCAGTTTTTTCTCCCTGCTGCTTCCGGCGATTACCATGGCCGGTGAGGCCGCCGCCGCCGGAAGGGGGCTTCCCCCCTGGGCCGCCGCGGCGATTGGCTTTATTCTGGGGGGCCTCTTTCTCCGCTTTGCCGACCGGCTTCTCCCCCATCTCCACGAAGGAAACGACAGCGCCGAGGGTCTCAAAACTAACTGGAGCCGGTCCCTGCTCCTGGTACTGGCCATCACCCTTCACAATATCCCCGAAGGACTTGCCGTGGGGGTGGGTTTCGGCGCAGCGGCGGCGGGCATACCCGGAGCGGGAATATCCGGCGCCTTTGCCCTGGCCCTGGGAATAGGGCTCCAGAATTTTCCCGAGGGAGCGGCGGTCTCCATTCCCCTGCGCCGGAACGGGATGAGCCGTTTTAGGGCCTTCTTCGCCGGACAGTCTTCGGGAATAGTGGAACCCCTCGCCGGAGTTATGGGGGCGGCTTTGGTTACCTCCATGCAGGCGATACTTCCCTACGCCCTTTCCTTTGCCGCAGGGGCCATGATCTTTGTGGTTGCGGAGGAGCTTATCCCCGAAGCGTACCGGGAGGGAAACGATCATATCGCCACCTCAGGTTTAATGCTGGGTTTTGCGCTGATGATGGCCCTGGATGTTGGTCTTGGGTAATACATCTGCCGGGGCCTGCGCCGCGTTACTTTAGCCCGGAAACACGTTCGATGTCTCGCGCACCTTTATGAGCGGGCCTAGCGTCTATGCGCCCGTATCTCTCCCGCCCTGTTTACGGTAAGGCGGTAGTCTCTTCTTTCCGCCGGCTCAACGCCGCTTTCCCAGGGGCGGACATAGCTGAACCGTAAGCCGGCTGAACCGGGCCTTACGCTTTCAAAGACGAAAACAAAAACGCCGCCCTTGCCGGCGCGGCCTCCGGCGCCTGCGGAGTCTTCCTTTCCGGAGGGCCTCCGGTATTCCGCCGAAAGTTCCCGTACAATGCCTTCCGGTTCCATAGTGTAGGTCCAGGAATATCCGGTGGACGGGTTGCCTTCAAGTTCTATAGTAATGCGTCCACGTTCCCGGACGGGAGCGGCAAAGACGGCGGCGCAGAACCCCAAAAACGCCGCAAGAACAATGGCTTTTTTCACCGCTTCAGTGTATGCGCAGACGGGTTTAATGCTCAAGAGTCCGCCTGCGGCCTGGTTTCCATAGAGTTATCCGGGAATTGAAGTTTCCTTCGAACCAAAGCTTCGCCAACAACTGCTTAAAAACAAAATTTGACAGGCATCTGACAAATTCTATGTTGTCTGAGCTCTCCCAAAAACTGAAGTTTTGGGAAAAGCTCGTCTAATAGATAAAATCTTGGCTATCACACACCGTAATTTTTACAACGCGCTAGCCCCCGCAGAGCGCCAACGCAAAACGTACCACCCGCTTGTAATGCTGGGGAGTAAGCCTGAGGGGGCTGTCTCCGGGACCATTCAGGCTGCGCCAGGTTTCAGGGATGAGGCGCGGGCCGCGGCTGTCCCTGACTTCCCTGCTGAGCAGGGCGGCGGCAAAACCGGGATCCTTCCGCAGAAGGGCGGCGAAACCGGCGGCTTCTTTGGCGGGCAGTACCGTAATGGTCTGGGCGGGGAGGCCCGCCCGGAGCAGGCCCGCATCGTCGGAAAAGGGGGTGGGAAGAAGAAGTACCTTTTCCATCGACAGGTTGCGGACAGTTTCCAGGGCCCGGCCCCGCAGGTTCCGCACCTGCCGCCGGACATTGGCGATACCCGGACCTGTTTCGTTTTTTATCAGGTGATCCGCGGCGGTGGAGATAATCAGGGTGTCCCCCGCTCCGCAGGCATCGAAGATAAAAAGCTCTCTGAGACCCAGTTTTTTAAGCCCCGCCGCCAGCGAGTAGGAGCCCTGGTCCCTGATACCCTCGTCCCGGCTCAGCTCTTCTTTATCGGTAAAGATGACAAGCCAGTTCCGGTTTTCCGCCGCCCGCAGTTTCACCGCCGTTTCAATAAGCATGAAAACCGCGGCGCTGTTATCGTTGGCTCCGGGACTGCCGGCGGACCGGTCGTAATGGGCGGCCAGCACGGTCCTTCCCCGGAGGGCGGGGCAATCCCCCCCCTGTCCCGGCAGGGCGGAGCCGATAAAGAAATGACGGTTTCCCGCCAGGGGAATCACGGAAAAATGCAGCCCAAGTTCCGCCAGTAGATCCCGAAGCAGGGCGAAGCGATCCGCGCCGGGGGCAATGAAGGGCTCAAACCGGTCATAGGGTGTATCCCGCATAACTCAAGTATCGGAATATTGCGGGATTGTATCCACCGGGAATGGGATTATCCGGCCCCTACTCCGCCGCGGAAGCAAAAATATCCCATACTGCGGCCTCATCCAGATCAACATAACCCTGAACAAGGCCCTTATTGTGTTCCATGCAGCGGCGGACCACTTCGGGCAAATCTGTCTTGGGTACGCCAAGTTCCTTGAGGGTAAGGGGCATCCCGATGGATCTAATCCAACTGCGGAAACGCCTAAGTCCCTCGTCCGCCGCGGCCTTTACGCCGGCCTGGCCAAGCTCCGTACCGAAAACCTTGACGCCGAACCGGGCGACCCGGGCCGTTTCCTCCGGCGTACCGTGATCGGCAATATACTGGAGCCAGGCGGGCATCACCACCGCAAGCCCCGCGCCGTGGGCGGTGTCGTAGTGTCCGGAAAGCTGGCTCTCCAGAGAATGTTCCCCGCCCCGTTTTCCCGAGCGGCCTATGCCGGTAAGATCGTTGTGGCTGAAGGACCCCGCCAGCATCAGTTCCGCCCGGGCTTCGTAATCCCCGGGATTGGCCAGGGCAATGGGGGCATACTTAACCACGGTACGCATGGTTCCCCCGGCGTATTCATCTCCCAAATAACTGGCGGGACTTTGAAAATAGCGGTTAACCGTATGGGCCAGTATGTCCGCCGCCCCGGCGCCGGTCTGATAGGGCGGTACCGAGTAAGTTAACTCGGGGTTCATAATGGCAAAAACCGGACGGCAGGCGGTCCACATCAGACCCTGTTTCCGGCCTCCGCCGATATCGTCCACCAAGACCGTAGAGCCGCTGGTTTCGCTCCCCGCGGCGGAGATGGTATGGATGGTTCCCACCGGGGCCATTTTCTCCGCCGGGACCCCGTTGTAGAACTGCCAGTAATCTCCGTTATTTGCCAGTCCCAGGGCAATGGCCTTAGCGGTATCGATGGCGCTGCCGCCCCCCACCCCAAGGAGAAAATCGACCCCTTCGGCCCGGGCGGTTTTAAGCCCCTTCTCCACCAGGGAACGCCGGGGGTTGGGCTGTACGCCGCCGAGCTCCACAAAGGGAATGCTTCCTTCACGCAGAACCTTGACCACCCGGTCATAGAGGCCGATCTTTTTGATGGAACCGCCGCCGTAAACCAGCATAAGTTTGGTCCCCCCGTACTTGCGGATCATCGCCGCCGCCCCGGTTTCGGTCCCCCTGCCGAAGAGGATCTCCGTATACATGT
This sequence comes from Treponema sp., assembly GCA_031276965.1. Taxonomy (GTDB): domain Bacteria; phylum Spirochaetota; class Spirochaetia; order Treponematales; family Breznakiellaceae; genus JAISMC01. The sequence goes on from JAISMC010000152.1 coordinate 9,533, forward strand.
GGAACGAAAAATTGACAAACTGTTTCATCATCCTTCCAAATAACTCATGATTCGAGACTGTTTCAAATATAAACCAACTAATGGAAAGAAGACAAGGATACGGCCGTCAGGGGACCGGGGCGCCGCCTTCCAACCAGGGCGGACCGGCTCACGGCTGCCGTATTCGATCTCCCGCAAAAAACCTGTGCCGCCGGCCAAAAAATGTCCCGTTGACTTTAGTACCCCCGGCTTATATACTTATTCTTAGTGGTCATGTTGAAGATTCTGTCCGGTTTACGGTTTCTTGTTTTTATCGTCCTGTTTCCCTGCGTGTTGTCCGGCGCTTTGGCGGAATTTGCCCGGAATATACAAGAGGCCGATCTTTTTGCTTCCGCCGCTTTGGGCGGAGAAAGATCCGAATCCGGCGGGACCGCGCATCTTATTTCAGAAAATATTCTATTCTACAGCCAGCCGCTGACCAAAAGCAGGAGCCAGCTTAACAAGCTTTGGCGGCAGTTCCTTGCGCTGATCATCTGTTCCTTGTTCATCGAGGCGTTCAATAAAATAACATTCGGAAAGCATTACCTTCACAGGTGTTTCCCCCGGAAATTTTTTCACGATCTTGTAGTCTCTCTCCTCCTTGGCGGCAGGGCGCCGCCCCGCTTCGCCTGCTGATCATTTTTTGAAAATCTTTTTCGGTTTCTCAAAGATATTGGAATTGTGCGGAGATCCCGGTTTCCAAACAATAACCGTTCAAAAACAGTAAAAAACACGGGTTTTGCCAAAAACCCGCGTTTTTTGGAAGACTTGTGCCGGACTAAAACCTGCGGGAACCAGCCGGGTTTCCGGACAAGTTTGTATGCGGAGGTTTGTTTTATGACTATTATAGAAATGCTTGAACAAAGCACGATTCTTACGGTTCTCGGCATGACGGTGGTATTTGTTTTTTTATGGATCATGATCATCTGTGTAAACCTGGTGAGTAAGGCAATCCGCAAATTGGGACTGGACAAAGACGTACAGCAGCCTCCATCCCCGGCGGCCCAGACCGGGACTCCTCCCCAGGTTACCGCCGCCATCAGCGCTGCGGTAAACGAATACCGGAAGAATGAAAAAAATCAATAAGTAGGCGAATCCGGAATGTTTGAAATAAAATGGCTGGTCCTTGCGATCGCGGTACTGATGTACCTTTTTGCCGTTATCTTTCAGGAAAAAAAATCTTTTATCGCCCTGGGAGCGGGCCTCTTGATGATGATACTGGGGGTAGTGAGTCCCCGGATGGTTATTACAGAACTGATCAACTGGAATGTGCTGCTTATTTTTCTGGGGAGCCTTATCATCGCCGAGCTGTTTATTTATTCCCGGGTTCCGGCCCTGATAGCCGATTCCATTGTTCTCGGCTCCCCCAACGTGGGAATCGCCATGGTGGCAATTTTGATGATGACCGGCTTCATCTCGGCCTTCGTGGAAAACGTGGCCACCGTGCTGGTCATGGCGCCCATTGCCCTGGCGCTTTGCAAAAAGCTTGCCATTAATCCGGCCTACTTTATGACCGGCCTGGCGGTGATGGCGAACCTCCAGGGAACCGCCACCCTGGTGGGGGACCCGCCCTCCATGATCTTTGCCGATTACGCCGGGTATGGATTTAACGACTTTTTTGTGTTTCAGGGGAAACCGGCGGTGTTTTTTGCGGTACAGATTGGCATGATCGCGGGATCGCTCTTTTTTTACGGATACTTTAGAAAACAGGGGAAAGGGAAGGTCCGGATAGAAAAGGAAAAGGCCCTAACCATGGTTCCTTCGGTCCTGTTGATTTGTATGATCGCCGGACTTGCCGCCGCTTCCTTTGTGTTCGGCGGCCTTACCTACGCATCGGGGTTCCTGGTGATGGCCTTGGGGCTGGCCGGACTTTTCTGGTACTGGCTTATCCGGAGGGAGGGAATCAAAAACACCGGCAGGCTGATAAAAAATCTGGACTGGGATACGACCCTTTTCCTCACCGGCATTTTTGTGGTGGTCGGCGCGGTGTCTTCCGTGGGCCTTTTGGAAGATTTCGCCGCCTTCCTCAACCGCGTCATCGGCGATAATGTGCTGCTGGGCTTTGCGCTTATCCTGGCGGTTTCCACGGTCATCTCCGGCTTTGTGGACAATGTGCCCTACATCATCATCATGCTTCCCGTGGCCTCCCGGCTTGCGGCGGACCTGGCGCTGAAACCGGAACTGGATATGTTCGCCCTCCTTATCGGCTCCTGCATGGGCGGGAACCTGACCCCCTTCGGGGCCTCCGCCAACGTGGTGGCCCTGGGGCTGCTGAGGAAACAGAACGTGAACCTCAATTTCTGGCAGTGGCTGAAAATCGGCGCCCCCTTCACGGTGATCACCATCGCCGCATCGTCCCTTTTTATATGGCTGATCTGGCGATAGCGGAATTGTAAAGCACGGCCTCCCGGGACAAACCTTAATTACGGTCCTGCCTTTCGTTCCGCTTTTCCGCGGAACCTATTCTACAAAGGGGAAAAGCAGTTTCTGGTTCTCCGGTTCATAGAGGTTTTCCACGGTGATAAGCACCGAACCGGTATCGATAAAAGAAGGGAGGGGACGGTTTTCCGCAGCGTCCCGGGCGGCCTGTACCGCCAAGTAACCCATGTTGAAGGGTTTCTGGATCACCGTGGCAGCGATGACTCCCTCTTCAATAAATTGAATCTCCGTCAGGGAACTGTCGAAGCCTACCAGCCGGACCTTTCCCGCGGTTCCGGTATCCCGCAGGGCCTTGGCGGTACCAACGGTGGAGACCTCGTTCATCGCCAGAATACCCCCCAGATCGGGATGATCCCTGAGAAGCTGCACCGTAATGGCGTAGGCGTTTTCTTCAAAATTATCGGTAAACCAGGCGCCGGTAACGGGATAGCGGCCGTCCCGGTCCAGGACCCTCCTGGTGCCTTTCTCCCGTTCCATGGCGGTGGTGGCAAAACGGACGTGGTTGATGATGGCCAGCTTTCTCCCCGGTTCCAAAATCCGCATCATCTCCGCAGCAGCCTTTTCCCCGCCTTCGATATTGTTGGTCGCCACAAAGGTACGGGGCAGGGGACTGTCCACACCGGAGTCCATGGTAATTACCCTAACCCCCAGGGCGGCGGCTTTTTCAACCGCCGGTACAAGCCGGATATAGTCGGTAGCCGCCAGGATAAGCGCCGCCGGGGGATCGCTGGCAAGAATCGTATCAATAATGCGGATCTGTCCTTCAATATCGCTCTCCGCCCAAGGCCCCTGTATGTCCAGGTCCACGCCGAATTCCACCGCCCCCGCCCGGAGGCCGGTCTTTACCACTTCCCAGAATTCCGAATCGTTGGCAATGGCCTTGATAACAGCGGTTATTTTAATCTCCCGCCGGGAAGGGGTCCGGGTGAAAAAGAGGATGATCAGGCTTCCTAAAAGGAGGATGACGGCCAGGATGGCGGGGACAAAAAGGGCCCGAAGCCGCTGCGTCCGCCGGGTAAAAAAGTTTATCATACCGCTTCCTTATTCCGTTTCCTTTTTTATGGCCGGAAGATGAATAAACACCGTGGTTCCCTCATCTTCCCGGCTCTCAAATTCCAGACCATAGGCGGGGCCGAAGTAGAGCTTTATCCGCTCGTCCACATTGCGGACCCCGACGCCGCTGCCGGGCCGGGTTCCGGGTTCCTCTTCCCCGGCGGATCCCGGGGCGCGGAGTTTTTGCCTAAGCCGGTCAAGGCTCTCCCGGTCCATGCCGGCTCCGTCGTCCCGGACCACCAGATCCATTCCCCCCTCTGTACGGCGGCCGGAGATAAGTACCATCCCCGCGGCGGAGTTGTTCTTTATGCCGTGGTATATGGCATTTTCCACCAGGGGCTGGAGGATAATCTTGACGATCTTACAGGATTTAATATCATCGTCCACCTCGATGCGGTAATCCAGGCGATCCTTGTAACGAATCTTCTGAATGGTAAGATAATTCTTTACATGTTCCAGTTCCGAAGCCACATCGACGATCTCCCTGCCCTTGCTGATGCTCAGGCGGAAAAGCCGGGCCAGGGCGGAGCTCATGGCGATTACCTCATTCTGTTTGCCCCCTTCGGCCATCCATATCACCGAATCCAAAGTGTTATAGAGGAAATGGGGATTGATCTGCATCTGCAGCGCATTAAGTTCGCTTTTCCGTTTCTGCTCCTGTTCCACCGTAATCCGCCGGAGGAGCTTTTTGATTTCCCCGACCATAATGTTGAAGTCCATCCCCAGTTCGCCGATTTCGTTGGAAGAATGAATGTCTGCGGTAACGTCAAAATTTCCCTGTTCTACCGCCCGCATGGAACGGCGGAGTTTTTTTATCGGTTTTGATATACGCTGGGAGAGGAGAATCGAGATGACCATGGAAATGGCTAAAAAGAGGAGCCCCCAAAGGGCATAGTTCCGCCGTATCGATTCCCGGTTTTCCACAAATTCGCTCCGGTAGTTTACCCCCACCACCTTCCAGCCCGTGGAATACATGGTCTCTACGCTGTAGAATTTGTCCCGGTCTTCATCATCTCCGGAAAAATAATTGGTCTGCTCCTCAATAACCCGGCGGATATTTTCGGTCTTTAAGCCCCCGTAGAGGAGCTGCTGCTGGGGATGATAGACGATATCCCCGCTCCGGTCCACGATGAAGATATAGCCCCGCCGGCCCAGCTGGATGGAACTGCAGATCCGGTCGATGATCCGGTAGTTTAGATCCACCAGGAGTATCCCCTTGCCCCGGCGGGTTTCGGGATCGACAATCTCCCGGGAAAGGGAAATGACCCAGGGGTACCGGTCCTTGATGATATTCTGCACGTGGGAGGAGGAGATAACCGGCTCGCCCCGGCTGTTCTGCGCCGCAGTATACCAGGACTGCCGGGCCGGATCGGTAAAGGAATTCAGCGTCCGGTTCCGGTCGGAGATGAGGAATTCTCCCCGGTAGCCGAAAATGCCTATCAGAGAAATATCGTTTCTGGTACTCACCATAGCATCCAGCACCGGCTGGGCCGCCCCGGCGGCGTTCTGTCTTCTCTTTTCGGGACCGGCATCCAGATACTCCTGTACGCCGGCGTCCGCCTGCAGAATAGTCGAAACAGAATAGAGGTAGTCGATATAAAATTCGATGTTATTGGTAACCTGGCGGACAAGCTGCTGGGTATAGCGCCGGGAGGCGATCCGGGCGGTTTCTTCGGTTACCCTAAATGCGATAAGAATGGCCCCCACGATAAGCATCACCGAGAGGGAGGCAAAGGCAATGGCGATGGTTACCTGGATGCTGTGGAAACGCCGGGGACCCTTTGCACCGGAATCAGGATGGGACATGGAGGTCTCCGGTATCAAAGCCGGCGGCGGCATTGACGGGACCGGCGCCGCCCGCATTGGCGAAACGGTATTCTGTAGCGGTAAGCCCCGTATATTTACGGAAGCACAGGGAAAAATAGTGGGCGTCCCGGTAACCAATCCGGCCGGCGATCTCGTAGGTCATCAGGTCCGTGGTCCGCAGCAGTTCCATCGCCTTGGCAAGCCTGATGGCGGTTAACTCCTCCACGAAGGTTTTATTGTGGTACTTTTTCAAATTAGCGCTGAAGTAGCTCATGCTGATATCCAGCCTTTTACAGAGGCCCTGGAGGGACAGGGAGGGATCGGCATAGTGGGATTCCAAATACTCCAGCGCCTCCCGGACCTTAACCTGGGCAAAGTTCTCCTGCCGGGTCTGGGTGTAACAGGCAATCCGTTCCGTAAGGCCGGTAAACCAAAGGCGGACCGCGTCGAGGCTGGCAAGCCGGGCTGTCTCGGCGAAGGGGTCCATCCCGGAGGGAAAGATCTCCGCGCCGGGGATCTCCAGATCCTCGCAGCAGCGGATCAGCGCCGCCAATACCAGGGCAAGCTTGATGCGGAATTCTTCAAGGGTAAAGGGAACCTGCTGAAAATACGCCGTCATTTCACCAACCAGACGGGAGGCCTCATCCCGTCCCCCGGCCTTGAGGGCTGCAACGATACGTTTCTCCCAATGGGGGTCCGGGCCGGGCCTTGAGGCTCCGGTTTTCCCCATCACTTCCCGGTAGGCGGCCACGCCGGTTTTTCCCCGGAGCTGCGCCGCCGAAAGCGCCTCCACCGCAGTATTGTAGGAAACGGAAAGGGACTCCAGGGCATCCGCTGCCTCCCCCACCCCCAGACTGATATCTTTAAAACCCAGGGACTGCAGATTATGGCAGAGAAATTCCGCCGTTTTAAGCCCCTCCCGGTATACCCTGGGGGGCGTATCTCCCCAAATCAGAATTACCAGCCGGTCGGCGCTGTCCTGGAAGAGTATGCCCGGCGTAAAGACCGCAGTCTCCGGCTTTGTTCCCAGGATCTTTTCCAGCATATTCCGCTCCGTCAGAAGATCGATGTCAAAATTTTCGCCCCCCCGGCGGCGCACAAAATCCAGAACCAGACAGTCATAGGCGGCGGAATCCAGAGGGAGGGACAGATCGAAGTAGGAGACCCGTTCCCGAATCGCTTCCCGGTCAGGCTTCCCTTCGATAAGGCGCACGAGAAAACGCTCCCGCAGCAGGGGCAGGCTTTCGGCAAGCTGCTTTTTGATATGTTCCAGATCCCGCCGCTTTTCCCGTTCCTCGTCCAGGGTACGCTTCAGCTTGGAGAGAACCTCTTTGAATTCCGGGGGAGTTACGGGCTTAATAATATAATCGTAGACCTGAAGCTGCAGGGCCCTGCGGGCATATTCAAAATCATCGTACCCGGAAATGATAAGCACCTTGGTCATGGGGGAAACGCCGGGGAGCCGGTCCGCAAAGGAAAGGCCGTCCATGAAGGGCATGTTGATGTCGGTCATCACCACATCGGGCCGGATCCGTTCCACCAGATCCAGAGCCTCAAAGCCGTTGGTACAGGCGCCGGCAAAGGAAAAGCCTAATTCCTCCCAGGGTATGGCATTCCGAATCCCCTCCCGGATCTCCGTTTCATCATCCACCAGCACAAAGGAATACAAGCCGTCCATGAACTTAGTATAAACGATAAACATTCAGCCGGGAATAAGCGCGCCGCGGGGCCGGGCAGGCTGCCATAAAAAACCCGCAAACCGCATGAAAGGGCACGAATGTATACTTCGATAGCTTTTTCCGTTCGTGAGGGCGGCATCCACGCCGCCGCCGTCTATGACGGCCTGCCGGCGGACTAAAGTTCGGGACATCTGGCTGGTTATCGAATCAGTCTCCCAAAAAAGGTGGATCTTTGGCAAAACCCGCCTTTTTTGTTGTTTTTACGGCTGTCAGCGAACCTGTGGTCCGACAAAAACTGAAGTTTCCGAATGAGCCTCCAAAGGAAGAAAGGGTTCTTTTCCAATGCTTCAGCGTGGAGTCTGCGTTCTGCGCAAACTTCAATACAAGCATCCGCCATGGATGCCGCCGGGTACGATAGCGCTCATTTAATCCGTACCTTTCGGAAAACGACCCGAAGGGGCGTATGCCGGATTCTAGCACTACTAGACCTTTAGAACCGGGGACAGTACAGTCAGGCTATGGATCAATACTTAATTGAGGGCGGATACCCTATCAGCGGGACCATCCGGGCCAGCGGCAACAAGAACGCCGCCCTGCCCTGTCTTGCCGCCGCTCTCCTCACCGAAGAGCCGGTGATACTGCGGAACATTCCCGATATAGAAGATGTTCAGGTGATGCTGGAAGTGTACCGTTCCCTGGGCGGCAGGGTCGAAGTTCCGGGGCCCAATACGTACCGCTTGATCCTGACGGATATTACAAGTTCCGGGATTCCCCGGGAATACGCCCAAAAGGTCCGGGCTTCCATTCTCTTTGCGGGACCCCTTCTGGCCCGGACCGGCAGGGCGGCGCTGCCTCCCCCCGGCGGGGACGTTATAGGCCGCCGCCGTTTGGATACCCACTTCCTGGCGCTGACAGAGCTGGGAGCGGCGGTGGAGATCAACGATGAGTTTATCTTTACCGCCAAATCCCTTAAGGGGGCGGATATTTTTCTGGATGAAGCTTCGGTAACCGCCACGGAAAATGCGGTGATGGCGGCGGTTCTGGCTCAGGGCGAAACCATCCTTACCAATGCCGCCAGCGAGCCCCATGTGCAGGATCTCTGCCGCATGCTGGTATCCATGGGCGCCGTTATCAGCGGGATAGGTTCCAACATCCTCACCATCCGGGGAAGGCCAAAACTTTCCGGCTGCGATTTTGAGATAGGCGCCGACTTTATGGAAGTAGGTTCCTTTATCGGCCTTGCCGCCGCCACCGGAGGGGAGCTTACCATCGAGGGAATACGGCCCCAGGACATACGGCCCGCCAAGATAGCCTTCGGCAAGCTGGGGATCGCCTGGGAACATGAGGGAACGGCGCTCCATGTGCCCCCGGATCAAACCCTGCGGGTAAACTGCGATCTGGGAGGGATGATCCCCAAAATAGACGATGCCCCCTGGCCGGGCTTTCCGCCGGACCTGACCAGCATTATTACCGTAGTGGCTACCCAGGTTGAAGGCACCGTACTGGTCCACGAGAAGATGTTCGAGTCCCGGATGTTTTTTGTGGATAAGCTTATCGGCATGGGCGCCCGGATCGTACTCTGCGATCCTCACCGGGCGGTTATTTCCGGGCCCTCCCGGCTGGCGGGTTCGGAGCTTCACAGCCCGGATGTCCGGGCGGGAATGGCCATGGTCATCGCCGCCATGTGCGCCGAAGGGAACAGCGTGATAAGCAATGTGTATCAAATTGAACGGGGTTACGAGAAACTGGCGCCCCGGCTTTCCTCGCTGGGCGCCCGGATCCGCTCGGCTTAACAGTCCGTCTTCCGCAAAGTTCGCAGGATCAACCAAGGGAATTTAACGGCGGCGGCGCTTGATGCGGGGCGCGGGCGTCAACGGAATGTCCGCATTATTTCCCGGTAAGCTTCTTTGACGGCGATAAAGGCCAGGGCTGCGCTTTTCCGTTTCTCCTCGTCCATGTTTTGGAGCACATCCGGGTGATACTGCACCGCCAGTTTCCGGAACGCCGATTTGACCATCTCCCGGGAGGCCCCCGGAGTAAGCCCCAGAAGCAGATAGGGATCGAGCACCTCCTCCGGGGCATCGAGATCCGGCGGCTGATACCGGGGGTCCAGAACCTGCCGTATATATGCCGCCTCCCGGCGGGCCTCCTGCCCCAGGGCCAGTCTTTCCAGTTGTTCCCCCAGGCGGGGGCTGTCCTTCCGGGATCTGCGCCGGGCCATGAGGCTCTCGGCCAGCAGGTCCGGGTTCAGAAAGGCCCGCCGGGAAATGGCGATGCGGCAGAACAGCTCGATAAGGGGCAGGACCCGGACCCCTTTAGAAAAAGAAGATACCGCGCTTTCGGATACCCGCCCGGTGAAAAGCGTATCATCTTTATATTTCGACTTGAACATGATATAGATACCCAGGCCGCAGTAGGCGGCGATCCCCGGCTCTCCCTCGGGAAAAACCGAACGTCCGGGGTTTTCAAAGTACCGGGCCACCGCCGTATCCATGTAAAACTGGCTTGCCACTACCTGAACAAAGTAGCCCAGCAGAAGGCCGGCGGCGGCGCCGATAATGCCGCCGTTGAAGATCCCCGCCGTTCCTCCCGCCAGAGGCCCCAGCCAGAAGAGGGGATGTTTTCTCAGCCACGCGATCCATTTTGTCATGGAGGAGGGCGGTACGGCGTTATCCATGCCGGGCGGCCAGGGTTATCAAGGAAAAGATGAAGAGCAATACTGCGGCGGCGGTACAGATAAGCAGGGCCGTGGAAAAACGCAGGGCGATGATCATATACGTCATAAGGACGGCGGCGGCGCTCCGGTAACAGTAAACTATACCGGTAAATACCAGGGGCAGAATACCCAGCATGGGAGCCCCTATGTAACGGGGCCGCTTTCTGGCCCGGAAGCTCCAGCCTGCGGCGATACTGAATACCGCCGCGGAGAGAAGGAGCGCCGGCTCCGCAATACGGGAGAGAATCTCGGCCTGAAAGACCTGGGGGATATAGCCATAGTTTTCAAGGTTCCTGGCGGCGGCAAAGAGATCCCCTATCAGCAGATTGTCCGTTCCTTGAAGCACCTTGGCGTGGAGCAGCATATCCTCGTAGGAAATATCCAGAAGCAGCTGGGAATTCCCCAGGGGCTCCGTTTCCGGAGAGCGCTGCTCCCCAAGAACAGTCCAGACCGGTTCCAGGCGGACCCGTTCATCCTCCCGGTCCAGGGCCCGCATCAGGAGGAGGGTCTTAGATTCGCCTTCCAGGGTAAAAGGCAGGAACTTGCCGTAGGGGGTTTCCATCCGGTAAAGGAAACGGCCGGCGCCGTCGTAAGCGGCAAGCTCAAGTCCCGATGCAAAGGAAAAATCCGCAAAGGTGGAGAGGGAGGCCGTCCGCAGTACCCATCTGCCGCCGGAAACGCCGGGAAGGGAAAAAACCGCCCCGGTCAGAATATCTCCCATGGCCAGCTTCATTTCGTCGGTAAAGAAAGCGGCTGCCGCTACCCCCTGTTCACACATGGTCAAAAACCGGACCACATCGGGATCTCCCGGAGTTTTCTCCCGAAGATCTTTGAAAATATAGTAAGCCCGGATCCAATCCCCGGAAACCATGGCTTCATAGCCGGATCGCTTCCGGTGATACAGGGCATAGGTCTGCCGTTCCCGGGAATTGGGTTCCAGGGAAGAAACGGCGTTCCAGGCATATCCCGCCAGCCGGACCGCTTCGGAGGACTCCACGCTGCCGGGCCGGGCCAGACGCATCCCCAGATTTGCCAGCCAGTGGGCATCGTAGTACCGTTCCTCCCTAAGAGCCTGTTCCGCCAGGCCCAAAGCCTGGGAGGCGTTCACCGGATTTTGCTGTCCGGGGATGCCTATTGCTTCCCCGCCCGCAGCGGAGAAGGCGTCGGCAGTGGGATCCGGCAGATTCATGCGGTAGTTTTCGTAGCCGATGGAGATTGCCGTTTTGAGGGAAGCCGTTTCGGGACTGCCGGGCCATATCCGGTCGCAGAGGGCCATAAACTGAGCCGCCTGGGGCCAGTCGCCGCTCTCGGCAAATTCCCCGGCCCGCTCCCTGGCCAGCCTGAAGAGATTCCCCTCGTAGAGCAATTTTGCCTCCCGCCGCTGAGCCAGGGGCAGAACCAGGAAGAAAAGCAGCCCGTAGACCACTGCGGCGGTAATGGCGGCGGCAAGGGGCCCCTTGACCCGGTCCAGAAAACGGGGGGAAAACCGGGGATAGTTCTCCCTATCGCTGTACTGGAAACCAAAGGGAATTACCAGGGCCGAGAGGGCCAGGGCGGGAAAGAGGCTGATGTAGTTGAGAATCCCCTGGACGATGCGCCAGGAGCCGGAAAAATTCCGCAGAGGCGCCGCCTGACCGGGAAAGATAAACCTGAAACCCAAAATCGCCAAAAAGGAGGCGGCGCTGTAGATGATGAAGATTCCCAGGGATGAAAAGATCTGTTCTTTTTTAAGCATCACCGTTCCTCCTGCCCCTGGCCAGGGAGACAAGAACCGTATAAAGGACGATCAGCCCCCCCAGGCCGCAGTAGACTCCGGGACTTATCAGCGGGGGGGGGATCAGGCGGCTGGTAAAGAGGGCGATGAAGTTTTGTATCTCCACGGAGTTAAGAAAGCTTTCAAAGGCCAGGACACCCCGGAAAACCAGGGCCCCCAGGAAGAGGTTGGCCAGGGGCCAGCTGCTGAAATCCAGAACAAAGCGCAGGGATACCAGCAGAAAAATCAGGGAACCCATATAGATACCCAGAGGGACGATCCCCCCTTCAAAGAGCCGGTTAAAGCGCTGGGCGGTCAGGGAAACATCGGTCAGCATATCCCTTAGGAAAGAGACGCCCCCATCCTTGAAGGGCGCCGGGGGCAGGGCCGTCCGGGGCGTTTCCTGGTAGACAAGGGCCCGGTCCGGAATGGAAACCACCCGGGGAGCGGCGGGATTTTCCGGGTCCCCTATGAGGACCATCACTGTGGAACCCCGGGACAGAATGAGTCCCGGCTTCCCTAGACCGCCGGACGGAGGCTGTAGGGCCGGAGCGTTAACTGCCCCCGCCCGGGCAATACCCAGGGAGACCCCCAGGGTGAAGAGTCCGGCAAAGATACCGAGGCAGATTATGGTCAGGGGAACCGGAATAGCCCGGCGGGCGCTATAGCTGAGGGTTAAGAGCAGGGACAGGTAAAGCGCCAGGGGAAGGGCGCCCTGGGCGGCCAGGGAAGCGGGAAAGATACTGTTCCTCTGAACAGGCACGGTCCGGGCCGCCTCAATCCAGGCGTGAAGGCTCTCTATAAGCACCGACGTTAGGAATACCAGGGTAAAAGATACGCTGAAGAAGAGCATTATCCGGGCGATATTTTTCACTTTTTTACTTTACTATGGGATACATTCAATGACAAGATCTTTTAGTAATTAACAGCTTATCCACAGGGAAATTTTGATACACTCCGGGGAAAGGGGCTCCGCACCGCCTGAAGGAAGGGGCCATTACCGGCAGACAGGCATGCAATTTAATAAAATAAAGAATGTATTTGCTTATCTGATATGGAATTAACTGATTCGATTCACAGCTCCGCCGGACGCTGGCTGCCCGTCTGTATACAAGCTCATACACTCAACAAAATTTGAACCGGGTATCAACAATTTATCCACAGGAATTTAACAGGCTAACCGGACTTATCCGGCAGGGACTTCATCTTCTTTTTCAGTTCCAACAGCATCATATCTGCGGAGGCGCCGGATTTTTCCAATGCATCGAAACGTTTTTCGAGTGAAGAATTGGAGGTAAAATCCTCTAATTCCTTAGCCGCGGCGGCTTGGGCCTCCATCTGGTCCACCTTGGCGGCCATGCGGTCGAAGGTATCAAAGGCGGTACGGCTGCCGGATACACTGGAGATGGTACTCTGGATCTTCTGCTGGGCTTCGGCCCGTTTAGCCCGGGCAATGAGGAGATTCTTCTTACGCTGGGCTTCTTCAATCTTGTTCTGCAGTTCCCGGAGGGATTCTTTTAGGCTGTCCACAGAGGACTTCTGGGCTTCCCACTGCTTCCGGTACTCCGTGGCGGCGTTATCGCATTCCTGTTTTCGCAGGAGCGCCTCTTTGGCCAGATCGTCCTGGCTGGACTCCACCGCCAGCATAGCCTTCCGTTCCCATTCCTTGGACTGAGATTCCTGGTTCTGCAGCTCCCGTTCCAGCTTCTTTTCGTCCGCAATAGCCAGGGCTACCGCTTTTTTAGACTCAATAAGCTGTTCGCTCATGTCAATGAGCAGCTGATTGAGCATCTTTTCCGGCTTTTCGGCCTTGCTGATCATGTCGTTTACATTGGATGAAACCAGGGTTTTTAACCTTGAAAAGATCCCCATGTGCTAACCTCGCTCTTTTTTACCGGCCCGGTAACCGGAAAGGACAGGATAATGCTGGGTTATAGCCAGGCTGAAGGCATCCAGGGTTGCCCGAAATTCAGAATAATCCAAAAAATCGTATTCCAGCGTATCGATGAGGATTATTTTGCCGTCCTCCAGGGCATAAGCTCCGTGTATTACGTCATTGGCGTTTAATTCGAGCAGTTTGGCAAAAAGCTCCAGGCGGTTTTCCTGGGGAACATCCATAACGGCCAGCCGGAAAATTACCAAGGGCTCGGAATATATGATCACCAGCCCCTCCAGGCCCCGCTCGCTGTCTTCCACGAGCCATATATTAGAACCTATTTCCCGGTAAGAAAACATGGAATCAATGAGATAACTATCGACTTTATTTTCCGCCATGGATCATCCTTTTTTGTTAGGCGGGAAACTGCTTATCCCAGGAAAACCTGTCCCGCATTATCGATGGCGAGGATGGTTTTGCATTCGGAACAGCGAAACCGGCCCGGTTTTAAGGCTTTAAGCTTTTTCTGGCAGATGGGGCATTCAAAGACCTTGGGGAACAGGGAAACGGACTCCGCGGCATTCCCCGAACGGAAGAAATTGATGGAATCGTCCAGATTATCCTTAATATTGAAGAACTGGGAGAATCCAAGGAGCTGGAAAACTTCGTATACCTTGGGCTGAATTTCCAGCAGGACCAGGTCCCCGCCCCTGGGTTTTACCGATTTGAGGAAGGCCGTAAAGGAGCCAATACCGGTGGATGAAACATAATTTAAGCCGCCGCACTGAAATACCAGCCGGATAAAACCGACCTCTATAGCCTTTGCGACTCTTTTCTGAAAATAATTAGAATTGTATGTATCAATATATCCTGTTAGATACAGAACCAGACAGCCCTCTACTTCAGTAACTTTTTGAAGCTTGATCTTGAGGCTTTCGTCTTTTTCATCGTCAAACCCAGGAACAATTTCATTATTAGTCATGACGCTTCCTTTGCCAAAAACCACGGTTTTACCGGGTAGTTACAGTATAACATACCAGCGGCTAGTGCTTTCTCATATATTACAATTTCACTTAACTTTTGTCAAATCTGATCCAGTGAAATTCACCATTTTTTAATTGCGGGCCGGGGTTTCCCGAAGCACCGAATCTAATATTATTATAACACAATCAAAATAAAGTAACAAGTTTATTCGCGTGGGGTCTAATCCCCCGCCCTTCAGGGCGGAGATTCATGGGCCTTTTTCAAAACCTGGCTGGTTTCAAAAAGGCTTTTGAAAAACCGGAAAAAGGCTATACTAGGGCATGCTGTTGAAAGATATTATTATCGTGCTGGTCAGACCCGCGGAACCGGGGAATGTGGGGGCCGTCTGCCGGGCCATGAAGAATATGGGTCTTTCCCGGTTACGGATAGCCGGGACGGTCCGGAAAAGCCTGGATGAGGGGGCAATCCGGGCCCGGGCCGTCCACGCCGCGGATATTTGGGAGGGGGCCGCCTTTTTTGATACCCTGGCCGGCGCCGCTGCAGGCTGTTCTCTGCTGGCGGGGACGACCCGCCGCCGGGGCCGCCGGCGCAAGCAGGCGAGTATGGCCCCCCGGCAGCTGGCGGCCTGGTTCCGGGAAAAGCCGGGCCCTGCGGCCCTGGTTTTCGGCAATGAGCGGACCGGCTTGGAAGAGGATGAGCTGGATCTGTGCAGTATCGCCTCCCATATTCCCGTTTCCGGGGCTTTTCCCTCCTTGAACCTGTCCCATGCGGTGCAAATTTACGCCTACGAGCTTTTTTTGGCCCTGGAAAACGGGGTTCCTCCCGGCAGTTTCGGGGCTGCAGGCGGCAAAACGGATGGAAATGCCGGAACCGGAGCGGAAACCATTAAAGGGACCTGGGTTCCCTTGACCAACGGGGAAGCCGCCGGGCTGGCGGCCTCTATTACCGGTACTTTGGCGTCCCTGGGCTTTTACCGCCACCCCGGCCGGGAGATCCAGGAACGGTTTCTCCGGGACATGATCTGCCGGGCGGGGCTTACGGTCCGGGAAGGTAAGTACCTGGGGGATATTTTTGCCAAGGCGGGACGGCTGGCGCTGGGGACGCCCAGGGCGGTACGCGGGAGACATGAGGCCGCCGGATGGAACGGCAAAGGCCCTGCGCGGGACTAGGGCGTGGTAATTTTACCATAAAGTTCGCAAAGATACGCAAAGGCAGCAGATTTTCTTTGCGTATCTTTGTGGTTAAATCGGCCGCAAGGCAAAGAAGCTGAAGGCGAAGAACAGACGGCTTCTGTTACGCATTCTTGCGAAATTTTTTCATGTTTTATGCGTATGGGCGCTTATGGCCTGCTGGTACATTGTAAACCTAAATAACCGTAACATGTACGGAATTTACCACGGGGGCGCAAAAGGAAGGTGAAATCCGGGAGACAACGAAGTTCCTCGCTTCAAGGAGCGGGGTATCAGAACCCCGCCACGGATGAGGCATTCTATCCCTTTTGCGCTTTCCATACCTTAGCGGTTGATTCGCAGGCAGATCCGTACCCCGCCTTGAAGGGCGGGGAGAGCCATTTTTCTTTCTTTCATGTATCAGACACGTTAGCGTTTACAAGGCACTAATCCGGCAGCAGAATCGTCCGGCCTGCGGCGAAGCTTCGGGGCACATCGATGAGCCGCTGATTGGCGGAACCCCGGAAGCGGAGGTCTATATTTTTTTGAGCCTGAATAAAGGGGCCGTCCACCAGAATATCGGCGGCTTCGATAAGGCGGCGCCATTCGGGCCGGTCCGCAGCTAAGAGGTTTTCCCACAGGTAGCCGGTGTAGATCATGACGCTGAGGCCCAGGGCCCGGACCTGTTCCGCCAGGGCGGCGCAGGGGCCCGCCTGGGTAAAGGGGTCGCCGCCCGAAAGGGTTATCCCCGCAAGCAGGGGGTTGCCCTTTACCGCGGCGGTTATTTCGGTAACGGCCATGCGGCGTCCCCCGGCAAAGCCCTGGAGCCGGGGGTTGTGGCAGCCGGGACAGCGGAATTCGCAGCCCTGGACAAATACCGTATAGCGGAACCCCGGCCCGTCCACGATGGACTCAGGCTCTATCCCGCCGATGGTGAGAAATTCCACATTGGCTTTTTTATCGTTCAAGACTTCCAACCTTCGGACTCAGAATCAGGTTTTATTCGAAAGTCTGGTTTAATACCCCAAGCTCTGCGGCAGGGAGGTCCATTACGGCTAATGAATAACCCAGGAGCAAGTTCCTGGGTTATTCGTTGGGTTTCTTTGAGGGCGGCACCGTTCTCTCCGCGCGCTTTACCGGTTTCATGTATCGCCGCCCACATATCGTCCGGCCTTACCTTTTGGGCCGTTTTTTGAACGGGCTTCTTTGTTTTTGTGGTCTTTTTCGCTGCCGTCTTCGCTATAAACATTGTGGTTTCCGGTATTTCAAATCTAGCGGAAATGGATGATTTCGTAAAGTATTAATCCAATTCGGCAACTGACCCCCCTGTGTTCCTATTGGACATGTTCGGAAAACTGAAGTTTTCAAACAACTCCATTGTTAAATTTCCGTGAAAACCCCGGTTTGGCCTCTGAAAGCTATTGAACAACAGAAACTTTTTGCAATAAGGGATTCACGGGCCAACTCTGTTGGCCGCCGCAGGTTCCGCGGCATTTTGCTTACGCTGTCACGGTGGATTACCGGAAAACTCCGGTTCCGGTTTGTGGCGGTAAAAGACGGAGGATTGGATGAAACGATTCAGGGCGCTTCCGCTTTACGTCCTTATTGTTCCCCTTACTGCTGCCGCCGCGCGGCCCAAAGCTCCTTCGGGGGCAGTGGGCGATTTCGCGGGGATCATGGGCGCCGAAGATATCCGGCGCATTGAGAAACTGGCCGGGGAGCTTGAAAAGAAAACCGGGGCGGAACCGGCGGTAGTAACGGTAGAGACCATTGCCCCCTGCGAAACCATTGAACAATACGCGCTGTATCTTTTTAAAACCTGGAGAATAGGGGCAAAAGGACCAGGATAACGGGATGCTTCTTATTCTGGCGACAAACGAGCGCAAGGTCAAAATAGAAACCAGCTACGGGCTGGAAGATGTCATCCCCAATTCCGTAGCCGGCAAAATTCTGGATAACAATGTACTCCTCCGGTTCAGGGAAGATGATTTTTCCGGAGGCTTCTCCGGGGCGCCCAGGTGATTACCGCCATGATAGCCGGGGACCAGGGCATGGTTCTTGAAACGGTTGGGGCGATTAAAGGGATTGACGGAGCTGCGGATAGCGGCATTGTTATGCGACATAGGGGTTAAATTAGTTGAAAAATAATAGAGGCTGTTCCAAAACTTCAGTTTTTGGAACAGCTTCCTTAGATTTAGGATGTTTCACAAGTCTTAAATCCTTGTTGTACAAGGATTTAAGACTGAGAAACTCCATAGCCAGTGG
>JAISMC010000158.1 GCA_031276965.1 Treponema sp.
CTTCTCTCTTCATGTTCTCAAGTGTTTCTATAGCCTGATCCAGACACTTTTCCGGCATGTGTTTTACCAGATTTATCAACGCGGCCAGTTTGTTGTCCATAAACGGCTCCTCATCTTCCTCCAGGGTATCATTCTGCCCGCTTACTCGTCAACCTTTTTTGCTACTATCACCGATATTGTATACTATTTTTCATAATATCCTCCTATAAATTAAACTAATAGATAATTATATTAATTTATTTGTTTATTCAAATCTTGTCAAGCTAATAGCATAATAAATTTTCTAAAGGATTATTTTTTAATGAATGAAAAGGATTTACGAACCATTTTGAGCAAAAATCTTAGAAGGTACCGGAACTATCGAAAATTCACCCAGGCGGAATTTGCGGAAAAAATAAATATTTCCATCCCATTTTTAAGCGACATTGAAAATGGGAAAAAATGGGTTTCTCCCCATACATTAGTGAAGATGGCCGATACATTACATATTGAAGCATATGAGCTTTTGAAACCAGAAAATACATTACCAGATAATGACATCAACATTATCGAAACATATACTGCTGATATTTATTCTACATTCGGAAAAATTTTAAACGATCTATGTACCGAGTACATCAGTAATATAGCTAATAAATAGCGTTCGTTTTTTCCTGGCATTGCAGGAAACACGGCGCTCAGCGATTATCGTTGAACTGCCGGGCAATACCCTGCTTTTTGCGCTACTCCGCCCAGTTCCGGCTGCGGCCCACCGCTTTATGCCAGCCCGCCAAAAGGGTTTCCCGTTTTTCCGGATCCATCCGGGGAGTAAAGGTCCTGTCGCATTTCCACAGAGAGCGGATCTCCTCCAGGTTATGCCAGAAGCCCGCGGCAATTCCCGCAAGATAGGCCGCCCCCAGGGCAGTGGTTTCCCGAATCTCAGGACGGCAGATCCTTCCGTTCATAATGTCCGCCTGAAACTGCATAAGAAAGGCATCCCGGCTGGCGCCGCCGTCTACCCTCAGCTCTTCTAATTCCGCGCCGGTATCCTTTTCCATGGCCCGGACAAGATCCAGACTCTGATAGGCGATGGCCTCCTCCGCGGCCCGGATAAGGTGTTCCCGCCTGGTTCCCCGGGTAATGCCGACAATGCAGCCCCGGGCGTACATGTCCCAGTAGGGAGCCCCCAGGCCGGTAAAGGCGGGGACGAGATAAACTCCGCCGGCATCGGCCACCTTCCCCGCATAGTATTCAGAATCGGCGCTTTCGGCGATAAAGCGCATCTCGTCCCGGAGCCACTGGATCACCGCGCCGCCCACAAAGACGCTTCCCTCCAGGGCATAATGAACGGCGCCGGGAAGGCTTGCCGCTATGGTGGTCAGGAGGCCGTTCCTGCTTTCACAGGGAACGCCGCCGGTGTTCATCAACAAAAAGCAGCCCGTACCGTAGGTATTTTTCGTCTCTCCCTTTTCAAAACAGCACTGGCCGAAGAGGGCCGCCTGCTGATCCCCCGCATCCCCCGCAATGGGAATCTCCGTACCCTGGATGTTTACGGTACCGTAGATGCCGCTGGAGGGACGGACCTCGGGAAGCATGGCCCGGGGAATGTCCAGGGCGGAAAGCAGAATATCATCCCAGTCAAGCTTGTGAATATCGTAGAGCATGGTCCTGCTGGCGTTAGTATAGTCGGTAACGTGGGCTCTGCCTTCGGTCAGTTTCCAGATGAGCCAGGTATCCACGGTACCGAAGAGAATCTCTCCCTTCCGGGCCCGGGCCCGGATGCCTTCGACATGATCCAGAATCCATTTGATTTTGGTTCCCGAAAAATAAGCGTCCGCCACCAGGCCCGTTTTCTGCCGGATATAATCCCCCAGCCCCCCGGCGATGAGGGTATCCACAATATCCGAGGTACGCCGGCACTGCCATACAATGGCGTTGTAAACCGGCCGTCCCGTAAGTTTATCCCAGAGTATGGTGGTCTCCCGCTGGTTGGTAACGCCCACCGCCGCAATGTCCCGGACGGCGATATCGTTCCCCGTGATAAGCTCCATCATCACCGCATACTGGGAAGAGTAGATCTCCAAAGGATCATGCTCCACCCAGCCTTCCCGGGGATAGATCTGGGCAAACTCTTTCTGGGTTATGCCGATCATCCGCTGCGCCTCATCAAAAAGAATGGCCCGGGAACTGGTGGTTCCCTGATCCAGCGCCAGAATATATTTGCCCATGGCCTATACCTCCGTTCCGCGGTGGAATTTTTCCCGGTATTCGGGGATTTCGATCATCGGGGGCCGCTCTATCAGGGGGATTTCCGTTTTTATCACCCGGTGATCCTCCCCCGCCGTTTCCAGGGATATGTGCCGATCCCCCAGTTTCCGCATCATCTTAAGGACGCCGTACTTTTCGCCCCGGGATAAAAACGTATTGAGTATGCCGTAGGCCATTTTCCCCAGGGCGGCGGTATTTTGGTTCCGGTGAATCCGCAGATCCAGATCCACCTGGGCCAGGGCGGCGGTACCCGCCAGATAGAGGATGTCGATGAGATGGCCCAGCTCAACCCCGTACCCCATCGAAAAGGGAAGCCGTTCCAAAAGGCTCCGGCGGCCGGCGTATTCCCCCGAGAGGGGCTGTACCAGCCGGGCAAGTTCGGGGTAGAAAAGGGAAAAGACGGGCCGTACCAGGATCTCCGTAACCCGGCCTCCCCCGGAAGGAGAGATTCCCCCGGAAGAACGGAGGGGCCGTTCGTAAAAGGCCTTTACATAGCCGATCTTATCATCCTCCAGCAGGGGACCGATGAGACCATAGACGAATTTTGGGGCGATGTTGGAAATATCCGCATCCACCCAGACGATAATATCCCCCTCCAGGGCATAGAGGCTCTTCCAGAGATTTTCCCCCTTTCCCCGGTAGCTTCCGTATTTGGACAGAATCGTTTTGGAGGTGAAGATCCGGGCGCCGAAACGTTCCGCCACCCTGCGGGTATTATCCTTGGAGGAAGAGTCGATCACCGCAATCTCATCCACCAGGGGATAGCGGTCCATCAGCTCGGTACGAATCACCAGGATCTCCTTGCCGATGGTCAACTCTTCATTGAGGGTGGGAAAGGCCAGGGAAATTTTCAGGCCCTTCTTCTCCTTAAGAGAAACAAGCCGGTCTATATTCTGAAACCGGGAATGGTGCCAGGTCCGCTGCAAAAGGATATCGTCTTCCCGGTTCACCGCTGCTCCTTGTCCGGCATTTCCGCAAATTCCACCCCGCTGGTCAGCACCTCTATCACCTTGTCGATAAGCTGCCGCCCCTTCTCGATGGAGGCAATTTCCACAGTGTCCATAGAAAGCCCCTCCCAGCCCCGGGCTATGCCCAGGGACACTGCGGGGATGCCCCGGTTGGAGAGAAAGGCCGAAGGGTCCGAGCCGTCTTCTTCCCGTACCTTGATGCGCAGATCCCGCATGATATTTCCGATCAGCCGGGAGAGACCCGCGGTAAGGCCGGGGTCTCCCGCGGGAACAAAGGCAGTAATGGTTACGGCCCCTTTCAACTCGGGATGTTCGATAGCCGCCCCGGCAACAGCCTTGGCGCCGGCCATAGCTTCCTCCAACAGCGTCCCCGCAGGAACCGGGACGGACTCCGGCTCCTTCTGCGGAGCGGACCTCTCCGGCGGCGGCCCGGATTCAAGCTCAAATTCCAGGACTCCCTCGGAAGGAGTACGCCCATAGCCGCTCAGGGCCTTGATACTGCGTATATAAAGGCGGATCTTTTCGTTTGAGGCCCAGGAGGCGGAGAGCCGGGCCGCCGCCGCAATAAGGGTATCAACCACCAGGTTGGGGTTTTCCGGCCCGGACTCCTTTTTTTTAGGGGCTTCCTCTTCCTCGGATTCCTTCTCGTTTCTGAGGGTCTCCAGGCTGAGCGCCATGCGGTAGATCCCCCGGGCATGGGTTATCATCGATCCCAGAGTAAAACCCCGGAAGCCCACCGCGGCAAAGGGATGATTAAACCGGTTCTCCGTAATCAGCGCAAAAACCCGGCTTTCGGGGTCTTCAAAGGAACGGGCGGCAAAGAGGAGCAGAATATCCCGGCCGCTTTTCAGCCTGCCCTGAGATACCGCCTCCGCCGCATAGAGGAGGGCTGCGACCCCCAGGACATCCGCCAATCCGGCCCCCCGGGCTTGGAAAGCGTCCAGCCGGGAAAGGCTTTCCAGGGGATGCCAGCGCCTGGAACCAAGGTCGGCAAAGAGCAGGAGCGGGGCCGCCTCCGCGGAAGCGGCGGAATGAAGCCGGACATAGACGTTGCCGTCCTCATCCACCCAGGGGGCGGTTCCCAGAAGACGGAGCCGTTCCAGGACAAAGGCCGCCCGCTCTCCCTCCTGCGGAGAGGGGGACGGTATCTCCGCCAGGCGGAGCAGATCCGCAAGCAGCCTGTCCGCCAGCGGAAAGGCCGGCTGCCGGTGGAAAAATTTCCCCGAAAAGGCATGTATGCCCCGGACAGTCAGGTTTTGGATGTACGTTAATAAATTCACCGTTCCCCCATTCAAATTGTAGACTTGTTTTTTTGATCTTTCAATTAAAAAGTCTAGCCAATTTATGGTATATGCTTTACTATAGAGGCTGTTTCAAGGCATCAAGTTTTGACACTGGCTCTGTAGTATACCGGATGGCAATTGAGGATTAGACCATGACCCAAAAAGCCGAAAAATTCGGCCATGTTTTTTCTCCTTTACAGGTAGGTTATATAACCGATTGTATGGAACCCCTGAATGCAGGGTCCGATGTAGGCTGGGCTCTGGAGATGATCGCCGACAGTCCCGAGATGGAGGTGGTTCCCATTGAGCGGGACGGCGCCGTACTGGGAGTCGTTTCCCGGCAGGTGCTCGAAAAAGTAGCCGGTTCCGCCTGGGCCCGGTTCTGGCAGAAGGACCTGGACGCCTACCTTATCCCCGCCAGAGAAACCATAGAATCCTCCAGCTACATAGGCAAGATTGCCGAAGAAACCTTGAAAAATTCCCGGGGGGATACTCCCAACTGGTTTGTCGTTCAGCACAAACGATCCTATTTGGGGATTGTGAGCCTTCAGCAGATGCTGGAGTACATGAACACCCTCCGTTCCCAGGATCTAAGAACCGCCGGAGAGATCCAAAAGCATCTGCTGGATCAGTCGGCGCTCAAGGACAGCCGGATCAGCCTTTTCTTCTACAACCAAATGGCCCATGAAATAGGGGGCGATTTTTACCGGGTCTTTAAAAAGGGCGATAACTGTCTCGTCGCCTGTTTCGACGCCGCGGGCAAAAACATAACCGGCGCCATGACCACCATGGCCCTGGGGGCCTGTTTTACCGCCTTCGAGCTTTTTGACTACGAGGGAAGCGCGGAAAAAATGACGGGTATCATCAATAATTTGATAAGGATGGTCAATCCGTCGGGGGTCTTTGTGGCGGGGGTTCTGTTTTACATTGATTTTGCAAACCTGACCGTCAAGATCCACAACTGCGGTTTTTCTCCGATTCAGATCTTCATCCCCCAAAAGGAAGAAAAGAAGATAGCCTACAAGATCATCAATCCTGACCTTCCTCCCCTGGGGATTCAGGAAGAGCTGGATCTGGAAAACAGTAAGTTGATTCCCATAATCAAAGGACTCAGGCTGACCGCCTATTCCGACGGACTGACGGACATGGCGGATATTTTCGGCGATCGGTACGGAGATGAAAGGACCGGGGAACTGTTAAAAAACCTCCACGGCGTGGCCCACAAGGACATGACCAAGGCCGTCAGTACCGCAATCAACACCTGGATTGGCGAGGCATCCCTGGCTGATGACATAACCTTAGTGGACATCCGTTTTACCTAAACTGCCGCCGGGCGTACAGGTTTTGGCGGTCCCTCGAACAAAGGGGTAAAGTATACTATACTCAAAGTTGACGGCGCCCTGAGGAGCCGCATGGAGAATTGTTCGGAAACTGCAGCTTCCGTCGAACCAAAGGTTCGCCAACAGCCGCTTAAAACGGTAAAAAATGCGGGTTTCGTCAGGAAATCCGCATTTTTTGGAATACCTGTGCCGGACTAAAGTCTGCGGGAACCAACCGGGTTCCCGAACAAATCAAAGGAGTTTTCGTGGAAGTCTTACAGAAAAACCCAAAATGGAAGGGCCGGGCCGGGCCGGTGGTTCTTGTTATCATGGACGGGGTCGGATACGGTAAATATAAAGAAGGAGATGCGGTGGCGGATTCCAGGATGAATCACCTGAACGCCATCAAGGCCAAAAGTCCCCATACCCGGCTTAAGGCTCACGGCAAGGCGGTGGGCCTTCCCTCGGATGACGATATGGGCAACAGCGAGGTGGGCCATAACGCCATGGGCTGCGGCCGGGTCTTTAGTCAGGGAGCCGCCCTGGTGTCCCGGTCCATTGAGTCCGGAACCATGTTTCAGGGCCGGGCCTGGAAAGATATCGTTGCCAATATCAAGAACGCATCCGAAACCCAGCGGGTCCCGGCGCTGCACTTCATCGGCCTCTTTTCCGACGGCAATGTCCACAGCCATCTGGATCATCTCAAGGCCATGATCCGCCAGGCGAAGAAAGAGGGAATCCGGAAGGTACGGGTTCACGTACTCTTCGACGGCCGGGACGTGGGGGAAACCAGCGCCCTGGACTATGTGGACCCCTTCGAGGTCTTTCTAAAAGAAGAAAGTAACGGCGGTTTCGACGCGAAGATCGCCTCCGGCGGAGGGCGCATGTGGATCACCATGGACCGCTACGGTGCGGACTGGAAAATGGTGGAGCGGGGCTGGAAGACCCACGTCCACGGGGAGGCCCGGCAGTTTGCCTCCGCCCGGGAAGCGGTGGAAACCTACCGCCGGGAAATACCGGGAATCATCGATCAAGACCTTAAGGAGTTTGTCGTCACCGAAAAAGGGGCCGGCGGCGAGCCTGTTCCGGCGGGAACCATTGAGGACGGGGACTCGGTAATCTACTTTAATTTTCGGGGGGACCGGTCCCTGGAAATCACCGCTGCCTTCGAGGAAGATTATTTTGATCAATTCGACCGGGGCCGGCGGCCCAAGGTCTGCTATGCGGGAATGATGGAATACGACGGCGATACCCATGTGCCCAAGCGCTACCTGGTAAGTCCCCCCGCCATCGACCGGACCATGGGTGAATATCTGGCCGCCGCGGGAGTGCGGACCCTGGCCATATCGGAAACTCAAAAATACGGCCATGTAACCTACTTCTTCAACGGCAACCGGACGGGTAAATTTGACGGGAAACTGGAAGACTATGTGGAAATAAAGAGCGATGTGGTGCCTTTTGAACAGCGGCCCTGGATGAAATGCGCGGATATCGCCGATCGTATCCTAGAGGCAATTACCTCGGGGAAATACGACTTTATCCGGCTTAACTTTCCCAATGGGGACATGGTGGGCCATACCGGAATATATCAGGCAGTGATCTGCGCCATGGAGGGAATGGACCTTCAACTGGGCCGTATCGCCAAGGCCGTGGAGGAGGCCGGGGCGGTAATGGTGATCACCGCAGATCACGGCAACTCCGACGATATGTACGAACACGACAAGAAGACCGGGGCGGTATCCCTCAAGGCCGACGGAACTCCCAAGGCTAAAACCAGCCACAGCCTCAACCCCGTCCCCTGTATCATCTACGATCCCGGCTGCAAGGACGAATATCTCCACGCGCCGGGGGAGGGAAGCCTCAACGAGGGCCTGGGTATCAGCTCCATAGCCGCTACCTGTATCGAGCTGTTGGGCCTCATTCCCCCGGCGGACTACGATACATCGGTGCTGAAAATGAATTGAAAGAACAAATCCAGGGGCGGAAGGAATGTACGATTCCTTCCCTCCCTTAGGTATTGGAATTATTCGCCATACACTATCTTTAAAGTGTCTTACGTTAATCGTACCGGGCGGGAAGTTCACCGGTCCAGAGGGCGGATGGAGCTCTATACAAGGGAACAGAGAGAGGAACATATGGATTTTGGGAGGCTCAGGGAGATTGCCAAGTTGGCGACACAGGGTTCGATGTATCTCTTGTACATCCTACCGGTCTTGATGCTGCTCCCCCAAATTTGTCCAGCCGCCTCTGGTGCAGAGTCGGCTAACACGCCTCCGAAGGGCTTGTAATTTATTTTGTGTAAACGGCGGACAGGCCGTCGGAACATCCCGGGGAGGCCCGAATACCAACATACACCTGATGGCCGCCGATGACCGGCGCGCCGTCGGGTGTATACTTTCGGGGGGTCAGGCGCACGATGCCGTCGAGGGGCGGCTTTTACCGGACGCCATCGGACGGCTGAGGAGTTCTGAAACGGACAGGCCGCTGTTTCTGTTGATGGACCGGACCTATGAGGACCTGGAAACGCGGCTGTTTGCCTTCGAGCGGGGCTATAGCCCGGTGGTTCCCCCGAAAAAAACCGGAAACACCCGTGGAAGTATGACAAAGCGCGGTATAAACGGCGCAATGAGGTGGAACGGATGTTTCGGAGGCTGAAAAGGTTCAGGCGGATAGGAACGCGCTATGACAAGCTGGACGTGGTGTTTTCCGCCTTTATCCGTTTCGCCTGGTGTCTCGTCGCCGTCTGTTCGCTGATTCCGCATTGTGTGAACACGCCCTAGTAATATCCAATTGATCTTTTGTGAATATTTTCTGATAGTTGATGATAAAGTTATTTGAAAAAGCATCTATTTGTTTTCCTAAATAACTAACTTTAATTTCTTTTATATGGATTGCTTCTAAAACCTCAGAATCTAATTCAAAAGAAACTGTATATGTATAGTTTCCTTCAAATATGTCCTTCTTAAGAGGAAAATCAATTTTCGAATAGGATTTTGATGGTTGAATAGA
>JAISMC010000092.1 GCA_031276965.1 Treponema sp.
CCGTCGGCTGCGTTCATCGAAAACGGACTTCAATGCCTCATATTTTTTTCGTATCTGCTTTATTGAGTTATCCCTTGCACTCATGCTTATAGCATAATGTAAATAATTATATATGTCAAGTTATTTTTTGGCAATGCCTTAATCATTAAATATATTTTTTATGCGTTCTTGTTCCACATTTACAAAAAACAATAAATCCATAATAAGCTCATTACGGATATACGGATTTAAATCAACAGTTATAATTTCCTCTGCACCACAAAGCCAAAAGGCAATCGGTAACAATGGTACATGTCCAGTTCCTGCTTCAAAGAATGTTTTTCCATTTATACCCCCAGCATATTGTTGTATCTTTTTCAACATAGAAACAGCTACCGGGAAATGGGGCGTGGGATTAAACGGCTTTTTTAAGCCGCCAAAATATCTTTGCGTCTGAAAATACAATTCATAAGATATTTTTCGAGGCAATAAGGCTATAAAATTTTGTACAAATGCTTTAAACTTCCAGTTTAATGTTTTCATTATAAAAAATTTTTGTTGTCAAACATTTATAGTTATATTATCCTTTTTGATTTTTTTGTCAATAGCCTTTTAAAATATTTTTAAAAAGGTTCAAGAAAAATGTCGCATAACACCCGATAAATTTGCAGGTTACAAACAACGCCTTTAGCTGGAGTTTCGGTACCGCCTTGTACCAGATCCGGCAGCCCCTGTCCGCCCACACGAACCTCACGAACAAAGAAGGATGAGGTGCAATCAACAACCGTCCCAAGGGGCCGGGGCAGGGACCCCTTATAACGAATCAAAACTATCGAACTACACGTTCGTGCTGGCGGACCGCAGGTCCGGCGTGATTTCTCCTCTTCTTCCACAGATTTATATGAAAAAACGGGGTTTTTGACCGTTTTTTCGGAGGCTTTTCCCGAAACTGAATACGAAATGACTTGTCCGGCCCGCCGCACGGCCCGTGCGGCGTACAACGCGGCCCGCACGGTACACAACACGGCTCACAGAGTGTACGACACGGCTCACAGAGTGTACAACACGGCTCACAGAGTGTACAACGCGGGTCACAGAGTGTACGACGCGGGTCACAGAGTGTACAACGCGGCCCGCGCAGTACGCCAAACGGCGTATTCCGGGGCGCGGACGGCTTGTCCGGGGACAGGGCCGGACCGTTCCGGAGACCGGAGGGTTCCGCAAAACGCCGGACGAAGCGGGGACGGAACATGCCGGAGCTAAAAGGAGAAAACTACTTAACGCATGGGGAGGGGCTAATTCGTGTCTGTCCACAAAACCGGTTACTTTGCGGACAGATCTTGTATTTTCGCAGCCTTTAGGCTGCGAAAATGCGTTTTTTATGGAAGTCTTTCTATAATGTGTCTACCTTATAGAAAGACACTAATTCGTGCCGGTCCATTTGGAATAGCGCAAAGGAGCGGCGGTCAAGACGCGGGGGCAATGCCCGGCCTTAACAAAGAACAAGGGGACCTGACGCCTTTTCAATCCGCCGGTATTCGTTTATTATAGGGGCAGCTCTGGAAACCCCGGCTGGGTTCCCGGAGGCGCCCCCGGAGGAAATCGCTAATTCATTGTAGTATAATTAATTACGACAAGGCGATTTTCTCCACGGGGTAAGAAAACCTCTAAAAACTTCAGTTTTTAGAGGTTCCCATAAAGGAAAAGGAGTAGGATCATGAAAAACTCCGGAATACTGCGGGGGGCTGGCCTGGAAAAACAGAGCGGCTTTGTTGGAGCGGTTCTTTTGGGGGTCCTCCTGTGCGGTCCCCTGTTTACGGCCGGAGCCCAGGAAGCGGTAGACAGCAATGAATTGGAAAAAAACCAGGCGCCGGTGGTCTTTATCAACTACGGGGGACCCTACGCCAGAATAGAAACCAGGGAACAGATTAGGGCCGTCGGCGCCGGTCTGGGTATAAGCGTCCGGAACGGAAATTCCAGAACCGGTCCCTTGAACCGGTATTTTGTCATCCACTCCGTCTCCGGCCCGGACGGGGACAGGCTCGATGCGGATATTTTCGGACTTGGGGTAGACGTGGGGGTCGATCATATCCGCAACCTCAGGACCATCATCCAGGGTTACCTCCAGGAAAGCTACGGGTATTCCGCGGAAGATGCGGCCCTCCTGGCTCAGTATATTACCGTCTACAACGCCGTATTCCGGGGAAGCTGGGAGTACTTTGCTTCCCGCTACAAACAGCCGGTGCTGAGGGAACTAAGCCCCGAAAAGGCGGGGCTTTCCATCCGTTTTGATGAATGGCCCGGCCAGACCCTCATGGCGATTCCCCTGGGTACGGGGAAGATCGATTCCCTTAGCGCGGTGGATACCGGTTCCATCGCTTCCCGGGAAGTGGTGGAGGAACTGCGCCGGGAGGATGACCGGGGCATCGAACAGCGCAAGGATATGGTGGACCTGAAAGAACGGGAGGCGGAACAGGCCGCCCAGGAAGCCGCCCTGCAGCGGGAGGCCATTGCCGAAGAGGAACAGCGGATCGCCGAAGAACGGGCCGCCGCCGCCGGGGAACGGGAAGAGATAGCCCGGCAGCGCCAGCAGAACGAAGAGGAACAGGCCCGGCGGACCCAGGAGCAGCGCCGGCAGGAAGAGGAGCGGATAGCCGCCAGGGAAGCGGAGGCCGG
Organism: Treponema sp.; assembly: GCA_031276965.1. GTDB lineage: Bacteria > Spirochaetota > Spirochaetia > Treponematales > Breznakiellaceae > JAISMC01. Next base: position 2,656 of record JAISMC010000092.1, read on the forward strand.
TACGCAGGAAGCTGAACTGGACAGGCGGGAACAGGCCCTGGATCAACAGCGGGCCGAAGCCGCCGCGGCGGAAGCCCGGGCGGAACAGAAAACCGCCGAGGCTCAACAGGAACGGGAGGATATAGCCCGGGATCAGCAGGAGCTTATCGATACTGCGGCCCCGCCGCAGACGGCCGGCGGCGTACTGGGGGTGCGGATTGTCAACGCCGATTCGTCCCTGGGCCGGATTGTCCGGATAAACCCCGGCATAGGCAGCGAACTGCGGTCTTCGTCCCTGAATACGGTAAACGCCAGAACCGTTGCCTTTATCCAGGGCAGACTGCTGGCGGTGGCCGGAGAGAACCGGGGGAACGGCGCCATCAGGCTGGTGGAAATAAGCGTCCAAACCCTGGAAATGCTCCGGCAGGGGGATGACGATATTCACCCCGGCAGCCTTCTTTGGGTCAACGGGAGCGATCTCTATGCGATTACCCTTTCCGGAGAGGCCCTTAACCTGGCCCGGTTCAACACGGATCTGGTTATGCAGGCCAAATCCGCCACAGCCGTACATCCCCATGCGTCGGTTGTCTTCCAGGAAAACCGGCTGCTGACTCAGTACGGCGACGGCCGGGCGGCGATCCTGGACGCTAAAACCCTGGCGGAAATAAGGTAGCGGCCGGATGACGGGGAGCTTGTCTGCGGGGAAGAGCGCCTTCCGGCGGGTTTTGGGATTCCGGCCCGCCGGTAAGGGCGCGCACGTAACAGCGTGCGGTTTTAGATTTCGACCATAGCTTCCAGGGATTCGTTGTCCACCTTGCCCTGCGCCTTAAGATTGTCCAGAAAGTAGGAATACTCCTTATCCGAACCGGCAATGTGGTTTAATACCCAGTCCCGGAGAAACCGGGCAAGATCTTTGGGGATCATCTTCTTTCCCCCCTCAAATTCTCTGATAATCCGCAGAACATCGGCGACAAAATCCTCATGCTGCTTTTTATGAACCGCATAGCCGGGATAGTCCAGCGGCTCCAGAATTTGTTCCTCCGTTCCGAAATGGGTTTTGGCATAGGCCGCCGCCCCCTGGACGGTCTTCATAAAGGAAATTTCCGCCGTTTCCCTGTCTTTAAGACAGCTTTGGAAAAGATCGTTGGTCATCTTTACCAGTTCTTTGTGCTGAGCGTCTATCAGGGGGACCCCTACGGAATAGCTGTCATCCCAAATAACTTCCGAATCGTTTTCGTTCATGTTACCAAAGTAAACGCTATTCCCCAATTTGGCAACTACCGGAACGGGGTCTTATTCGTACCGGAGGGATTTAATGCCGGGGGCTGCCTCCGGCGGGAAATCCCCGGGCAGTTTGACTATGTTTGCGTATTATATTAAATTAATTATATTAATATGATAAGAAATGTAAGAATTAATTGATTGGAGCATGTATGTCTAAGCGACGAATATATTTGGATTATAACGCCACCACTCCCCTGCGGAAAGAGGTAAAGGCCGCCATGATTGAGGATTTGGAAGTCTTTGGCAATGCCTCCAGTATGCACGCCGACGGGCGGGAGGCCCGGGGCCGGGTCGAGACGGCAAGGCGGGCGGTGGGCGCTCTTTTGGGAGCTCCTCCGTCCGGTATTGTTTTTACCTCGGGGGGTTCGGAATCAAATAACACGGTTTTCCAGACCATGCGGCGCCTGGGGGCGGGTTCCGACGGCAGGGTGCTTCCCCAGGGACGGACCGGGATCATCACCACCGCCATAGAACATCCCTGCGTGCTCAATTCCGCAGCATACCTAAAAACCCTGGGGTATAAGGTCCATTTTCTTCCGGTGGATGAAGAGGGCAAGATCCGTATGGATGTTTTTAAGGCCGCCCTGAGCGAAAAGATCCTCCTTGTATCGGTGATGATGGCGAACAACGAAATCGGGACCATCCAGGATATTGCGGAAATTGCCCGGCTGACCAAGGCCGCGGGAGCCTGGATGCACAGCGATGCGGTCCAGGCGGTGGGAAAGATCCCTGTGGATGTGGAAGCCCTGGGGGTGGACTACCTGACCATGTCCGCCCATAAGATCTACGGTCCCAAGGGCATAGGGGCCCTCTATATACGGAAAGGGGCCCCCCTCTTCCCGCTGATCAACGGGGGCCACCAGGAGGACGGCCTTAGGGCGGGGACCTACAATAATACCGGCATCCTGGGGCTGGGAAAGGCTGCGGAGCTTGCCCTTGAGGATCTTCCCCGTTACGGCAGTGAAATAGGGGCCCTCCGCAAAAAGTTCCGGGAGGGACTGCTGGCACGGGTGCCGCATATCAAAATAAACGGCCACCATGAGGACGTGCTTCCCAATACGCTGAACGTTTCCTTCCCCGGCGCCGAGGGCGAGGCCATGCTCCTCTCCCTGGACCTGGCGGGGATCGAGGTTTCCACCGGTTCCGCCTGCGCATCGGGAAGCCTTGATCCTTCCCATGTACTTATGGCTATTGGAGTTTGGCCCGAGCTGGCCCACGGTTCAATCCGGTTCAGCTTTGGCTGGGGGATAAGCGAAGAGGACATCGATTATGTGCTTGAAACCCTGCCCCCCATCGTTGCCCGGCTGCGGGCAATGTCTACCGTCCAGTCCCATGCTTGAGCGGGGACCGGCGGCGTTTTTGAGAGAGGAGAATCGCTGTGTCGGACTGGCTGTATTCGGATACGGTGAAGGATCACTTCACTAATCCAAGAAATGTTCTGCTGGAGGATGAGTCGAGTTTTCCCGCCGATGCCCGGGGGCAGACGGGGAATATCAAGTGCGGAGATCAGATGCTGATGCTCCTCAGGATTAAGGATGACATTATCACCGATGTACGCTGGAAAACCTACGGCTGCGCCAGCGCCATCGCCTCCACCAGCATGCTCTCGGAACTTATCAAGGGCATGCATATCCGGGACGCCTATAAGATTAGGCCCGAGGACCTGGTGGAAAAACTAGGGGGCCTCCCCTCATACAAGATCCACTGCTCCGTCCTGGGGGACAAGGCCCTGCGGGAGGCGATCAACGACTACCTGAACAAGACCGGGCGGCCGGGGATCTTTAAGGAGCAGGCAGCGGTTATCTGCAGCTGCCTGGGCATCACCGATAAGGACATCGAGAACGCTTTCCACAACGGCGCCCGCAGCTGGGAAGATCTGCAACAGGCCACCAAGATCGGCACCGTCTGCGGGGGCTGCCGGGAAAAGGCCCTGGAGCTGCTCCACGAATTTTCCCACATCTACGGGAATTAAGCTACTTCGCCGACAGGGCCGCCATGGTGATGTAGTTATAGGGCTGGTTGAAGTGGGGCAGGAAGAAGATATCCAGCAGTTTCAGCTTGTCGATGGTAACCCGCTCTTCAATCGCCAGGGAAAACAGATGTATCCCCATGGAAATATCCTGGAACGAAGCCATCTGGGCCCCCAGCACCCGGCGGGTTTCCCTGTCATAGATGATCCTAATCTTTACCTTGTGGTTATCGGTCTTGATGAAGGCCGGTTTCTGGGTATCCTCGTACTGGGTGTAGAGGGGGGTAAACCCGGCCCGCTCCGCCGCCTTTAGGTTAAGCCCGGTGGATACCATTTTGTAGCCGAAGATGCAGATGCCATTGGAACCCTGGACCCCGGCGGACTCAATCACGGTTCCGCAGGCATTATGGCCTGCCACGATCCCGCTCCGCACCGCATTGGTCGCCAGGGCAATATACGCATCGGAACCAAGGGCGTTGCTGTATACCGTGGCGCAGTCGCCTATGGCGTAGACCCCCTTTCTGCTGGTTTCCTGCCTGAGGTTAACCTTGTAGGCTCCGCTGCCGAAGGTTTCCAGTTCCCCTGCGCCGAGGGCCGTGTTGGGACGGAAGCCGATGGCCATGATCACCATATCCGCCGCATATTCGCCCTTATCGGTAACAACGGCCTCCACCTTGCCGCTGCCCTTAATCTCCTGAACCAGTTCGCTGAAGTGGAGTATCACCCCGTTGCCGCTGAGTATCTTGTCCATGTCGCGGCTGAACCAATCGTCGTAGTAGCCCGAAAGGCAGGTATCCAGGGCTTCAAAGAGAAGAGCCTCCTTCCCCCGCCGGCGCACCGCTTCGGCAATCTCCACGCCAATATAACCCGCGCCGATGACCGCCACGGTTTTTATATCCGGCTCGCCAAGGAGCCTGTGTATCTTCTGCCCGTCTTGAAAAAGTTTGACATATTCGACCCCGGGCAGATCCAATCCCTTAATCTTGGGAACAATGGGCAGAGAGCCGGTGGCGATTATCAGCTTATCGTAAGCCGCCCGCAGCTCCTTTCCTTCCCTGTCAAGGCCCTGTACTTCGCCGGCGGCAAAATCAATCCGCTTAACCTCGGTTTCCATATGAACCACCGCTTTTTTTGCGGCAAGGGCCTCCCTGGAACTGTAAAAAAGGCTCTGGGGATCGTCAATCTGTTTGCCGATGTAAAGGGCGGTGCCGCAGCCGAGGTAGCTGATATTGTTGTTACCGTCAAAAACAGTCAGCTCGTTTTCCGGATAATTATCCAATATGGTGTTGGCCGCCGCAGTACCTGCATGATTGGCTCCGATTAATACTATTTTTTCCATGATCGTCTCCTTTATAATAAATCTAACACCGGGTAAACCCATTTACAATACTTTTCTTATCGGGGTATACTGCTTCCCCCGTGGCTTTACACGGCTAAGGAGCTCCTATGGCGTTGATCTATTTCCCCCGGTCCGGCGGGAATTCCGGCCCGGATTTGCCTCTTGGGGATCCGGAATATATACCGCTCAAAGACGATCCCGGTCTCTGCGGGGCGGCGGAAAAGGTTTTATCGGAGATGATACTCTCCGCTTCGGGATGGCGGGGGGTTTTTGCTCCCGGCGGAGAGAGCTCCCTGGGGGAAATTTCTCCGGCCCACAGCGCCATTGCCGCCGCCGCCGCTCTGGTCTTTGCGGATTACTTGAAAAAACGCCCCGGCCTTGAACATCCCGCCGTTTTAACGGGGATGGACACCAGGCCCACTGGTCAGGCCATAGCGGATGTGATGATCCGGGCTTTGCTCTCCGAAGGATGCCGGGTCCGCTTTGCCTTTATCGCCGCCGCGCCGGAGATTATGGCCCATGCGCGGAGCGGAGAGACCGCGGGCTTTGTCTATATCTCCGCCAGCCATAATCCCATAGGCCATAACGGCCTTAAATTCGGCCTCAGCGACGGCGGGGTCCTTCCCGGGGAAGAGGCGGCGGCCCTTATCGCCGCTTTCCGCGCCTATACGTCTCAGGCCGGCTGGACCGCCCGGGCCGCCGCCGCAGTCAGCAGAGCGGACCCCGCCGCGGTACGGAAAGTCTACAGCGGCGCCCCGGCGGTAAAGGCCGAAGCTCTCAGGGCCTACATGTCCTTTACCCGGGAAGTGGCGGGAGGCGGCGATACCGGAGCGGAGCTGGAGGCCGCCATAATCCGGGGAATCAAGGCCCGGCCCCTGGAGGCCGCCGTAGACTTTAACGGTTCCGCCAGGACCATGTCTATCGACAGGGACTTCCTCTCCTCCCTGGGAATAGGGCTCCACAGCATAAACGACAGGCCCCGGCAGATTGTTCACCGGATTGTGCCCGAAGGAGAATCCCTGGAGCCCTGCCGCTCTTTTCTGGAGGAACTGCACGGACAGAACCCCGCGGCGGAGCTGGGCTATGTCCCGGACTGCGACGGGGACCGGGGAAACCTGGTCTTCTGGGACGAAGCCGGCGGCCGGGCCCGGAGCCTTGAGGCCCAGGAACTCTTCGCCCTGGTCTGCGTTTCGGAACTGGCCCATCTGGTATGGACCGGGGAACTGCGCTACGACAATAAGGGCAACGCCCTGGACAAGGCGGCGGTGGTAGTAAACGATCCAACCTCCATGCGTATAGACCGGATCGCCGCCGCCTTTGATGTGTCCGTTTTTCGTTCCGAAGTGGGAGAAGCCAATGTGGTGGGTCTGGCCCGGAAACTCCGGGACCGTGGCTACAAGGTACGCATCCTGGGCGAAGGTTCCGCCGGCGGGACCATCACGCATCCGTCGGCGGTACGGGACCCCATGGACACCCTTTTGGCGATAATCAAGCTCCTCACCGTCAGAAGCGAGGGGGACCGGAAGGGCTTTTTTGAATTGTGGTGCGATCTTTCCGATCAGGCCGAAACCTATCATCCCGATTTTTGCCTCTCCGACATTATCGCCTCCCTCCCCGCCTTCGTAAGTACCGGCGCTTATTCCCCGGAAGCGCTGCTTCAGGTCCGCTGCGGGGATCACGGCCTTTTGAAGGACCGCTACCAGGAGATCTTTCTGCGGGAATGGGAGGAGCGGAAGGATCAGCTTAAAACCCGTTACGGCATCGTGGGCTGGGAGGCCGCGGCCTACCAGGGGACCGGGGAACAGCGGGGCCTTACCCGTTTCGGCGCCGCCGGCCGGGGTGGGCTTAGGATCATCTTTTTCAACGAAGCAGGCCGGGGGATCGCTTCAATCTGGATGCGGGGCTCCGCAACGGAACAGGTATTCCGGATCATGGCCGATGCCGAAGGACAGGACAAGCGGCTTGAACGGGATCTTATCGAATGGCAGCGCAGGCTGGTCGGCGAAGCGGATTCCCTTTAGGGCCGCTTCACGATATAAAAGGACAGGACCATGGGCGTACGGGGGGAACTTTTTTCTACCAGGGTAATCTTGCAGAACAGAACGTATTTTTTCAATGTGAAGGAAAACCGCCTGGGCGATCTCTACCTTAACATTGTGGAAAGCAAGAACAAGGAAAGCGGCGGCTTTGATCGGCAGTCGGTGATACTCTTTGCGGACGACCTTCAGGATTTTCTAAAGGGTTTCGACGAATCCCTGCGGATCATGGAGAAGGCGGTGCGGGAACAGCGGCGGGGCAGGCGTTCCGAAGCTAAAGAAGACGGGGGCGGCCCGGAACGGCAAAAGCGCCCGGCACCGGAGGAAGCCGGAACGAAGCCGGGAAAACGCCCCGGGGGCAGAACCTATATCCGGGCCGGAACAGCCGGCGGTCAGACCGCCGGTAAAAAACGGGACGGCAGGACCGGCGGCCGGGACAAACCTTCCCGTTCCGGGCCGGAGCCGGAAAGACGGTTCATTGTAAAGAAAAGCGGCCCCCCTCGCCGGGAACGTCCCTAGAGTTTAAAGATCATCTTGGCGATAGAAAAATAAACCATGAGGGAAGCGCCGTCCACGATGGTGGTGATCAGCGGCGCTGCCATGATGGCGGGGTCAACCTTCAGCTTCTTTGCAATCATCGGGAGCACGCAGCCTATGCTCTTCGCTATCACCACGGTTATGAGGAGGCTTAGGGTTACCGTCAGGGACATAAAGGGATTTTTCCCGTACATAAAATAGACCCTTACAAAGTTGATAAGCCCCAGCCCCAGCCCGCAGAGCAGGCCGATGCAGAGTTCCCGGCCCAGGACCCGCAGCAGATCCCTAAAGCGTATCTCCTCCAAGGCCATGCCGCGGATGATCAAGGTTGAGGTTTGGGAACCGGCGTTTCCTCCGGTGTCCATCAGCATGGGAATAAAAACCACCAGCGCGGGAAGCATCGCCAGGGCGCCTTCAAAGCTTGCAATGACCCCGCCGGTAACGGTGGCGGACAGCATCAGCAGGAGAAGCCAGACAATGCGGTTCCTGGTAAGCTTAAAAACGCTGGTCTTTAGATAAGGTTCGTCCGAAGGGGTCAGGGCGGCCATTTTTTCAAAGTCCTCGGTGTTTTCCTCTTCGATAACCTGTACCACATCGTCCACGGTGATGATCCCCACCAGATGCTGATCCCGGTCAACCACGGGCATTGCCAGGAGGCCGTATTTCCTGAAGAGCCCCGCCGCCGCCTCCTGGTCGTCGGTGGTATAGGCAAAGACCGGATTGGTATCCATGATGTCCCGTATCTTATCCTGGGGATCGGCAAGCATCAGATCCTTGGCGGAGACAACCCCCACCAGAAAGCGGTCCCGCCTTATCACATAACTGGTATAGATAGTTTCTTTGTTGATCCCCGTAGTTCTGATATGCTCAAAGGCCTCTCCCACGGAGGCGTCCTCCCGGAGCTCCACATACTCGGTGGTCATAATGCTGCCGGCGGAATCGTCGGGATACTGGAGGATCTGGTTGATCAGCTTCCGCCTTTCGGCGCTGACATTCTGGAGCATCCGGTTCACCACATCCGCAGGCATCTCTTCGATGGCGTCAACCGCATCGTCGATAAAGAGGTGGTTCATAATGTCCCCCACCTCACTGTCCGTCAGGGCTTCCACGATAATCTGCTGCTCCTCCGGTTCGATGTAGGAAAAAACATCCGCGGCGATGTTCTTGGGCAGAAGCCTGAATATGCGGATCACCTTTTCCCGGCTCATATCCTGAAAGAGCCCGGCGATATCCACCGTATTCATATCCGCAAAAAGCGCGTGAAGCCTGGTTACCTGGATGGGATTTTCGTTGATGATAGAGAGAATGGTCTCTTCCATATATTTCTCCTATGAGCATGATCCCCATAGAAGAAAGGAAGAACCCGTCTTATACAGGAATTACATGCCGGTTTTGTCTGTGGCCGGATAAACTACCGCCGCCGTCCGAATCGGACATGCTTTTCCTCCTCAGTATGGATTTTCTATAAGGATACTCAAAAGGCGGGAATAATGCAAGCCGTCAAGGCGGCTTGGACGGATACCATTTTACCGCCAGGGGACGCAGGGTGGATGCGATATATAACCGAAAAGCGCTCCAAGGGAAGACATAAAACGGACAGTTTCCTTTGCGCCCTTTGTGCATAACGTTCCGGCTGCCGCGAACCTGCGGTTCGACAAGGGTCTGGCGGCCCTAAAAATGCGCAGCATTTCCAGGGCCGGCAAACTGTACCGGAACAAGGACGCCGCTTACGCGGCAA
>JAISMC010000103.1 GCA_031276965.1 Treponema sp.
TTTTCTGAATTTTACTGCCTTTTCAACGAAATTACGAAATTCCGAGGGAAATTTGTACCCACTTTTGAGGAAAATAGCATTCGCTAATCTTAGACCTGCGTCAAGTACATACCCATGTACAATAATATAGGGGGTAAGAAAACCTCTAAAAACTTCAGTTTTTAGAGGTTTTCTATAGTAAATCCGTCCCAGGCGGGGCCCATCCTTACCCCGGTAAGTCCCCGTTTTTTGCTAAAAGTACGGCAGTAGTCTTCGATTTCGCTATGGGAATGATCGTGGGAGATGTGGGTTAGATAGACCCGCCGGGCCTGCAGGTCTGCCGCAGTTTCCAAAGCCTCTTCAAAACTAAAATGGGTCTCGTGGGGCCGTTTCCGCAGGCCATCGACGATAAGAATTTCGGGGCGTTCTATGAAGGGCCGGGAAAGGGCTGGAATGGCGCTGGTATCGGTCAGGTAGACCGCCGTCCCGGCCCCCGCCTCATCCGCCCTCCATCCCAGGATGTCAAGGACGCCATGTTTTACCGGAACGGGGGTAAGAACCAGACCTCCGATTTGAAGGGGCCCCAAGGCTGCGCACAGCTCAATCCGGGGCTTTCCCCCTCCAATCTGGGTTTTCTTAAACACGTAGGCAAAGCGCTCCCTCAGTTCCTCCAGGGTCTGCGGGCTGCCGTAGACGGGAATAACCCGTTCCCGGCTGAGGGGCCGCACATCGTCCAGACCGTGGACATGATCCGCGTGCGCATGGGTCAGCAGTACTGCATCGAGCCCGGTTATTCCCGCCCGTATAGCCTGAAGGCGGAATTCCGGCCCCGTATCAATTACCACCCGTTCCCCGCCGTTTCCTTCTATGTAAAGCGAAGCCCGCATTCGCTTGTCCCTTGGGTCTTCGGAACGGCAGACCGGACAACCGCAGCCCAGAACCGGAATACCGTGAGAGGTGCCTGAACCAAGGATGGACAACTTCATAATAGCAGTATGATCAAAAGGGGTGAATTTGAACAGGCTTTTGCAGCTCCCGGTCTCCCCGGAAAAAGACCGGTTCCGGCGGCATGATTGGAAGGCGGAGGTATGGACCGCCTTTCAATCAAAGGCGCCTTGCCGGATTATTAATAACATCCCGCAGGTTGCCGGGCCGGGCGGCAAGGCGGGAGGGAACACCCCCGGAGCTGACTCCTATATTATCCCGGATCTTAATAATGTCGTCCACCTGACTGCGGCTTAGGATATTGGCCTTTCCCATGATAAAATCCGTGTAGAGGATGACCTGGGCGTAGTGTTCCATGGCCTCAAGGCGGAAAAAGGCTTCCATCAGGCTGGTCCCCCAGGTAAGGGCGCCGTGGTTTGCCAGGAGGACGCCGTTGTAATCTCTGCTGTAGGGAGCAATGGAGTCGGGAACTTCTTCGGTTCCGGGAAGGGCGTAGTGGACGCAGGGGATCACCCCCAGAGTTACCAGGGCTTCGGGGTACACCGCCCGGTCCAGGGCCATACCGGCGATGGCGAAGGAGGTACTCACCACAGGATGAGCATGGGTTACGCCGTTGATGGCGGGGTTTTCGTTGTATAGTCGCAGGTGCATTTTAATTTCCGAAGACACCTTGAGATTTCCCGCCTTGACGATTTCGCCGTTCAGCTTCAGCTTGACCAGTTGATCAGCCTTCATAAACCCCTTGGAAACTCCCGTGGGGGTAGCCCATATGATGTCGGGCGCAACTTTACAGCTGATATTGCCGTCGTTGGCGGCAACAAAATTTTTTTCGTACATCCGTCTGCCGACGGCCAGTATTGTTTCACGGGCTTCGTCGTCGCCGGGAAATACTGCGGTGTCCATGGTAACTCCTATTCCCACTCAATTGTAGCGGGAGGTTTGCTCGATATGTCATAGGTTACTCTGCCTATGTCTTTAACGGTATTGGTGATCAAGGTTGAGATTTCCAAAAGATCTTTTGCCGGAAAGGGGTATACGCCGGCGGTCATGCCGTCAGAACTGGTGATGGCCCTGAGGACCAGGACCCAGCCGTACTTGCGGATATCTCCGGCGACGCCCACGGAACGGATGGGGAGCAGCGCCGCAAAGGCCTGCCATATCTCGTCGTAGAGGCTTTCCCCCGAAGGACCCCGGCGGCGCTTGAGTTCTTCAATGTAAACGGCGTCCGCCTCCCGGAGTATGTCGCATTTTTCCCTGGTTACTTCTCCCAGGATACGGACCGCAAGGCCGGGGCCGGGGAATGGATGACGGCGGACCACGTCTTCGTCCAGGGCGAGGAGCCGGCCCAAACGGCGGACCTCATCCTTGTAGAGCCGGTCCAGGGGTTCAATCACAAGGCCCGCTTTGCGCTTAGCCTCCACCAGAGGGCTCCCCACGTTATGGTGGCTTTTGATAAGGCGGGCCTTTTTCCCCACCCCCTTGCCGCTTTCAATGAGATCCGTGTAGAGAGTACCCTGGACAAGAAAGCAGGAACCGGGGAGACCCAGCCGGGCCACTTCCCGTTCCTGTATGGTGATGAAGAGATCCCCGACGGCCCTGCGTTTTGCCTCAGGATCCGTCAGTCCCTTGAGGGCCGAGAGGAATTCATCCTCGCAGTGGATGATGTGCAGATGCCTGGCGCCAAGCCGCTCCAGACCGGCCTTGACGGTCCTGGTTTCATCCTTCCGCATAAGGCCGGTGTCCATATACATAAGGTGAACCTGACCGGGATCGAGGGTTTTGAGAAGCAGCGCCCCGGCCACGGTGGAATCCACCCCTCCCGAAATAAGGAGCAGCGCCGGATTCGTCCCCACCCTCTCCTGCAGAAGGCGGCGGACTTCCTCAATGTACTGCTCCATAGTCCAGCCCGGCTTACATTGGCAGACGCCGAAAGTAAAGGCGGCGAGGATCTCAAGGCCCCGCTCGCTGTGGGTTACTTCCGGATGAAACTGAAGGCCGAACCAGGGCTTGCTGCCGCTTATCACCACTGCGGGGAAACCGGCGGCGCTTCTGCCGTACTCGAGGAACCCCGGCGCCAGGACGGTAAGGGTATCGCCGTGGCTCATCCAGGCGGTAAAGGTAAAGCCCCGCCCCGTATCCGCAGAGGCGGTTCCCGCCGTAATGGCAGTAAGCGGCAGCGAAGGATCGAAGCCCGCAAGAAAACGCGGGGCCAGGGGGTTTGCGGCGCCGTCCCGCAGGCCGCCGTTCCCCGCTGAGGGGCCGATGCGGACCTCCACGCCGCCGTACTCCCGCCTGGGCAGGGGCTCTACCCGGCCGCCGTTGTCAAAATTCATGCGCTGAAGGCCGTAACAGATCCCCAGCAGGGGAAGACCAGAATGATAGACCCGCTTGTCCGGCGCGGCTCCTGCGGAGGAATAAACCGACTCGGGAGACCCCGAGAGGATGATCCCCCGGAACCGGTCCCCCCCTTCACCGGCGGCGGGGATAATTCCCTCAAGGGAGGCGTCTCCGGGAAGTATCTCCGTATAAACCCCCATATCCCGGATACGCCTTCCTATAAGCTGGGTGGTTTGACTCCCAAAATCCAGTATCAGAATCTTATCCATCGATACCTGTCTCTCGTCCGGCTGTCTCCGGCGGAATAAACCAGGGAAAGACCCGGTACAAAGACTCCCGGAGACACAAAGGACTTTTATTCGCAGCGGGGGTTGATGCCCAAAAACCCGCCTCCCGGCAGGGGAAGTTCATTTGGTCCATGGATTTTTTCTAATGATGGTCTCCTTCCTGTCGTAGCCTACGGATACAATGTCTACGGGAGTTTCACAGAAACGTTCAATAAAATCGATGTATTCCATCGCCGCCTCGGGGAATTCTTCGTAGGTCAGCGCGGATGAGAGGGATTTTTTCCAGCCCCGGAAGGACCGGAGCACGGGTTTGGCATTGTTAAGGGCCTCGATGGAAGCGGGGAAGCTTTCGACTATCCGGTCGCCGATCTGATAGGCTATGCAGGCCTTTACCTCTTCCAGGGCATCGTATACATCCAGATGGGTCATTACCAGGGAATCGATGGAATTGGTCAGGCAGGCGTAACGCAGGGCTACCAGGTCAAGGTAACCGCAGCGACGGGGCCGGCCGGTAGTAACCCCGTATTCCCGGCCCGTGTTCCGGACAAAACGGCAAAGCTCGTCCTCGGAACCGGTATCAAATTCACTGGGGAAGGGGCCGTTTCCCACCCTGGTGGAGTAGGCTTTGAATACTCCCAGCACCTTGTCCAGGTTCCGGGGACCCACACAGCCGCCTATGGCGGCCCCGGCGGCGCAGGACATGCCGCTGGACACATAGGGGTAGGTTCCCATATCCAAATCCAAAAGAGCCCCCTGGGCGCCTTCAAAAAGAACTTGGGCGTTTTTGCGGTACACCAGGTAAGTGCAAAGATCAACCGCCATGGCAAGGAGCCGTTCTCTATAGGGGGCAAGGAAATCCCGGTCCGGGGGTTCCAGTTCCGCCATTTTTTCCTTCCAGGCAAGATCCGCAATTCGTATGCCGTCCCGGTCGCTCTTCATGGAATAGGTGATCCCTATGCCGCGGCCAGTAGTACCGATGGGCTTCTTCCGGGACTGGTCCCGCTCCTTGTCGATCTCGATATACCGGGGCAGTACCACATGGGCCCGGTCAGAGATAAAAACCCGGCCCGTAGTATCGATCCCCCGGTCCCTGAGCATGTCCAGCTCCGTAAAAAGGGCCACGGGATCTATAACCATCCCGGCGCCGAGGACTACCATTTTATCAGGATAGAGTATCCCCGAAGGAATCAGATGCAGGGCGTACTGGTCCTCTCCTATAACGATGGTATGGCCCGCATTGGCCCCGCCGGAGAAACGGACGATTATCTGCGCCTCATTGGCCAGATAATCCACGATTTTGCCCTTTCCCTCATCGCCCCATTGGGCGCCGATAACGACTACATTCATGCACTATCCTCAGCTCCAGGATACCGGAACCCCCGCCCTGTTTCAAGCGGCGGCATCCGTACCGGCGGCGTCCATGCCGGCGGCGGCTAGGACCGGCTGTAGTTCGGCGCTTCCTGGGTAATGGTTACGTCGTGGGCATGGCTTTCTTTGAAGCCCGCCGCGGTGATCTTGACGAATTTACGGTACCGCTTTAGTTCCGCTATATTCTTACAGCCGCAGTATCCCATGCCTTTGCGCAGCCCCGACGCCAGCTGGTTCAGGTAGCTCCGCAGTTCGCCCTTGTAGGGAACCCGGCCTTCGATGCCTTCGGGAACGGGCTCCTCGTCCTTGGCAATCTGGTAGCGGTCTCCGGCGCCGTCGTTGATGGCCCCCATGCTTCCCATGCCCCGGTATTCCTTGTAGATACGGCCGTCAAAGATGATCTCGCTTCCCGGCGCTTCCTTGAGTCCCGCAAACAGATTGCCTATCATCACCGCGTCCGCCCCGGCGCCTATGGCCTTGGTGATATCCCCGGAGAATTTGATGCCGCCGTCGGCAATGACCGGGATCCCGCTCTTGGCGGCCTCCCCGGCACATTCCCAGACTGCGGTAAACTGGGGAACCCCAATCCCCGCAACTATCCGGGTGGTACAGATGGAACCGGGGCCTATGCCGACTTTAACCGCATCGGCCCCCGCATCAATAAGCCGGCGGGTTCCCTCCCGGGAGGCCACGTTTCCCCCGATGACGGGAATGCCGAAGCGCTTTTTGATTTTCTGTACCGCTTCCATCACATTTTTCGTGTCCCCATGGGCGGTATCCATGACCACATAATCCACTTTGGCGTTTTTAAGGAGGGGAAGCCGCTGCTCAAAGTCCTGGGGGGAAACCGCTGCCCCCACAATAAGCCGGCCCCCCTTATCCGTAGCCGCCTTGGGGAAACGGTCGTGCTTTTCCATGTCCTTAACGGTGATAAGCCCCGTAAGCCGTCCCTGGGCATCGGTTACGGGAAGCTTCTCGATCCGGTGCTTGTCGAATTTTTCCCTTGCCCCGGACACCGAGGGTTCCCCCTGAACAACCACCGGATTCCGGGTCATCACATCCTTAACAGGGAGGCTGTCGTCCCGGCAGAAACGGAGATCCCGGCTGGTGATGATCCCCACCAGCCTGCCCTCGCTGTCGAGAACGGGCATTCCCGAAACCTGGAACCTCTCCTTTAGGCTTTTAACATCCCGTACCAGGGCGTCTTCCCCCACGGTAACCGGAGAACCGATGATCCAGTTCAGATAACGCTTAACATTTCCCACCTGCCGGGCCTGTTCCTCCGGGCTCAAGTTCCGGTGAATTACCCCGGTCCCTCCCTCCAGGGCAATGGCGATGGCAAGCTTTTCTTCGGTTACCGTATCCATGGCCGCGGAAATAACCGGCACGTTCAGGCGGAGGCCGCCGCAGAGGGTGGTCTTTACATCGCAGTCCCGGGGAAGTATATCCGAGTATCCCGGCAGGAGGAGGACATCGTCGTAGGATAGGGCTTCTTCAAACATATTTTACTCCTAATGCAAATCCCGGCGGACCGGGCTATGTAAGCTGTTTTTCCATCAATTTCCGGTACTTCGCCGCCAGGGTCCTGGCTTTTTCCGCCGCCAGGCCGCAGTAGCGTTCCGGTTTTTCAAACCATGAAAGGACTTCACCGGGAGCCTTGATCCGGCCAAGCCCGGCAAGCTTTTCGCCGATCCGGGAGAGGATCTCCCCCTCTTGGGCCAGGGCTCCGGCAAAGCTGAGCCCCTCCCGTTCCGCTTTGAGGGTTATTTTCCTGATAATCTCATGGGCATCGGAGAGGCCGCTCTCCGCCAGCAGTATGTAGGCGGGCTCCGCCAGGACCCCCCCGGGAATGCCGGAGCTCCGCAGGTTGGCGGCGAGCCGTTCCCGGTCTACCCCCAGGTCCTCCACCACCGAGGCCATGCGGCTTACGGCCAGGCAGAAGCCCGAAACATAATCGGCAATAAAACGCTGACTGGCGGAATTGGAAAGATCCCGCTGGTGTTCGCTGATCTGGTCCATAAAAAAGGTAATGGTTCTGGGCATAAAGGCCTTCCAGAGGCTTTTTACATGCTCCGAATTCCAGGGGTTCCGTTTCTGGGGCATGGTGGAAGAACCCACCTGATCCGCAGCAAAACCTTCCCGGAATTCCCCGATTTCGGAACGCTGGAGGTTCCGCAGATCGTCCGCCAGATTGGCGATGATCCCAAAGGCTATGTTGTACTCCAGCAGCAGCCTCAGGAGGTATTCGGGCTCCACCAGCTGGGTGGAATGTTCCGAAGGCTCCAAGCCCAGTTCCGCAAGGTATATCCGCTCCAGTTCCTCCGGATCCTTGACAATCATGCCGGCCGCATTGTAGGCTCCCACGGCGCCGGCGAGCTTTCCCTTTAGCTGGCGGGAGAGACGTTCGATTTCCAAAATAGATTTTCCCAGCCGGGAGACATACTCCGCCATGGCAAAGCCCGCGGTGATAGGGACCGCATGCTGGCCGTGGGTGCGTCCCACCTGGGGGGTCTCCGCCTCCCGTTCAGCAAAGCCGCAGAGGAGGAGCTCCAGTTTTCGCAGCAGGGGCAGAACCACCTGCCGGGTAACTCCTTCCATGCGGCAGGAGAGGCCGGTGTCCAGGATATCCACGCTGGTGGCCCCCAGGTGGACCAGCGGCGCCGTTTCCGGGGGCACCTTGGTTTTAAGCACATTCACCAGGGCCCTGATATTGTGGCGGGTCTTCTCTTCCTCGGCATATACCTCTCCGGGGTCCACCGATGCGGCCGCTCTGTCCAGGGCTTCCTTCAGGGCCTCGGTCAGGGTTCCCCTAAGCTTCAAGTGGGCGGCGACCAGAGCGGTTTCCGCTCTGACGCAGGCGGAAACCGCCGCCTCTTCGGAAAGCCAGGCGGACAGATCGTTAAAGAGGGCCTCCTCGGAAATAGAATACCGGTGATCGATGGGGGAGATGTTGCGGAAAATAGAGCGGGCTTCCATACCAGACTATGGCATATCCGGGAGGTCCTTGTCTAGCTCTGTCCGAAAAACGCTATACGGTGCCGGTACGCCTTTTTTCGGCCCGTTCTTTTTCTTTTATATCCTTGACCTTTTCTTTTTCCTTGATGATTTTTGCATCCAGCTTATCCATCAGCTTATCAATGGCCGGAGTCAATTCAAAGTCATGTTCCTTGACGTGGATCGACACGCCCCAGCGGAAATTGACCGTCGCCTCGGCGGCAAAATCCTTTTTATCCTTGCTGAGGGTAATCAAAAGATCGATGATCATGTTCTCGGCATTGTGAATGCGGGCGATTTTCTTGTCCAGATAGTTCCGGGCTTCGTCCCGCAGGGTAAAATGCAGCGCTTTGATTTCCGTATTCATTAACTGCCTCCTGTTGTTATATCTTCCGCGGGAAGCCGCATGGACTCCGCGGAATAATTCAAAATCCCTTCATAATTGAGGCTGTTCCAAAACTTCAGTTTTTGGAACAGCTTCCTTAGATTTAGGATGTTTCACAAGTCTTAAATCCTTGTTGTACAAGGATTTAAGACTGAGAAACTCCATAGCCAGTGGAAAAACCAACAGGGTTTTGGAACTGGCTCAATTGAAGATACCGTCATGCTCCATTCCCGCCTTTTAACGGGTATAGGATGAACCCAGGTCCAGCTCCTTCCGGTATTTGGCGACGGTACGCCTTGCCAGGGGTATGCCCCGTTTAGCCAGAAGATCCGCTATTTCCTGATCCGAAAGATTCCGCTCTTCGGCGGAGATGATCTCCTTGATAATCTCTTTGACCCCCTCTTTGGAATAGCGGGACCCGCCGGACCCGGCGCCGCTTATGGAATTGGTAAAAAAGTGGCGTATCTCAAAAATACCCCATTCGGTCTGCATGTACTTGCCGTTGGCGGTTCGGGACACGGTGGTCTCGTGGACCCCCAGTTCCTGGGCTATATCCCACAGGGTCAGGGGGGCCAGGTGTTTGGGGCCGTCCACAAAAAAGGCCCGCTGGAATTCTACGACAGCCCGGGACACCCTGAGGAGGGTGTGGTTCCGCTGGTTGATGGACTGGATAAACCAGCGGGCTTCCCTGATATTCTCTCTGACAAAATCCCGGGCCGGCTTATTCCCTTTTTCACTGGAGATCTTCATAAAAAAAGGATTGATCCCCAGTACGGGGATTTCCTCATCGTTGAGGACTATGACAAATTCCCCTTCCCGCTTAATCACCTGTACATCGGGAACCACATAGCGGATATCCGCGGAGGCAAAGTGCCGGCCCGGAAAGGGAGACAGTTCCTTGATGGTCTCAAAAAATTCCCTGACCTCCTCCTCGGTACGGCCCAGCTTCCGGGCGGTCTCGGCGGCCCTGCCCCGTTCCATCTGTTCCAGACAGGGAAGTATCTCCTCCATCCCTTCGGGCGCATCAGGAAGCAGGCCAATCTGAACCCGGAGCGATTCAAGGTAGTCTGTGGTACAGGTTCCCTGGGGGTCCAGGATTCTTATCAGATCCAAGGCCTCCTGTACGGCTTCGGGATTCTCCTGCTTTAGAAGCAGATCCACCGGCTCCTTGTGAAAACCGTCTTCGTCGAGATTCTGGATGAGGAGTTCTCCGATGCGGCGGATATCCTCCCCGATGGGCTGGAGCCGGAACTGCCAAAGGAGGTGCTCCTGGAGGGTCTCGGGCCGGGAAAGGGCCCCCTCGAGGAATTTCCGCTGCTCCGCCGAAGCGGCCTCCCCGTCCCGGCGTATATGCCCCGAATCGGAGCTGACTTCAAAGTAGTCCT
>JAISMC010000110.1 GCA_031276965.1 Treponema sp.
TACTAATTTTATATATTCAACTCCATCCGTTCGATAATATGGTTCTGGTATACCTCATCCAATTCAACAAAATAACCGCTCCAACCCCAGACCCGCACGATCAGGTTCCGGTAATTTTCAGGGTGTTCCCGGGCATCCTTCAATTTGTCCCGGTTCACCGCATTTATCTGCATCTGATGTCCCCCCATGTCCATAAAGCTTTTTACAAAAAGGGCTACCTTGCGGATGCTGTCATCACTGCGGAATACGCTGTCGTGGAGTTCAATGGTAAGGGGACCTCCGTTAGCAACCCTGACCAGATTTGGTTTGGCAAAGGATTTGATGATTGAAACAGGGCCCTTGCAACGGCTGAACAGGCTGGGGGAATAATTGCAAGCCAGGGCTTCTCCCCGCCTGCGGCCGTCAGGGGTAGCCTCTTCATCTTTAGCGTGCCAGATATAGTACATCGCCGAACCGGTACCCGCCCTGAAAACGCCGCCGCGGTCGTTCCGATGGCCCTGCAAGGCATCGGCAAACCAGCCAAGGAGTGTATCCGCCAGGGTATCCACCTCATCGTCATCGTTCCCCATCTTCGGCGCCTCATAACGGAGCAGCGTATAGAGATCCTCCCGCCCCTCATAGTTAGTCCGCAGCAGTTCCTTTAGTTCCTCCTTGGATATCCTTTGATCTTCAAAGACATATCTGCGTATCGCCGCCAGAGAATCTACCGCAGTAGAGAGCCCTGTACCATGGATACCGTAGTTG
Organism: Treponema sp.; assembly: GCA_031276965.1. Lineage (GTDB taxonomy): Bacteria > Spirochaetota > Spirochaetia > Treponematales > Breznakiellaceae > JAISMC01. The sequence goes on from JAISMC010000110.1 coordinate 745, forward strand.
TTATAGGTACCCCCCAGGGATATGTCCATTCCTTTTTCAACACATCCGTCCATCATGAGGCTCAGGAAAGGAGCAGGTTCCATGTATATGTTTCTGGTGGAATCTATAATCTTTTCTGCCCGGATATTGATCTCTTCCCTGACAATTCCCATAAGCTCTTCAAAGGTATTCCATTCCTCATGGCGATCTATAGCAGCGACAATCGTGCCGGCAAAGGATAAACCGTTGATGTTCACAATGTCCATACCGGCGCCGGGTACGATAAACTCCCAGCATGCCGCTACCACGTAGTTGTAGGCATCCTGTTCCGCATATCCCCAGCGTTTCAGGGCTTCCACCACAATGTCATCATTGGCATATTGGGGAAACCCAAGCCCCTGTTTGGTAAGGATGGAACCCTTGTGGTACCGTTCTATCGGGGTATTTTTACTTACCCGCAGATTTATCTTCGGATCGATCAGGCGTAGTTCCAGGCTCGCCTCCAGGCACAGTTCCGAAAGATCATTGTAACTGTCGCTGCCATCGGGATTGAGTCCTCCTAAAACCATGCTTTGACCGTTATCCCCTTGCTGGATACCCGGATAGAGATCACTGTCCCTGTTGCAACTGATAAAAAATTCTTCCACCAATTCCAGAGCGTCCTCCCGGGTAAGAACACCACGGTCAATATCCTCTTTGTAATAGGGATACAGATACTGATCAAAACGGCCAAAGGTATTGTGGTAGTTAAAATTACACCAGAGACAGTAATGGATAAACCGCAAAAACTGCAGAGCCTCAAGAAAGGACGCCGGTTTTTCCCGGGGAATCCTGGACAGAACTTCCCCAGCCCGGACATTACCCGCCCGTACCGCCTCCTGACGGTACCGTTCGGCAAACCCTTCAAGGATATCCAGTACATCGATCAGGGCTCGATTAAACCGCAGCCCTTCCGTATTGCCGGACTTTTCAAACCAGACCATCCGTTCCGTTAGCTCTTGTCGTTTTTGCCGGGTTCCCGTGTTGAGAAGCAGGGAATACCGGGGATTGATATTGCTCACTTTTCCCTGCTCATGGATAGCGTGATTCTTTTTTATGACCTCAAATTCCCGGGGAGTAAAAATTTCAGGGATCCGGGTGATGGTACGGAGTAGTACAATCCTTTCATCGGAAAAAACTATCGGTTTTTCCTGTTCCATAACCCGGCGAAATCGATCTACGGTACGTTCCAAATCCCCAAGCCCCCGGGCGGCATATCCCTCCGCCAATACATAGGGTTCCGTCCGGGCTTGCCTGAACCGGTGATGTTCCTTCCTGACAATAAAATAATCAAGCATTTTCTGAATATGTTCGGTCATGTTAATCCCTCCCTGTCATAAAACGATCATACAACAGTACAGAGGATACCTCCGGCTAAAAAGATTTCCCTGTCTATGCAGGATTTTTGTTCAACGTCAAAATCAGGCTGGTAACTCATCTTCAACATGCTGTACTTCGCTCCCGCCGTTTTATGGTATGGCAGTAATTCTACTTTTACAAGACTATGGTCGTCCCTTAACAGTTTCGCCGTGGCACTGTAATTCTCTTCCGTGTCGTTAACCCCTGGTATCACCGGAATACGAATGATATGCGGCCTGCCGGATGATTTCAGACGTTCCAGATTTTCCAGAATGATCTGATTATCCGCTCCTGTATATTTTCGGTGAACGTCCGTGTCTACCGCCTTTAGGTCCAGCAGTATCAGTTCCGTTTCCTCAAGGACAGCAGAAAACAGATCTCCCGGACAGCAGCCTGAAGTTTCCACCGCCCGGTGGCTGCCCCGGATATGCCGCAGCAATTCCAAGAGAAACTCCCCCTGCAAAGTGGGTTCCCCGCCGGACAGGGTATAGCCTCCTCCGCATGCCTTGAGGTACGTATCGTCCCGGAGGATTTTTTTCGCAAGTCCCTCCGCAGTATACTCTTCACCGACCATGCGCCTGATTCCCCGGGGGCAGCGGTGTACACATCTACCACAGAGGATACAGACATCCGGGCTGGGACATGCCGCCATACAAGCGCCACAATGGGTACAGCCCGCTCCGCTGACCATCAACTGCGGCTCAGGACTTAACCCTTCCGGATTATGGCACCATTGGCAGCGCAGCGGGCATCCTTTGAAAAACACGGTGGTACGGATACCTGGCCCATCAAAAACCGCAAACTCCTTGATATCAAAGATAATTCCTTTTGACATTAACGTTAATGTTAACGATATTTACGGATTCTGTCAAGTCGAATGGCCGGCTTCGAATACAAACTCCCTTTTCTCTGCTTGTCCTCCCGTGATATAATAGCTCCCATGATTACTCGACAAAAATTCAACGCCCTTGCATCGGAACGGATCCTCATCCTTGACGGAGCCATGGGATCGGTTATTCGGAGCTTTAACCTGGGCGAAGCGGACTTCCGGGGCAGCCGTTTTGCCGATCACAAACGATCCCTTGCGGGATGCAACGATCTGCTCTGCCTCACCAAACCGGAACTCATATCCGGTATCCATGAAGCCTACCTGCAAGCGGGAGCGGATATCATCGAAACCTGTAGTTTTAACGCAACTTCGGTATCCCTGGCGGATTACGGCATCGGTGACTTGGCCTATGAGATCAGCGCGGCGGCGGCGCGTTTGGCCCGGAAGGCGGCGGATGCATTTTCCGGTCCCGCCAGGCCCCGGTTTGTGGCGGGAAGCATGGGACCCACCTCAAAAAGCGCCGGTATACCCCAGGATATTTCCGATCCCGCCAAGCGGGGCGTTAGCTGGGACGAATTGACGGCGGCATATTACGATAATGCCCGGGGACTGCTGGACGGCGGGGCGGATATGCTGCTGCTGGAAACGATCTTTGATACCCTCAACGCCAAAGCCGCCATCTTTGCCATTACCCGTCTGGCGGAAGAACGGCGGTCCGTTCATGGCGGCGGGGAGGAAATACCGGTCATGATCTCCGCCACCGTAAGCGCCGGGGGCCGGCTCCTGACGGGGCAAACCCTGGAGGATTTCTGTTCCTCCGTATCCCACGTTAAACCCTGGTCCGTAGGACTGAACTGTTCATTTGGGGCGGAACTCCTCAAACCCCATATCAGGACGCTGGCTTCCTTCGTTCCCTGCCTGGTTAGCGCCTACCCAAATGCGGGAATGCCCGACAAGAATGGCGAATATGCGGAAACCCCGGAATCCATGGCCGCGGTTTTGGCCGGGTATATGGGGGAAGGTCTGGTGAATATTGTGGGGGGTTGCTGCGGTTCCCGGCCCGAACACATTGCCGCCATAGCTGCGGCGGCGAAAAACTTCTCTCCCCGGCCTGTCCGGGCAAGCGGGGAACAATCTTTCTGCCCCGGCAGCAAACCCTTTCCGGTTATCGGACAAAGGATCAATGCGGCGGAAAAGGATCTGTTTATCCGGTCC
>JAISMC010000115.1 GCA_031276965.1 Treponema sp.
TAACAATCTGGGGATCATCCCTGGAACCGAATATACCGGCCCGGGCGATTTCCCTTTTGCGCGTTCTCATGGTTTTGAGGATACCGCCCTTAGGGGGAGGGGCGCTCTAAGGGGGATAAAGAGCCGGACGGGAAAAAAGCTACAGGCGTTAGGGAACTCTACGGCTTAATTACCTAATCCTGATTTTATGTTGTTGTCAGAATTGAAACCGCATACTGTTCAGTATCAGCAACTATTTCTTGCAACTTGTCAATTTCTGGAGTCATTGCGGCGGTTTGACGGACAAGCTCCCATGTATATCTGTCCTTTTCTTTTGAGTCTTCCAGACATTGAAAAATGATTGAATAGTCTCTATTCCCCGTCATAAAAAACTCCTTATTCTACAAACCTTTTTCCTGTTTGGGCTTCAATTTGCAGCCGGATTGCGGAAAGATTATTTTCAAGTCCACAGTTTGTACATACAATGGTATTATTATCGACAGGAAACGGCAAGAATCCCGGCTTTAAATCGCTATGTTGATTCAAATTGGCTTGAATTTTCATGGTAAATTTACAACGCGGACATACATAGTTTATATCAGCACATTCTTTTATCGCTCGTTCCGCTTGTATTGGAATGGGTATTTGCGGTACCACCGTCTGGGTTACCATGTGTCGATATATTTGAGATTCTGGGGTTTCCACCACCTTGTAAATATTGGTATTATCAAACAACATTGAAAGAAGAACAAAATAGCGTGTTATAGCTTCATTTAACGCGTCATTGTCAGAATAATCAATGATTTCCAATTTTAGCTTTCTGAGTTCTTCAATGTTTATAGACCGACCATGTGTTAACCATGATGAAGGCTGACATAGTTTGTCCGCTATGCTTGCGGCTCGATCTTCCCGTTCCTTGGGACTAACCTGTGTGCCTGTAGACGAATGGATAAGCCATTGCGAGAATTTATATTTTGTTAGCCAGTCTTTTACCAGTTCCCGCGAAAATGCCTGGGCGTTTTCGCAGGCCTGGATTTCACCCGGCGATATGCTTTGCAAAATGGGGATATACATTGGATTTAATCTGCCGCCATTTTTGGCTATTTCTTCCTTTATCTTTTCCAGACCGTCGAGGAATGCCCCTGCGGAAAATCTTTTACCCGTACCTTGATATGTCATCTGGGCATCAATAGGCCCTAGCGCTGAATCCGGCCCCATTAATATCTGATCTCCCGCCATAGCAAAAATTGTTCCCGCGCTTTTAGCCATCCCGGGTACAATAATACCAACATGAGAAAATTTTGATCGGACGGCCTTTACCATTTGTTCCACTATTTCCGCTTGTCCGCCCGGAGTCTCCAGGATTATATCAATAGAATCATGCCCTTTTAACGTGGCCAGTTGATCCGAAAAAAACATAAAATCGGCATATTCTATGCCGGAATTTACCCCTATTTTATCAACATCACCCGCATAAGACAAAATACATCTGTCCCCCCGTAATTCTGAAACCTTGCGTAACCATACCTTTCTTTCTTCATTTAGCTGGGAAAAATTCATGTTTTTTGCTAAATATTCGGAATAAATCCCCATGCAAATCCCCCTAATTACAGTATACCAAATTTAAGGGCCTCTTTCCCTCTCTTTTTACGCATTGGTTCTTCCACAATAACCTCGTTTCTTATATTTGGCAAGAATTTTTCTTTCAAATCCCCCCCGTTTTACCCTGGGCCGTAAAATCCCACCCCTTTTCTTATCTAACGGTTTTTGAACGGCTCCTCGCGTGTCCTGGGGCCCCTTTTGCCCCGGTCCGGGACCTGCGCCCCCGGCAGTACCGCCACGAATTCCCCCTGTATCTCGTAGTCCTCGGAATCGCCGACCGGAATGACCTTCCCGCTGCCGTCCTCGTAGTGGAGTTCCCAGCCCTTGTCCTCCCGTTCCCGCAGCCGCTTGAGGGTGGATTTTCCCTGGTACCGCACCACCTGGATTGCCCCGTCCACCGGCGTATCGATGGAGCGGATAAGCACCAGGTCGCCGTCCCGGATGCCCGCCTCGGCCATGGACGTGCCCCGGATGCTGGCCGCGTAATACCGGAAGCCCTTCCGTATAAACCGGGCGGGAACCGGGACCGTCCCGGAAAGGTCTTCACTCTGGGTGATGGGCGGCCCGGCGGCGATGTTTTCAACGTAGGGGATTTTGACCCGCTCCTCCACCTCATACTCGGGTTCCGGCTCCCCGGTAAAGCCGCCGCCTTCCCCGGTTTCCGGGGCCGCATAGCTCCCCTTGTCCTCGACGGATGCCTCCAGCCGGGCTAGGCGCTCCTCGATGGCCGCAAACTTGGGATGAGCGGCTATAATTTCGTCTAAATTTTGCTCTAACGGACTTTTTGCGGTGAGCGCTTCTTTTACAAAGATGTCGCCACGTTCAGTTAGGAGCCAATTTGAATTAACTCTATATTTTAGGATTAGGCTCGAAATAATTTTTTTCGACGGTTCTTTGTCCCCGCGCTCTATGTCGCTGATAATGCTAGGGTTGGCGCCAATTTCCCGCGCAAGTTCGGACTGGTTTAATCCAAGTTTTGCCCTCAGCAATTTAAACCTATCGCCAATGGTCATATTCATATACCAATATTCGGCCTTTCTTAGATAAATTCTTTAAAATTTATCTAAATTCTAGTTGACAATATCACGATACGTGATATAACTATTATATCCGGCGATTAATTATCGCCGGATTACGGCCAGTCGCCTTAAAACGGCGATAAATTATCGCTTTTTTAAGTATTCCGAAAAATCGACATTTTGTCGAGATTTCGGAGGCCGGGGCCGGGGGTTTCCCGGGTCCGTGGCAGGGTATTTGACAGCGGGGAGCCTGGGCAACGGCGCGGCGGCGCGCCGCCCCCGGTGTTTGACCTTGAGCGCCCGGTTTCGCGGCCGGACCGCCCAACATCCACGCGAATAACCGGGGCCGGTCCCCGGTTACGGAACCGAACGGGCCGGACGCCGGGGCGCTTATCCTCCCGCCCGGCCGGCGTCCTGCGGGTTCGACTCCCGCCGGTTCCATCCCGTAGAGGAAAAGGAGGATACATAATGCCGGAGTCAGTAACTATACCGGCTATAGTCTTTGTTTTTTGGGTCACGACGACGTCCTGGCTTCTTGTCCTGCTTGTGCTGTTCAGCCTCGAAATGAGCCAGGAACTCAAAAATTTTTTTGTCTACGACATACTTGCCCGATTCTTCCCTGATAAATTCAAGGATCCTCGTGTGGAGTATTGGGAGTCTTTCGATAGGGAGATGGAGGGGTGTTCCCAGCGGATACACGCCCGCTTCGACCAGTTTATAAAGCTTATCATAGAGCGTAGCAAGCTCGCCGAGGGCGTCGGTGACGGCGGACTGCCCGTAGAGGACGCTCCTGAACTCTAGCTGGTATATTTTTCCCGCCATTTTTTTAAGATGGACCGCATTGGTATACTGCATTGTTTTCATGAAGTTTATTTCGACCAGTATATCTTCGTAAAGCGCCAGCCGCTTGGGATAAACCTCATAAAAAAATCGTTCCTCCCGCTCCCGCTTCGCGTGAAAATAGCGGAACCCTTCGCTGATAAAAAGAACCAGCGCCGGCCCCAGCGCGGCCGCAAGCAACGGAATCATGGCTATTCGCCCTCCTTTTGTGGTGGTTTGTTTTTGGCAATTCAATCCTACCACGGGGGGAGGGCTTTCGGAACCGTACAGGCCGGGCGGCGGTATGCCTTTTCCCCTCTCCGAAAAAGGCGCCACCCCGCGGGTTCAATTCCCGCCGGTTCCATCCCGCAAGGGAAAAGGAGGATGCATGAAACTATTCGGGCGCCATATCCGGTACAGCCCGAAAAAAACGGAAGCGGCACGGCTGTTGGCTCTTATGGCGGGCGATGATATTCGCGGGGCGGTAAAATTTCGCGCCTATGCCGTAAGCGCCGCCCACGGGGGGCCTAAGGAATACCGGGTCGTATACGGCTTCTTCGGGGCTTTTAAGCTGTACCTGGGCTTGGGCCGTTTGCCCTTACGGGCGAAAGGCGTAAGCGTGGAAAACAAAAAACCCCTCCGTAGGGAGGGGCCAGCAGATTAAGGAACGCGGACGGAACCAGCGCCGCGAACCAAAGGATGGGATAAGTATGGCACAGGTTTATGAATCGCGCAAGGGGGCAGCGGGCCGCCTGGCGGCAGTGGGAACGCGGTTTCTCCGGCTGTTCCGGGAACACCGGGATTTGGAAAAAAAACTGGACAGCGCCGAGGCGCTTATCGCTTCCATGGAGCGGTACATCGACGCTCTGGAGGGGCGGGACCGGGAACGGCTTTCCCGGATCGAGGAGCTTGAGGCAAAGAACCGGGACGCCCTCGCGGCGCTCCGCGACGCCTCTGAAACCATGGACGGGCTGCGGAAATACTGCGGCTGCCGCTGGCCGGATCAAAAGGAGGAGAAAACATGAGACAAGGACGGCCTTATCCGCCGGACAAGGAACGGCGGATACGGATAAAAATTGAACTTGCCCAGCGGGATATGACTGTTAGTGATCTTGCCCGGGCGCTGCATATACACCAGGGGAACCTTTCCGCAATCATCAATGGTACCCGCCTGTCAAAAAAGACCGAGGAGCGGATCGCCGCATACTTCGGGATGCCCCGGCAGGAGCTTTTCCCGCCCCGGACCAAGGGCGAGCTGGAGGCTATGCGCCGGGCCGCGGCGGCGGACAAAGGCAGGGCAGCGTGAGCGCCACGGTTAAAACCGCCCTGCTGGTTCAGGCCCTGGGGGTAAGCCGGGGCACGGTGCTGGAGCGGGCGAAGCGGGAGGGCTGGCCGGCGGTCCGCCAGTCCGGCGGGCTCCGGTGGGTGGAGTACCGCCTCCCGCCGGACGTGCGGCTGGCCCTGGCAAGCGCCGTTTCCCCGGCGGAAGCGCCGGACCCGGTCCCCGCCGGAACGGCCTATGTCAGGGCCACCGAAAAGGAACGTACCGCGACGACCTTCCGGGGCATCCTCATCACCGAGTGGAAACAGAGCGGCCTCCGCAAGGAGGATTTTATCGCCGCCTATAACGCGGAGGCCACGGACCGCCTGGTGTTCAAAGAGCTGGGGGCCGTGTCCCCCCGGACCTTCTACCGCTGGGTGCGGGACTTTTCCCAGCGGGGCCTGGACGGCATCACCCCCCGGTACAGCGCCGCCTCGGGCGGGGCGGGGGAAAGCCTCACCGATACCGAAAAGGCCCTCCTGGAACGGTTCTGGCTCAAGGACACCCGGCCCACCATGCGGCACGCGCTGCGGCTCCTCAAACAGAACTACCCCGGTTCGGCCTGTACCTATCAAACCGCCCGGCGGTACCTGCAAAGTCTGCCCCCGGCCCTGGTGGATTACCGCCGCGAGGGGAGAACGGCCTTTACCAACAAACACCAGCCCTTCATGGATCAAAACATCTGGCAATACAAAAGCCTGGACGTGGTGGTTTCGGATCATCATTGCCTGGACTGCGTGGCCATGTACCGGGGGAAGCTGGTGCGGCCCTGGATTACCACCATGCAGGATTACCGGAGCGGGAAGGTTCTGGGCTGGTGCCCCTCGGTGGCCCCCTCAAGCCTCTCGATTATCGTCGCCTACTACCTGGCGGTGATCCAGTACGGCATACCCCGGAAACTCATCTTCGACAACGGCAGGGACTACCGCTCGGAACTGCTCAACGGCAAAACCGCCATCGCCGCCGTTACAACGCCGGAGGGCTGGGACGAGGAGGAGGAGGTACACATCCAGGGGCTTTTCGCCCTCATCGGCAGCGAGGTCTCCTTCACCCTGCCCTATAACGGCAAGTCGAAGGGCCGGCAGGAACGCTACTACGGCACCCTGAAAGAAAACTTTTCCAAGGAAATCGGAAGTTTCGTCGGCGGGGATACCCGGGAGAAGCCCGAAGACGCACAGCTTTACTACCGGAACATCAACGGCATGGCGAAGCGGAACGACGTGCCTTCCTGGGAAACCGTGGTAAGCGCCCTGGGGCCATGATCGAGTACATCAACAACGATCTTCCCTCGGAAGGCAAGGGCATGGAGGGCAGGACCGCGGCGCGGGTCTTCGCGGAGAACCTGCCGGCGGACCTGCGCCGGGCGGACCGGGAAACCCTGCGGCTGGCCCTTTCCCGGGGGGAGCTGCGCCGGGTGCGGAACAACGTGGTCAGGATAAACGGGGTCCCCTATTACCACCCGGACCTCATTTATTATTCCGGGCGGCAGGTCATGGTCCGCTCCATGCTGGTCACCGACGAGGAGGTGATGATCTGCGATCTGGAAGGGCGCTTTCTGTATAACGCCCGGGCTAACTACTTCTTTGAGGGCGAGGACCTGGACGCCGCCACGGGGCGGCTGCGGGGGGCGCAAAAGCGGAACCTCCGGCTGCTGGCGGAACTGGGCGCCGGGGAGGTCCAGGCCGAACCGGAATACGAGACCATGGTCCAGGTGGCCCTGAACAAGTACCGGCAGGCCGAACCGGTGAACCTGGACCACTACCTGGGGCAAAGTGAAGAACTGCCCCTGGCCGCGGGGGCGGAACAACAAGCGGCGGAACCAACGGTTCCGATGGGACCGGCGGTTCCGATGGGACCAACGGTCCCTCATAAACCAAAGCGGGTCTTAACAAACCCGCTTGACGCAAAACCGGAGGATTATCTATGAATCAGCAGATTAAAGAACGGCTGGAAGCCACCCTGGAAAAGTACGTCATCAGCCAGAACCGGGCCGCCAAAGATATTGGCTATTCCTCCCCGGTCTTGAGCGATTACCGGAACAACAAGTACGCCGGCGACGTGGAGGGGCTGGAGGAGGCCATCGTCAAATGGATAGGCCGGACCGAACAGGCCTACGCCCGGAAGAAGGTGCCGGTGGTGGAAACCGACCAGCTCCGGCATATCGTCAACGCCATCGCCATGGCCCACGCCGAGGAGGACATCGCCCTCATCGTGGACGACGCCGGGGGCGGCAAAACCACCGCGGCCCGGTACTACGCCGAGCAGAACCCCCGGACCACGATCTACATCGACGTGGTAAAGGGCATGAACGCCCGGGCGCTGATACTCAAAATCGCCGAAGACTTAAGCATGGACACGCAGCGGGTGAACCAGCAGGCGCTTATCCAAAACGTCAGCGCCGCCCTGGCGGACCGGAACATGGTGGTGATCCTGGACGAGGCGGACTACCTCAAGGCGGACGCCCTGGAGTTCAGCCGCCGCCTGGTGAACGACCTGGGGAAAAGCGGCCTGGTACTTATCGGCCTCCCCCGGCTCACCGGGACCATCCAGAACCTCAAAAACGACCACCGCCAGCTTGAAAGCCGCATCGGCGTCTACCTGCCCCTGGCGGGGCTGACCAAAAAGGACGCGAAAAAAATCGCCCAGTCCGTGTGGCCCGCCGTTGACGACGAGGTGGTGGACGCCATGTATCGGATAAGCCGGACCGACGCACGGCAGTTCGTGAAGATCATCGAACGGGCGCAAAACACCATGGCGGTGAACAAGCTCCCGGCCCCGGACCTGAACGTGGTGGAAACCGCGGCCATGCTGGTCATGCGCCGGAACTGGAGGTAGGGGGATGACGATACGGACGGCGGAAGATTTTTACCGGGCGGTCAAAATTATGCGGGAAACCCAGCAGGAATATGTCCGGGGGCGCTCCCCCATGGTTATGCGCCTTGCCCAGCGGCAGGCGGCCGAGATTGATAAGTTCATCGCGGACCGGGAGCGGCGTCTGGCGGATGCAAAGCAGGGCGCGCTTATCGGAGGCGGCGCTGGAGGCGGGGAATGAAGCGGGGCGCCCTACCCCGGGAGGAAACCGCGCTGCCCGTCCCGGTTCAGCCGTCCGCCCCGGCCGCTTTTACGGATGCGGCCGCGGCGGCAAACGCCCTGCACAACAAATTCCTGGCCGCCATGAAAAAGGGAGCGGCCCTCGCCTTTGAGATCGGAAAACTCCTCCGGGAAGTGTGGAGCCAACTGGAAGCCGGCGCCTCCTGGCCGGACTGGTGCCGGGAACATCTCGCCTTTGACGCGGGTACCGCGAACCGGTACCTGCGGATCTATGAGAACTTTAAGGACAACCCCAAAGCCCTGACGGGGCTCACCATATCCGGCTCGCTGAAACTGCTCGCCGCCCCCAAGCGGGAGGAACCGCCGGGGACGGAATACGACGGCGCGGACGGGCAGCCGGAACTGCCCTGGGAGCGGTACTTTGAAATGCCGCCCCTGTCCCGGGGCGTCAAACTCAGCAACCACCGGTTTGAGGTTCCCAATGAACACGAGGTGTACCTTATCCGGCGCGGGCTTAACTATCCGGTTAAAATCGCGGACGTGCTGGTCCCCGCGGACAAGCGGCTTAAAACCGCCCACCGGGGGATGCTTGAGGACGTACAGGCCGCCCTGGAGCGGTACTATCAGGAAGTGGAGCGCGTGGACGCGCTGGAGGCAAAAGGATGAACAAACTGGAACTGAGCCGCGAAGGCTACGAGCGGATTATGAACAAGATCAACGCCATCGAGGACACCCTCAACAAAGGATACTTCGAGCCCGGCGCCGCCCGCCGGTGCCTGCGGGAAACAAGCGGGGAATTGTACGCGCTGCGGCATATCCTGTACGAGGTATGCCTGCTGTCGCCGGAAGCCGCGGACCCCCCGGACCCGAACGCGGCGTAGCAAAACTACCCCCATAAGGAGATTACCCATGCAATACGATTATATGCAAGACGCTTACATGACCGACAGCCAGGGCCGGCAGGTGCCGGTGGAACTGGTGAGCGGCATCGACAAACTGCGGGATCAGACGGTCCGCCGTATCGCCGATGAAGCCCTCAAAATGCGGGATGTCCTCGCCGCCTTCAAACAGAAGCTGCGGGACGACATCTATGCCTTCGTGGACCTCTCGTTTCAGGAATACGGCAAACGCTGGGGCGGCAAAAAAGGGAACATCACCCTGACCAGCTTTGACGGCCGGTACCGGCTGGTCGTCGCCTCGGACGAACATATCGTCTTTGACGAGCGGCTCCAGGTGGCCCGGGAAATAATCGGCGGCTGCCTTGACAAGTGGAGTGACGGGGCGCGGCCGGAAATACGCCTCCTCGTGAACGACGCCTTCCAGGTGGACAAGACCGGAAAGATCAGCACCGCCCGGGTCCTGGGCCTCCGCCGGCTTGAGATTCAGGACCCCGACTGGCAAAAGGCCATGCGGGCCATCACCGAAAGCATCCAGGTTTCCGGGAGCAAGCAGTACCTCCGGTTTTATGAACGGAACGAACAGGGGGAATATGTGCAGATACCCCTGGACGTGGCGGCCTTGTAAGCGCAAAGGAGGTTTGAATGGCAGCCATCGGTAATCCCGCCGGTAATACCATGATCTACCTGTGGAAAGAGGGGATCGGCTTTAAGCCGTACCAGGAAACCAACACGGTGGAGCTGAGAAGGCGGGGAATCTATATCGGCAAACGGGTCTCGGTTGGACACGGCGTTATTATCAACAACCGCGTTACTATCGGCGATGACGTTTCTATCGGCAACGGGGTCTCTATCGGTGAAAAAGTCCGCATTGGTGACAACGTGTCCATTGGTAACGGCGCGTATGTCGAAAACGGCGTCCGTATCGAAGCGGACGCCGTTATTGGCCGGGGGGCGAAGGTTGGAAAAAACGCCGTTGTCGGAAAAGGCGCTTGCATAGACCCCGGCATCCACGCGGCGGAAGGGTCTGTGGTTGCGGCCGCTCTCCCGGAAAAGGAGGAAGTGTATGGGTAGCGATACTATCCGCGCCCGGTTCAAGGCTGTTCTGCAAAAGGAAACATTGGAGAATGACGATGCCCTGGATTTTCTAGCGGGATTGACACGGACTCAAAGAACGGTGTTGGCCTATTACGGCTTAGGCAGTTTTCTCCATTTATTGGGATATACAAACCCGAAGAAAATCCTGGAGGAATTATCCCCCGTTGAGGAATATGCGGAGGCCCCCTCATGAAAAGCCGCGTCGCCATCATCCACGTGGCCAAAAAACAACTCGGCCTGGACGAGGAAGCCTACCGGGCCATCCTCTCCGGGGCCGGCCTTGCCAGCGCCGGAGACCTTGCCACCGACGCCCAGTTTAACACGGTGATGGCCGCCTTCGCCGCCCTGGGTTTCAAATCCCGGGGGGCGGCGGTGAAGTACCAAAACACCGCCCCCGGAACGAACCCCCTCTTTATCTCAAACCGGCAGGAATACTACATCCGGGGCCTCTGGGCCCTGGCCGGCCGGGTTAAGGACGAAAAGAGCCTGCGCCGCCTGGTCAAGCGCATCGGCAAAACCAGCGACATACGGTTCCTTTCCCGGCGGGCGGCGTCGGCGGTTATCCTCGCCCTCCGGGATATTTGTTGGAAAGCGGGGTTCAACCCCGATCACAAGGAAAAAAAGGAGAAAAGCGATGCTGTGGACCGTAAAGAAGACAGCCCGGTTTCTGGGCCTGGAACCGCACCAGGTGTATTACCTCCTGGCGATGGGGGAAATTGAATCAATTAAAATCGGCGCCGCCTGGCGCGTGCTGCCGGAGGCGGTAACGGATTATGATAAGCGGCACCCTGAAAGAAAAAATAGCAGCCCTGCCGGCAATTTTGTCTATCAGGGAGACGGCGGACTTCTTTTCCGTTCGCTACCTGACCATCTACCGCCTGATACGCCGGGAAAAGATGCCCGCCTACAAGGACGACGAAGGCCGCTGGTGCATCCTGCGGAGCGACCTCAAAACCTACTGCTCCCGAAACTCAAACCTGTAGTCCAGTTAGACCTGTTTTCGGCGTAAGCCGGACTGTAACAAAAAACCCTCCCCGCGGTAGAATGATTTGACCACTATCATTGAGCCGCAAGGAGGGCGAATATGACAAATGTATATCCTTCGGACGAGGTTATGCGCTATGAGTTTTTGAAGCTCATTCTGGCAAACCCCCAAACCAGAATTACGGACCTTGACAGTAAAGAACTGTCCGGTAAGGTTGACGCTCTCATCAGGATCGTGAAGGGAGAGGGGACAGCTTAATCGTCAGGTGCATCGCCGCGGGGCGTTTGTCAAATGGGCCGCCCCGCGGCTCGAACCGTAGCAACTCAACCTGCCAGCCCGCCTCTTCCATAATTTTCACAAGCCGGGCTATTTCCTCGTTTTTGGTCTTGGGCTTGGTCTGGTCCATGGTTTTGCCTCCAGGCTTCAAAGATACGGCGGCGGCGCTTTTACAGCTCTAGGGCGGATATAGAAGATGTTGGGCGCATCCCCGGCTCCGCTGGGGACCGGGCTTTCCGGGGCTCCGCTACCGCTCCGGCCCCGGCCCTTCGGGCCGTGTCTGGGCAGCCCCTCCGGGTCTGCCCACCCCTCCAATCCCTTGCGCGGGGGCTTTATGGCGGTTACATAAAGTGGCTGCAGTGGCCCGAAAATAAGGATTATTGATAAAGCAACTTGACAATATTTCGAATATAAGTTAACTATGGATAAACCCTTTTTAAGGAGAAGGAATTCATGAAAAGGACCTATCTTTATATTTTTTTAGCTATTTTTGCATCTTGCGCCTCATCAGGACCATCAAAATCATTGGGTTATCCTCAGCCTGCTTTTGATAAACCATTCGTTTATGTTATTGATACATTCAAAATAACAGGTTCATTTGAAGATTATGTAAAATTACATAATAATTCAAATGAGTCAAATATTAAATTTAATGTTTATGTGCATCATCCTGGAAATCATGAATGGTTAATATATGGGACCGGGATTCTTAAAGGCTCAGGCGATACGGATACTATTGATTCTGGTATAGATGATCTTGATGATTATCGCTATTTTGCCATTGAATCCTTAAATGACAAGGATTTTAGGTATCAACTTTACAAAAATCATAACGATTTGCATATTTCCATCTTGGATAACTAAATATTAGAATTCATAGGCACTTGGGCGCATCCCCGGCTCCGCCGGGGACCGGGCTTTCCGGGGCTCCGCGGTGTCTTCCGTAGTAGTCTGCTCCGGCCCCGCCTTCGGCGTGGCTGCTCCGTTCCCCTCCAAAATTTCCCCTTGACACGGTTCCCCGCCCATGGTATTCTCAAAATACCATAACTTAACTGCGGGCTGACCGCGCTCGACAATCAGCGGCTATTTTTATGCCCTGGTAACAACTTTGTAATTTGCCCCGAGTGTCGGGTACCCGCGAGGGCCCGGCGGCCTCAGTTAAGCCGTGGTAACACTCGGGGTTTTTTTATACCCTGGGACCTAAATTAACTGGAGGTGTTCCATGAACACGTCTAAAACCGAGCGGGAAAACAGCCAATTAGTACCGTTCACCTTCGAGAATCGCACCGTAAGGGCGGTCGTGATTGAAAATGAGCCTTGGTTTATAGCCAAGGACGTATGTGATGTCTTGGGGATAAACAACCCCAGATCTGCCCTAAGCGACTTTCCCGACAATGAAAAGGCTAATGTAGGCAGTAGCGACGTTAGAATACCCGGGTTTCCAAATCGTGGGATGCTCACCGTGAACGAGCCGGGCCTGTACCGGCTGGTGTTCCAGTCCCGGAAGCCCGAGGCGGAGAAGTTCAAGACCTGGGTGTTTACCGAGGTGCTGCCCTCCATCCGGCGGACCGGGATGTTCCTTCCCGAGGGGCTCAACGCCATGATCCGGGCCACCGTGACGGACGTGGTAAGCGCCCTGGAGCGGGAAGCCGTCATGAAGCGGGGGACCCTCCTCTCGGACGAGGAAAAGCGCTTCATCGCCGGACACGCCGGGTATCCGGTGTGGCGCCTGGCGGCCCTCACCGGCCGGGGGGAGAAGACCATCAGGAAGCTCATCAAAGCCGTCAAACCGGAGCAGCCCTCCCTCTTTGAGGAGGCGGCCCCGTGAACGCCTACGACAACCTCGTCAATATCGTTTCCCAGCTTGCGGTGGTATCCGACTTTGTCCAGCGCATCGATGACGACAGCTACCTCCTGGATAAGGACACCCCCGCGGGGCTCCACCTTATCATGACCGGCTGCATCGCGGACTTACGGCGGATCATCGAAAACGACGGTCTTTCCGCGCCCTCCGCGCCGGGACGCTAAGACTACTTTCCGCCGGGTCCGCTGTGCCGCGGGCCCGGCTTTTTTATCCCCCCTAGAGCGAACCCGCCCGCATACCGGTTACCTTTTATCCTATGATAAACCTGCGGGTAGAACGGAAGCGCGCTTCCTACGAATTCAAAATCGATCCCCACAAGCCCGATTCCTTCGCGAACAACGGGAAGAACAACTCCCTTGACCGGATCATCATCCGGGACGATACCCGGGAATTGGCGCGGTTCCCCTGCCAGACCGTGGCGAATTACTGTTTCGGCGGTCAGGCAAGCGCGTCATCCCTGCCCTGGGGGGACACGGTCGCGGCGGGTAGTTTTACGGTCCGGGCCTTTGTTCCGCAGCGCGCCTTCCACGGGGAAATCCACGCCATCACGCAAACCCGGGACCTGGACGGCGAATGGATAGACCATAACGCCATGCAGACCACCCGGGGCGGATTCCAGAACGGCCGCTGGCTTATCCATGACCGCTTCTCCTTCAAAACCGGCGCGGATACCCGCCGCGCCTGGTCGGCGGGCTGCTTCATCCTGTCTTCCCGCGATCTGGCGGCCTTTAACGAAGCCCTCCGCGCCTGCGGGGTCAAACCGGGGGACCTGATTCCCGGAACGCTTATTGAGGAGTAAGCCGGGGCCTGGTTCCCGGTAATGATAGGAGGTTTGTATGACCAGTCTTTTTCCCGCGTTCATCGCCACCGCCGTCGTCCTGGTGATTATGCTGACGGAGATCGTCAAGCGGCTGGACAAGCGGGACCGGCTTAAGGGCTATCGGGTATATCTGCCCCTGGTCTTTTCCTTCGCCGCCGCCGCGTTGCTGCGGGTCGGGAACTTTTTTGTACCCGAACAGATATGGTTCTGGTGGGCGGTGATCTTCGGCTTTTCCGTGTTCGCCTTTGAGGCGGTCTTGAAAAAAATAAGCGCCGCCCTGGACAAGCGGTTACCGGAACTTTTTTGATGGAAAAGATACTGGCCGTCCTTGCCGGCCTTTGCGCGGCCCTGGCCTTCGCGCTGGGTTTCCTGCTTCGGGGCGGGCCCGGGAAAAAGGCCGCCGCCGGGGATTCCGCTGTTTACCAGGAGGTAAAAGATGCGATTGAAAACACTCCCGCTTCTGATCTTATTGACGCTGCTCCTCATTCCGGCGAGCTTCGCCGAGACGCCGCCGGCATCGCCGGAAAGTTTCGGGAACGCCTACGGGATAGAGCCGGAAAAATCCTATCCGGGAAGTACGGTGCTGCGCCTGGTGGAAGTGGCGGAGGAGGAACTGCTGGCGGCCATTGACGAAGCCTACGCCAAGGGATACAAAGCCGCCGCGGTAAGCTACGCGCCGGAAGCGGCCCTGTATAAGGAACTGGCCCGGAATATGGAGGCGGCGATAGCGGCGGAACGGAAAAAGAACCGCTCCTTCTGGCCGGTCGTGGGCATATCGGCGGGACTCTCCTTCGCGGCGGGCTTCCTCTGTTCTTTCCTGATTGCGGGGCGCTGAGTGGACTTCGCGGCGCTCTTTCGCATCGTCCAGTCCTGGGGGCCCTCGGCCATATCCTCCTGCCTGGTAGTGGTGGTTCTTTACCTCATCAGGCGGGTGGATGAAAACGGCAAGGAAGACGCCCGGCGGACAAAAACCTTTCAGGATCAGCTGGAGACCAAGGTCGGGGAACTCCGCGCCGACATGGGCAAGATTCTGGACGATTACGGCAAACGGCTTTTGTATGTCGAAAAAGAGTACACCCGTAACGAGGTGTTCTTCCAAAACCTTTCCGGCTGGCGGGCGGAGATCGGCCGGCTGTCGGATCAGATCAGCTCGCAGTTTATGGCGTTTACCCAGAGCGTCATCCAGATAGTAACTCGGGGGAAACATGAAGGCTAATATTTTACGGGGGAAGCTTTTGAAGCTCCTGCGGGAAGTCTACCCGGAAGGGGTTGACCGGACCACGGTGCTAAGCATCTTCTTCCAGTATCACAAGACCGGCGATATAGACGCCTCCCTGGAATACCTGGTGGATAAGGGCTATGTCTTAAAAAGGGAATCTCCCCACCCCTACCTGGAGCAGGAACTGGTCCGGTGGTACAAACTCACTCCCCCGGGGATGGACCTGCTGGAAGGGAACGTTGACGCCGATCCGGGGATTCTCATTTTCCGGGGGTAGCCATGGGAGCGAAAAGCAAGGCGGAACAGTACGGCCTTAAAGAGCTTATCGCCGAAAAGTGGGACGGCGGTAAAAAGACCATCGTCTACGTCACCGAGGAGGTAAACGACTGGCTCAAACAGCATGGCTATAAAATCACCGTGAGCCGGGAAGCGGTCCGCCACGCCATCCGTAACTACGAAGACGAGATCGCCGATGTCCGCAAGGGCGTGGAAATATCCAAGGCCATGGCGGAGGTGTTTAAGGATCATCCCGGCACGGAACAGTCCGAGGCCATGCTCATGTACCTTTCCCAACTGGTCACGAAGGAGCTGCGAAACATCGAAAGCATCAGCTTTGAAGACCCGGCGGAGATGATCCTGGCCGCGTCAAAACTTACCCAGGCCCAGGCGAAACTTTCCCAGTACCGCACCCAGGCCGTGAAAGCCCTGGACAAGGCCAAGGAAAAGATCAAGGCCGAACTTCGGGAGGCTATCCGGCACGACCCGGAACTCCTGGAACGGCTCTGCGCTATCGTTGACAACGCGAAGGTGGCGTAATGGACGATCTCCTTTCCGAACTGGTCGGGAATGACCGCTCCTCCCTGGACGCGAAAAAACACGCCGGCCGCGCCCGGAAGGATTTCGGCTATTTCTGCCGCCGCTACCTGGCCGACTATTTTTTTACCGGCCCCGCCGAGTACCAAAGCATCCTCTACGACGTGGCCGACACCCGGTCCCTCGCCGAAGAAACCGCGAAGCGGTTGCAGCCTTTTATCGACCGTAAATATCACAGCCTGCTCAAGCCGGCGAAAAAACTGGCGGGGGCCATGTTCGTGGAACCCCGGGAACACGGCAAAACGGTGCGCTGGTCCTTCGCCTACGTCCTGTGGAGCATCGTCACCGGCAAAACCCGCTACGCCCTGCTCATCGGCGCCTCCGCCGACGCGGCCCGGGAAAACCTCATCAACATCAAACTGGAACTTGAGGAAAACGAACTCCTGGTTGAGGACTTCGGCGACCAGAAGGGAAAGGTCTGGCGGGACGACCGGATAGAATTACTGAACGGCTCCTGCATCCAGGCCAAAGGTTCCGGGGCGAGTATGCGGGGCACCCGCTTCCGGCAGTACCGCCCCGACCTCATCGTCCTTGACGACGTACTCAAGGACGACGCGGTGGAGTCCCCCTCCCAGCGGGACAAGATTTCCCGGTGGCTCAAGCGGGTGGTGTTCAACCTGGGGAAAACCGCCTTCATCATCTGGGTCAACACGATTTTTCATTCCGACGATCCTATCTCCCGGCTCATTGACGAAGTGGAGGCCGGTACCCTCAAGCGGTGGATCGCCGTGCGCCTCTCCTGTTTCCGCCCCGACGGAACCCCTCTCTGGCCGGAATACTGGAGCGCCGGGGCCCTGGAGGAAAAACGCCAGTCCCTGGGCTTCGACAGCTTTTCTACGGAATGGTGTAACGAACCCCTGTCGGACGAACAGCGCATTATCCAGAAAGCCTGGATCAAAGCCCACGCCTACAAGGACCCGCCGCCGAAGGAAGAACTGCGCTTCTTCTGCGGCGTTGACCCCGCTACGGGCAAGCACGACCGGACCGCGGAGATCGCCGTGGCGGTACACCGGAAAACCGGGATCATCTACGTGCTGCACCCCTGGGCGCGGGTATGCAGCGAAACCGCCACGGTCAGGCAGCTTATGATTTCCCACAAGCTCCACGGCTT
>JAISMC010000002.1 GCA_031276965.1 Treponema sp.
GCCAAAATCCGCATCAACCCCGGCAACATAGGGGGCCGGGAAAAGGTCGAGGCCGTGCTGGATAAGGCCGCCTCCCGGAAGGTCCCCATCCGCATAGGGGTCAACGCGGGGAGCCTTCCGGGGGATCTGAGGCAGAAGGTCGATTCCGGGGAACTGGGCCGGGCCCTGGCCCTGGTGGAAGCGGCGGAAAGGGAGCTGGCTATTTTTGAGGACTTTAACTTTAAGATGGTTCTGGTCTCAATGAAAGCCTCGGGAGTTGCCGATACTATAGAGGCGAACCGTATCCTGGCTTCCAGGACCGGTGTGCCCCTCCATATTGGAGTAACCGAGGCGGGGCCCCTTATCGCCGGGGTGGTTCGGAATACCGCTGCCCTCTACTCCCTGCTTTGCGAAGGTATCGGGGATACCATCCGGGTTTCCCTCTCGGATACCATGGAGAACGAGGTGATTGCCGGCCGGGAGATCCTTAATGCTGTTGGGAACAGCATTTTAGCCGCCGGAGACGGCGCTGCGGCGGGGAAAGCGGCGGGGCCGGGTTTTTGCCGGATCCCTCCGGGGGTTACCGTTGTTTCCTGCCCCCGCTGCGGCAGAAACAGTTTCGACACCCACGGCTTTACCCGGCGCTGGATGAACCGCCTCTACGCCCTGGACAAAAATCTTACCGTGGCCATTATGGGCTGTCCCGTCAACGGGCCCGGCGAGGGGCGTCACGCCGATTTGGGCATCACCGGGGCGGGGGACAAGGTCCTCCTCTTCCGCCGCGGAGAGGTAATTAGAACCGTTAACGCCGCCGATGCGGATAAGGCCTTTGCCGAAGAACTGGAGCATTTGACCGGCGGGAAACAGGACGGACCGGCATAATCGGAGCAGTTGTGAAGAAGACCGCATGGGTATGTTTTTTTCTCCTCCTTCTCCTCCCGGGGCTGCTTTATGCCCAGCGGCGGACCGTTCAGCCCTACTGGTACACGCTTGAGCAGGGGAAGCGGTACTTCCGGAACGGGGCCTACGGGGACGCCCTCAGGGCCTTTGAGGAGGCCCGAAGGGACCGGGAGGCCATGTATGCCCGGATGGAGCGGACCATGATAGAGCTCCTCTCCGTCCCCGAGGTGCGGCGGCTGGGGGATTCCCTGGAACAGGTGGAAGCCTATATTGCGGACAGGAACCGTTACGAGGCCGCCGCGGCCCTTAAAGAATTGTACTACCGTATCCCCAAAGAATCCCTGGGCAACTCCGCCAAAAAAGTTCTGGAAGAGCTTGACCGCCTCAAGGCCTATCCCGAAGCGGAATACTGGATAGGAGAGGTATACCGCCTTGAGGGTGAAACCCTCATCGCCCTGGGGCAGTACGAAAAGGCCCTGGCCCGGCAGGATCTTCTTGAGACTCCCGGTTTTAATGTGGAAATTTTGTATAAAACGGCGGAACTTCTGCGCCTGCGCCGGAACTATCCTGAAATGGAAAAACGGCTTCTGGAAATTATCGAAGGAAACGGACCGGACGGCCGTCCCAGGGATTTTCTCTGGACCGGCGGCGGCGGATCCCCGGCCAGAAACGCCATGGCCAGAACCCTGGAAACCCAGGGCATGGGCCGGTTTTTGACCCTCTACCGTTATGCCGACCCCGTTGTGGAACGGGCCCACCGGCTCCTGGGCTTCTATTACTATGCCGCCGGCCGCCATATTCCGGCGGCGGATCATCTGATGTTCGCTTTTTTAATGCAGACCTCAACCCTTATTGACGAGGTCTTAAAACACCGGTTTGACTATACCTTTACCAGCCTCGACGCCCTGATAGACGAAGCCGCCCGCCGCCCGGCCATGTCCTCCTATATGGCCGAGGCAGAGTACTATAAAACCATGTACTATCTTGGGGCCGCCCTCTATGGAAGCCTTAAGGTAAACGCCGCCAGGGAATTCTGGACCTTTACCGCAGGCCGGGCCGCCGGTCCCTGGAAGGGCCGGTCGGAACTCCAGTTAAGGAGCCCCTTTGTGGAGCGGGCCCTGGAGCGGCCCTAGGAGTTTGCTGCGCTTCGCTCGCAAAACCCTCAAAAATCGCCGGTAAGGCGATTTTTGCCTTGCAAATTCCGTTCGGACCAAAGGTCCGCGGATGCCGGATAATCGTGGTTTTTATGGTTTTTTCAACGAAAAAAGCCATAAAAACCTGCAAGCGCAGCCGGCTCCTGGTATAGCCTGTCAAGCCCCTTGTTCTTTGCGCTTACCATTGCTTCGTCCGCCGCGTTTTTTTAAGGGCTTTAAAAAAAACTTTCGGCCGTATACTATGGCTTTATGAACAAGGTAGTGCTTAAAGCGGAAGATCTGGACGGTTTCCTGGAAGAATCGGATAAATCCTCCATCTCCAAGATGGACAAAATTTACCGGGAAGTTTTAAGCTGTTTTAATTTTCTTTCCACCACCAGATCCGGCGCCGAACGGAAGCGGGAAGAGGCCAATCTGATCAGCCTCTACAACGAGATGGGGGCGATGATGCAGGAGATCTGCAGGACCGAGCCCAATCTTCTGGTCTATTCCTTTCTTACCCCCCAGGAGAGCCATCCCGAAGCGTCCCGGCTTATAGCGAAGCTCCGGGACGAAAGGACCGAGCGGGAAGAATTTGTCTACTACATCCAGCGGGCCTACGAGATGCTCTTTAAGCTTGCCTACGGCGGGACCCCGGGGGAGCAGAAGAATTACCTCATCGTAAAAACGCCCGTAACCATTCCGGTGCAGAACTATGCGGTTCATAAGATCACCAACATTGATGAAAAAATCGAAAACACCGTTATGTGCGTTATGCTCCGGGGGGCCCTGCTGCCCTCTATGATCATGTCCAAAGAGATTGAGGAATATTCGTCCCACGGCTATGTAAGCCCCTTCGCCCTGTTCAGGATACGGCGGGACGATACCAGGCACGAAAACGACATGGAGTACATCCTGGATTTGGATCGTTCCTACTTTAACATGGAAAAACTGGACGGCAAGGATCTTATCTTTGCCGATCCCATGAACGCCACCGGCGGAAGCCTGGTAACGGTGGTAAAGTACCTTTTGGATCAGGGGATACAGCCCCGGTCGGTGCAGTTCTTTAACGCCATTGCCGCCCTCAAGGGGGCGCTCCGGGTGGTCCGGGCCCTGGACAACTGCAGGGTCTATACCCTCTGGATGGATCCGGTCCTGAACGAGGCGGCCTATATTATGCCCGGCCTGGGGGACGCCGGGGACAGAATCAACGGCAGGGACGAAGCGTGCTATCCCCGGAATATAATCCAGCTGGTGGCGGATTACGGATCGAACATCGCCAGGCTCTACCGGGCCCAGCTCCGGGAAATCGAAGACACCGTCCTGGGTAACCGGACATGAGGGCGTCCCGGCCCCGCATACTTCCCCGCAGGCGGAGGCTCCGCCGGCTTCTTCCGCCGGTGCATCTGCTGATACTTTCGGCATGCCTTTGCTGTTCCTGCGCGTCCCTTAAAGGCGCCGCCACGGCGGAGGAATACTATGCCCTGGGTCAGGCCTACTTTGAGCTGGGCAGGTACGACGAGGCGGAACGGTGGTTTAACCGGGCCCTGGCGGCGGACAAGACCAAGACCGCCTCGCAGTACAACCTGGGGCGCATTGCCTTTGAACAGGGCCGCTACGGCGAGGCCCTGCGCATCTTTGACGGCATCCTTGCGGACGACCCCGGCAATGTGCTGGCCCTTAAAGCGGCGGCCTATACCCGGATAAAGACCGGGGAGCCGGAAAAGGCGGAAGCCCTCTACAACCGGGTGCTGGAGCTGGTTCCCGAAAGCGCCGACGACGGCTACAACTACGCGCTGGTCCTTTCCGCCCTGAACAAGCACGATAAGGCCGAGGAGGTCCTCTCCAGGTATCCCTTTGCCCTGGACGAAAACGGCAGCGCCCTGCTCCTTCTGGCCCGCGTCCAGCGGGCGCAGAACAAGGTGGAGGCGGCGGATACCTACGGCAGGTGGCTGCAGAACAACAGCGACCCCCAGGCGCGCTATGAATATGCCCAGGCCCTGGAGCAGGGCGCCTTCTATGCCCGGGCCCTGGAGGAATACCGGGGCATCCTTGAATCGGTAAAACCCGGGGAAAAGCCCCCCCGTCCGGAACTGCGCTTTGCCCTGGCCCGTTTACTGCTGATTGCGGACAGCCAGAACGAAGAGGGCCTTACGGAGCTAAAGGCCGCCCTCTCGGAGGGTTTTGACGGAGAAGACAAGCTGAGGGAACTGCTTGCCGACAGCCGGATAAGCCCCTCCCATAAAGAAGCAATAGAACAGATGCTTTCCGGTGAATAATTCCGCTTAAAAAACCACGAACCACACGAACAGGCACGAAGAGGATTAACCACGAACGGCACGAACAGGTACGAACTTATTGTTCGATAACTTCTTCAACTTCTTCCGTTTGTGCGGGCGTTACAAGGCCGGACTCTGGCGGACCAACGCCGGACCCTGGCGTTACAAGGCCGGACTCTGGCGTTACAACGCCGGACTCTGGCGTTACAACGCCGGACTCTGGCGTTACAACGCCGGACCCTGGCGTTACAACGCCGGACTCTGGCGTTACAACGCCGGACTCTGGCGTTACAACGCCGGACTCTGGCGTTACAACGCCGGACCCTGGCGTTACAACGCCGGACCCTGGCGTTACAACGACAGACCCTGGTGTTACAACGCCGGAGGGCAGAGGGGGTGCGCCTGTCCCTTCCTTTGAGCGTTTTCCGCGCCTCTGCGCTTACACGGGGTCCTGGCAGCCTGTGGCGCTTGTGGATTTTTTGCGCTTGATGCCGCAAAAAATCCCCGGTTATTGGGCTGCTTTCGGAGTTTGCAGGGTAAAAAATCCCCTGACCGGCGGTTTTTGGGGGTTTTACGCGCGAAGCGCAACAAACTCCTAGAAGGTGATGTTCAGGGTGGTTCCTACGGTTCCGATAAAGGAAAGGATCTCGGTCCGCTCGTCCTGGGTACAGTCCAGTTTTGCAAAGACCGAAAGATACAGCCTTCCCATGACCCGGATAATCGATTCGTGCCCCAGGATAAGCGAGAACCGGGTGTATCCGCCGGAATTGTCAATCATCAGCTCCATGCTTTCTTTTCTAAGCCGCTCATATTCCGCGGCCGCCAGGCTGGAGAGGGCGGGCCAGGTGCTTTTGTTTTCAATTTTGTTGGCGGTCCAGTCGTAGAGCAGGCCCAGGATGGTTTTCTTCGCCAATACGGTCCAGTCGATAGTGAGGCTTTCGACCCAGCCGCTGTCGCTCATGGTAAAGGTATTGGTCAGGGAAAGCCGGGAGCCGAGAAAGCCGTAGAAGTCCATGGACTGCTCCGCCTGGATCCGCCAGGAAGGATCCTCGCCCTTGGGGAAGGCCGCCGCCGCTCCCAGGGAATGGGAGATCTCATCGTTTTCATAGAACGTAAAGAGGGGTTTAGCCCCAAAGGCGCCGAACATGTTTATCCCCTGGAAACCCAGGGAAACGCCGGTATTAAGCACGTCCGTCCGGGTATCCAGCTTGTGTTCCAGGGTACGGTCCATCTGGTATTGGAAGCTCCGGGGGATAAAAAGGGAGCTTAGGCCGTAGCTGCCGGGAAACTGAAGGGTCAGGGCAAGCCTGTCGCTGAAACGGCCGTATTCGGTAATTTCGGCGCTGTCCGACTTTGAAAGGCTCCTGTCCAGCGTTCCCGGCAGGAAGGGGTCAAAGAACGAATAGAGGGGCGGGGTAAGCCAGAGGAGGGGCGTGTCGGCAAGACTCTCCAGGTATTTATACTGGTCGTTGCGGAAATCGTTCCCCGAATAGAAGAGGCTCCGGGTAAAGTACCGTTCCCCCCGGAACAGCCCCCGGTAATTGCCGAACACGAAGGGAAAGTCAAGCCGTCCCGTGGTGGCGGACTGGGTGCTGTTGACGGGTTTTGAAAAATTCGACGAGCCGTCGATTGAAAATTCAAGGCCCACGGGACGGGTATCCAGGGCCGCCCTGAAAAGCCCGTGGGCGTCCCGCCTTGAAGCGCCGCCGCCCGGATCCGGCATCAGGGGCTCCCAGCTTCTGGCCCAGGTTTCGGCATAGTTGGGCATCCACTGGTCCGGCTGATTCGTATTTTCGGACCAGCGCCAGTCCGCGTCAAAGGAAACCCCCGAAGCAGTTTCGGGATTGGGGGTAACTCCCAGGGAGGCCCGCCACTGACGCTGGAGTTTTTCGTATTCGTATACGATGTCTGCGTTAAAGCTGGAACGGATCAGCGAAGACCAGCCCAGAGAGAAATGGTGATTCATGGTACGGTCGTGGGGGGCGGCGGCGAAAGATTCCCCCAGGGAGAAGGGCCCCCAGGAACGGGAAACGCCGTGTCCGGCGGTCCAGTACGAATAGTCGTTGGCGGAGAGGAAGGATATGTCCGTACTGAGGGCGGCGCCGAGGAATTTTGTTTCCAGCCGGGACCGGTTCATAACGCCGTAGAACAGCTCCGACTCCGGCGTAAAGGGATCCCCCCGGACGCCGCTTTCCAGCGCGGTGGTAATTTTTACATCCGACAGAACCGCGGCGCCGTTAACGGAGAGGAGTTCTCCGGGACGGTTCCATTCGACCACGGTTCCGCCGTTAAAGCGGTAGGACGGGGAGGGATCCTCCAGGATAATCTCGTCCACCGAGAAGGTCCCGTCGGGGAGGCTGGGACCGGCGCTTTTCAGGTAGAGGGCCGCGTACCCCGACTGGCCCGAACTGTCTTCGGCATAGCCCCCCATGCCGGGCGCTTCGGAACCGCTCTTCCGCAGGGCCGAGGGCCGGTAAAAAACCGAGCCGGTCCGGGCGCCGTTTACATAGACGGCGCTGTCCCCGCCGCCGTAACGGATCTCCACCTTGGACCATTGGCCGGGGGTAAAGAGGCCGGCGTCAATGTCCTTTGCTTCCAGGGCGGCGGGACCGTTGGGACCCCGGCCTGCGATGAAGCGGAAGGCGCTGCCCGGAGGAAGAGGAGAAGCCGTATCCGGTCCCTTGATGAAAAAGCTGAGGGTCCGGTAGTTGGACAGGGGAATGGCGCTGGTCCTGCCGTCTATCCCCGCCGCGCTGGTGTCGGAATAGGCGGCTAAATCGTGCCACTTGACCTCCAGGACCCGCTGGCCGCCGCCGGAGTGCAGCCTGCTGACGGTACTGTTTGAAAGGGAGGGGTCCCAGACTTCCGCCGCCGAGACCGAGGGGAAACCGGCGTTGCCGTCGGGGGCTCTGGAGACGGTCCCGGCGGGATCGGCGGTGATGGGCCTAAAGCCGGAACCCCGGATAATGGGCCGGGCGATCAGGACCGCCTTATCGTTAACAGGGGATGAACCCGTATTGATAATGATAAGCCGCATGTATTTGGCATCCAGAAGCTTCCGCCGGTCCTCGTCGTTCAAGGTAAAACCCGCGATCCCGGAGGAACCGGCGTAGGGAATATTCGCTTCCACAATAAGGCCGGGATTTTCATTGCCGCCGCTGCCGCCGCTGTCTTTATTGGAGAGGCTGCCGAACTGTATTATCATCCTGAAGTCTGTCAAGGCCGGCGTCCAGGCTGTTTTTGTGGCTATGTCGTAGAACCGGTAAGGAACCTGTATTTGTTCGGCGCCTTCGAAGGCCGCTCCGTCCTCGCCCAGGGGAACCTGGAAACCCGTCCAGGAACCGGCGGCGAGGGTATCGAATTCCGCCGCCAGGATCTCCGAAGCAAGAACCGAATCTCTGGCCAGGTAGGGGCCGCTTTCCCCGGAAACGACGGAGGCCCCGGACCAGCCGATGTCCATGATGCTGGTGGAACCGAACAGATCGGTGTTGCGGAAGTTGCGGTATACCAGGGGGGTCCGGTTCGAAAGGGTCAAGCCTGAAAAGAGGGGCGCAGCCTGATTGGGCACGGGAACCTCGGAGATAAAGGAGGTGGAGTCGGAAAAGCCCAGGATGATTTCGGAGCCCTCCATGCCGGCGAGACGGTAGAGGCCGGTGGTGTCGGGCTGTTCAAAACCGAAACCGGTAGTAACCTGGATTTTCAGCGCATCGTAGTCCCAGGCCGCCTTGGCCCCCAGGCCCACCGTACCGGGACTGGAAACCCCCTCCTCGGTGTAACTTTCGCCGGTGATGTTCCACCGCATCCCTATGCCCAGGGCCGAACTGAAACGGCCCCCGGCGTCATAGACCGCGCCGATTCCCGCGGCAAGGCTGCCCATCCGGGACTGATCTCCCTGTTTTAAGTAGGTGATGCGGATAACTTCGTTAAAGCCCGCGGGGGTTTCCAGCTGCACCGTTCCGCTGTCGGGATTGTAGCGGATACGGGGGTCCTCCACGCCGCCCCGGAAAACCTGAACCGAACCGGGAACCACGTCGGTCCCCAGGGAATAGCCCGAGCCCCCGTAGTTGGTAAAACGGAGCCGTATATCTTCGGGAAAGGCTGTTTTTCCGGGGAGGTAGATTTCGGGATACTCCGCCGCCAGGGGCCACCGCTCCTCCGCGCTCCGCCGGTCCTGGGACACCCTGCCCCCGACAATTTCGTACACCGACCGGCTGGCGCTGGGGGTTCCCGCGTAGAGGGGTATATTGGCGGAGAGGGATATGTCCGCCACGGACAGTACCTCAAAGCCGCGGATCCGGTCTCCGGTGGAAAGCTTGATCAGGGCGGCGTCCACGGCGTTGCTGGTGGGGGCGCCGTAACGGCTCTGCCGTTCAAAGGGAGAGAAGGTTCCCGGTTCGTAGATTACCAGGGAAGGAGTACCATTGATACTTACCGTGCCGGGTATGTTCGCGGGGCTTCCCGGAGAGGCGGTTCGCTGGCCCGGCTGGGGATAATCGCTTAGATTGACGGGATTGAACCGGTTCTGAACTTCTCCAAGAAAATCCGTGGGAAGGCTGTAACTGCTGCCCATGGAATATCCCCCCGGATAGGACACCGCCACCATACCCTTCGGAACGGAGCTTAGCTCCACAAGACCGTAGCGGGCGCTTACCGCGTATTCGCTGGCCTGGGCAAGCCGCCAGCGGCGGCCATCGGTATCGCTAAGATTCCCGTTGGAATCTTCAAAGTAGACCACCGGAACCGCGGTGATGTTATCGTCGGGGAGCACGAAAGAAAGGCCCCGGAGGGGGCTGGTAAGGGCAACGTAACCGTAGGTCCGTTCCCGTTCCCCCACGAAGGTCCGCTCTTCCCTGACTGCGGCGTCGTACCGGATAAGGCTGTGGATGGTAACCGGCCCCACCCCGAATTTTCCGTAGGCGCCGAAGGAAGAGGGGGAATCCCCCCCCAGGTCCAGATAAGGAAAGGCTGGATAATCCAGCCCCGTATTGCCTACCCCCACGTACTGGACAAATTCGCCGGGGAACCCCTGGTAACCGGCCCGGTAGGTGTTAAGGTCGTAATCGTCAAGAAAGCTGGCCTCCACGAACCATCGTTTCCTGATCCACAGGGACAGGGTCAGATCCGCCTCCTGTTGAAAGAGGATTGGAGAGTCTCCGGAAGCGGCGCTGACCCCCAGGGGGGTAAGGGCAATACCCCAGCTTCCCGTCAGGGTCCCCTTCCAGTAGCCCGATACCAGGAGGGATACGTCCGTACTTCCCACGGTAACGGACATCAGTTCCGGGCTGGCCTCGCTGGTGATCCTCCGCCTGAGGCTCTCTACGTCCAGTTCCAGCGCCGGGGGCGGCGTCTCCGGCGCTTCTCCGCCGCCGGCCTCATCGCCGTGGAGGGGCAATTTGCCGGAAAGCAGCAGTAGAAAGAGGATGCCCCGGAGAATCCGGCGGCGGGTCCCGGTACGGACTCCTTTGGCCGGAAGGCGGGTCCATGCCCCCCTCTTTAGGGCGGGGAAAACCATCCGTACGCCCTGAACGGACCCGCCGGCTGCGCCGTTACGGCCCGCGGGTACATGGAATTCCCTCAATTCACCCTTTAAGCGGCGCGTACTTAGCAAAACAACCCTCTTTGCTGTATAGTATAGTTAACTTGCAGGGGGGATTTATACCCCGGCGGCAAGAGGCGTGTATGGTAGTTTCGATGATACAGATGATATTTGAGATTCCCGGTGCGGGGACTATAAAAGATAAGCGGCGCATTGTTAAATCCGTTAAAGATAAACTGCAGCGCCGTTTCCGTATGAGCGCCGCCGAGGTGGATCTTCATGATTCTCTATCCTTTGCCCAAATCGGCGGCGCTGTGGTATCCAATTCCAGGTCCTTCGGCGAATCGGTACTGCAGAAGGCCTTTGCCATGATCGAAAAGGAAATTCCGGTCCGTATTCAGGATGTCAGTATCCATTCGGAAGATTTTTAAGGAGCCTCCATGAAGGGACAGTATACCGGCTTAGCCTTGGCAGCCCTCGTTTTGTTTACTTCTTGTATCGGCATAAAGTCCGATATTACTATACGCGGGGATGAATCGGGGACCATTAACCTGGAATACCGCATTGCCCATAGCCTGGAATCGATGGGAAAGCTTGACGGTAATGAAAAGCGGCCCCCCGTCCCAGTGGGCAGGGCCGATTTTGAAAGGACCGTGGCCCGCGTTCCGGGGCTCAGGGTGGCCGCTTTTTCATCCCGTGTGGAAGGCGGGGATCTGGTTAACAGGGTAAAGCTGGAATTTGCCGGCCTGGAGGCTTTAACCGGTTTTCTTGATTCGGGGGGAAACCTGGCCGCGCTTTACCGGGAACAGGAGGGAACCCGTATGGTCCTCGTTCTTGGAGGGGGCGGGGATGACGGTACCGATCCGGCCCTTCTGGAACTTGTCCGTTCCTCCTTCGCCGCTTACAGCCTGGACTTCAGCCTTACCCTGCCTGGGGACGGGGCCTTTAACTTCATCGACAGCACGGGGCGCAGCCTGGAAGGGCCGCCTGCGGGTACTGTGAACATCCGGGGAAGGACGGCGGCCTTTTCCTGTCCCATGGGGGATCTGCTTGCCTCCGCGGAACCGGTCATTCTGGAGATACGCTGGTAACCGGCAAAGGGCCCGTCATTACAGGGGAAGGGTACTGGTCATCTTGAGCGTATAATCCCCCGGACCGGGCTCCGAAGAGCCGTAGAGCGCCTCGGCCCGGAAAAAACCGGAAAAGTCCAGGGGCACTACTATTTCTATGTCCAGGGGCACGGGGGGATCTTCGCCAAGGATGAACCGCACGATACGTCCCTCCCCGCCGTATTCAAAGGGGACGGGGGCGTCGTAGATCACCGGCATAGCCGTTCCGGTATTCAGGTACAGATCGATCCGGTCCGGTCCGCCGGGAGCTTCTATGCGGATATTGAGGATACGCCTTTCCAGCAGGGTCCGCTCATCCATGGTCAGCTTCAGCCGGTCCTCCAGGATCCGCTGCGGCGGCTTTACCGGGGGATTATGGGCAAGGCGGGCGCCGTAGGCCGTCAGGGACAGCAGGGACAGGCCCAGCAATGTTCCGCAGACTGCGCCGTAAACAAAACGCCGCTTCTTTAACGGAGGCTTAAAAAGCCTGAGGGACGGCGTTTTCCCCCGGATCAGGGCGCTTCCCCGTTTACAGATCATAAAGATCGACATGGCAATAAGGGTCATGTTCAACATAAAAGGAATATTCCGTCCCAGGATCAGATCTACAATTTCCCGGCTCCCCGTATCAATGACATTCTTTACCGCCCCTGCGGCCTGGGCCGGCAGCGCCAGGGCGCAGAGAAAAACCGGAACCGGCGCCCTGAAAAGCGAGGCCAGGATGGTCCAGAAGAAGGCCCAGAGGAACACCGGTATGAAGGTGATATCCAGCGCTGCGGCGGCGCAGATCCCCAGAACAAGCAGGGCGACCGCGGCGTTACCGTAGAATTTGGCCTTCCTCGGGATCGGGATATGGCTGCAGAACCGGGAAATCAGCAGGAGGCAGAGGAGAACCGTACAGCTCTGCAGAGCCGCGCCGCCGTAGTATACCCTGGGGGAAGGAACGGCAAAGCCCTTCAAAATAAGGGAGAAGATCAAGGCCGTACCGTAAAATGCGCCGAAGATCAGGGCAAAGATGAGAAGGATCAGCCAGGAACGCCTGAGAAAAAAGCGCCATTGCAGGGCCAGCATGGGCCGGGCCAGAGCGGAATAGACGAGCAGCATGAACAGGGCCAGCGCGGCGGTGAAGAAGAACAAAGCAATGGCGGTAAATTCGGAGAGAAACAAAATCCTTCCCGGCAGATTGATAAAGGAGTAATGGGTATCCGCCCTTATCCCGGAAAAATCAAGGGAAGATGCATATTTGAAAAGCTGTTCCCCCATGGTTTCCGCGGTGATGGACAGGTCCGCGGTTCCCTCCGGGGGCCGTACAAACGGATACGGGGCGGCGGGCGTATCAATCCCTTCGAGGTAGAGCCCGGAAAGTCCCGCCGCCCGGACGATTTCCAAAACCGGCGGCCCCCGGACCAGGAAGAGTTTGTAGAGTTCATTATTACGGACCGCAAAGCTCAGGGGTATATCCAGGTCAAGCAGAGGCCGCACCAGATGCAAAGGAGCTATGGTTCCCCCGTTTCCATGGTGAATCCGTATGCCCGCCGGGGCCTCTTCCGCATTCAGGTAGAGGAGTACGGCGTTTTCAGGATTGTCCAGACGGGAGACGGCGTCCCGTAATCCCGGATGATCCCAGCCGGAAAGGCCGGAAAGTTTCCGGTTTTCCCCCCCAAGGAAGACAACCCGGACGGCGGCGGGGGATGGTTCCCCGGACCGGAGACGGGCCCTCCGTATAAAGGCCAGCCCCGTTTCGACGGCAAAGGGAAGGACCGGGCCGGAGGAAGTCCGGGAATTCAGCGGAATAGCCAGCACCAGGACGCCGGGATTTTCCGCCAAGGGATTTCCGGTTTCCCGGACAGGAGCGATGGATACCTGAACGGACGAGCCGAATTCCCCGTAGGCTGCCAGGAGGGGACGGATCTCGAAGGGAATATGTTCTTCGCTCAGTATACGGATAAGTTCGCTGCGTCCGTTCCTCTCCTCCGCCGGTTCCGCATAGACCCTTAGGGGAAGGAACAACAGCGCCAGGAGGAGAAACCTTTGAAAAACCCCGGATGACACCACTCAAACATAGTCTTTCCCCCATGAACCGTCAATATTTAGCCTGGCCTGTTTCAAAATCCGGTATTTTGCAGCAGCCTACGGTTCTTAATGACACTACCGGCTTTTTTGTGTATACTGCGGAAAGCTTCTCCCAAGGATTTGACATGCGGAAAGATAAAAAGGATGTTTTCGAACTGCCGCTGAAATTTATCTTTACCGAAACGGGGGCTTCGGTTTTTATGCGGCAGAACAAACGGCTTGTCCGGATGAAGATGGGAGATTATACCGAGGAATACGGCATTTCTCTGGAGAAAGTTACTCCCGCGTCGATTCAGCGTATGTTGATCATCGATTATATTTCCAAAATAGAAGTGTCCGGGGTGGAGCCCGTTGCCAGCAGAAAGGAGATTATCGATCTTTCCAAGCTGATAGTTTACGGCCTCCTGTACCGTCAGCATAATATCGCCGCCCTGACGCGGATCCTCGCCGCGGAACCGGTAAAAAAGTGGAACCGGGCCAATCCCTTTACGGTGCTCGATGAAAAAACCCAATTTAAGGAAGGCTTTCTGGAACTTTTCCTCCGCGGCCACGGGGATGAGATAGCCTCCGTCAGGAAGGATATTCTCAAACCCATCGCAGCTTCGATAGCAAAAAACGAGCAATTACAGCCGGACGAAAAAAACATCCGGATGCTCCTCTGCGGCAAATTTCTGGATGAGCTTAATCCTATCATCTGGTTTGTACTGCTGAAGTTCAAGGGTTCCCCTGACGCAGGAGGCGGCCGGTCCCTGGATTTTTTCACGCTGGTTGGAGAAATTCGGAACAGCCTGGCGGAGTTTCTCGAAAAATCCGTGGTTGCCGAATACGCCGCCCTGATGATCATTGAACTGGCGGTCAACATTGAAAATTCCAACATGCTCCGGGAAAAACAGGTGCTGGAATCGGGTAAACAGATCGATATGCGGACCATTTTGGCGGATCCGAATCTCCGTTCCGCCCTCATCGAGGAGCTGAGGAGAAAAAACAGCCTGGTTACTTTTTCCTGGAAGATAGGCGGGGGAAGCTCCTCTATAGGAACCGGCGGCAGGTTTCAGCTTACCCTCTACGATAAGGATTCCCACTTTCAGGAGATACGGGATTCCATAGAAACAAAAAAAATGACGGATCTGAGCCGCAGGAATCTGTCCGATCTGTATCAGGATCTGGCCCGGAAAGGGGCGGATTCCGAGCTGGGGCTGTACTATCTTTCCTACCTGAACGAAGCCTGCGAAAGGGTGGGGGTAAAGTTTGAGTCCATGGTAAACGAGGTGCAGGATACCACTATCATTACCCTGTCATTTTCGCTGTAACGGAAACCGGGAGGGGGTTTCCGGATTCCCCGTAAGATTCGGGCATACCGGAATTCCGCATCCGCCCCCCAGGCGCACGGCATGACAAAGCCGGCACTTTAGATTATAGTAAACTGGTGATAACTAGAGGGGCCCTTGCGGCGTTTCTGGGGGGATTGGTTCTGCTCTGTTCCTGTTCCCGGACCGAACCAAAGATAAGCTATGGAATTCTGCGGCTGGTCTACTTTGAGGAATCCCTTCCCGAAGCTTCGCCTGCGGCGGACAGTCCGGGGAAAGTTCCGCGGCCGGACATAATCGAGCGTTATTCCTTTTTTGTGATCCCCGAAGACGAAGACGGCCTTGAGGACATTGACCGGCTTGAACTCCGTTATGACCGGGAGGGGCTGATCTGGTCCCTCTCTTCCGAAGACTGGATAAGCCTCCAGCATGAGGGACAGACCTGGGTGGGAAGCCGCAGCATCGCCATGGTAGACGGTGAAACCCTGCCCCGGGGACAGTTTAGGGCGGTACTTACCGACAAGGGCGGGGAACGGTCAGAGCGGCTCTTTACCTTTGACGCCCCCGCGGAGGCCCGTTTTCCGTTTCCCCGCTGGGTTGCCGGTGAAGGTTTTTACCGCATTGAGTCCCTCTATCCAGAGCATTATTTTATCTGTTATGACGGTCAGGGCGCCGTCCTTGGTGCTTTTCCATTGAACTCCACCGTGGGGGAGCTGGCGGAACTGGAGCTTCCCCCGGAGACCCGGGGGATAGCCCTCTGGGCGGATGATCCCGAGTACAGTACCGCCGCTTTGACCGGTGTAATTTCCCTGCGGTAGGACCATGGAAGGGGGCGGAACGGCAGACCCCTGCCGGCGGGAAACGGAATCCCGGCGGGGCATTAAAAGTTACGTGCTCCGGGCGGGCCGGATGAGCGTTTCCCAGCGGCGGTCCTACGAAAAGCTGGCTCCGGTCTACTGTATCTCCCTTAACTCCGCCGGCGGCAAGGGGCCTTTGGATTACGCCGGGATCTTCGGCAATGACAGGCCCGTTACCGTTGAGATAGGTTTCGGCATGGGGGCTGCCACCGCCCTCATAGCCCGGAACAACCCGGAGAAGAACTACCTTGGGATAGAGGTTCACCGGCCCGGCATAGGGAAACTGCTCTGGGAGATAGAAAGACGGGGCCTTGAGAATATCAGAATTATCGAACATGACGCAGCGGAGGTTCTGGAAAAGATGATCCCTCCGAATTCCATTTCGGCCTTTCATATTTTTTTCCCCGATCCCTGGCCCAAGAAACGGCATCATAAACGGCGGCTGATTCAGCGGCCCTTTACGGATCTTCTGGCGGACCGGCTCAGTCCCGGGGGTTATATTTACATGGTTACCGACTGGGCCGAATACGGGGATTGGGCCTTGAGGGAATTTTCCGCCGCCGCGGAACTGGTAAATCCCTCCGGGGGTTTTGCATCTCCCCGGGAATGGAGGCCGGAGACAAAGTTTGAACGCAAGGGGCTTGATAAACAACATCAGGTACGGGAATTATATTTTGAGAAACCGGCTTAACGGAATTTTCGGGGGAAGACATGGCTCAGGCTGAACCGGAACGGGTCGCCGCCCTGGAGCGGCTCATCACCTCATACCAGGAATCCTATTATAACGGAGAGGCGGAGATCTCCGACGGGGAATTCGACATCCTCTGGGATGAGCTGAAAAGGCTCAACCCGGAAAGTCCGGTCCTTAAAAGGATAGGGGCGGACAGCGCCGACGGCTTCCCCAAGGCTAAGCATCTTATCCCCATGGGAAGTCAGGACAAGGCGGCGAATCCTGAAGAATTCCTTAGTTGGGCGGCGAAGACGGCCCCCCTGAGCTACGTGGTCCAGTACAAGCTGGACGGGGCGAGCCTGGAACTGCAGTACGGGGAGGGCCGCCTGATCCGGGCCGTTACCCGGGGAGACGGCGTTATGGGCGACGAGATTACCTGGAACGCCCGGCGCATGCAGGGGGTGATCCCCCGGCTGGGCCTTCCCTTTACCGGCGGTATCCGGGGAGAAGTAGTGATGACCCGCACGGTTTGGATGCAGAAATACGGCGATAAGGCCAACTGCCGCAATGCCGCCAACGGGATCATGCGCCGGAAGGACGGACTGGGCTGCGAAGATCTTTCTTTCATCGCCTACGACGCCGCCGCCATTGGGGATGACCGCTTTTTTACGGATGAGCTTGAAAAAATCGCCTGGCTTGAAGATCAGGGGTTTTCCGTAACCATGACCAGGGAATTTCAAGATCCCGGCGCGATCATCGCTTACCGCAGCGAAGTAGCGGAAAGCCGGGAGGTCCTGCCGGTGGACATCGACGGCCTTGTGGTAAAGGACAGGATTACGGACATGACGGATCTCCGCAGGGACCGGCCGGAGCGGCAGATCGCCTTCAAGTTCGACCTGGAGGTGGCGGTAAGCATACTGAGGGCGGTGGAGTGGAGCGAATCCGGCGCCACCTATACCCCCATCGGTATTGTGGATCCGGTCCGCCTGGCGGGTACCACGGTTCAGCGGGCCAACCTTAACAACCCCGATATGATCCGGGTCCTGGGACTTAAAATCGGCTCGGCGGTCTCCGTTGTTAAACGGGGGGAGATAATCCCCAAAATTGAGGGGCTTGCCCCGGAAGAAGCCGTCCCGGAGCATATGCGTTCCGGGGAAGAACGGGATATTGAATTTCCTTCGTTATGCGGAAGCTGCGGAACCCCCCTTGCCAACGAAGGGACCAGGCTTTATTGTCCCAACCCCGGCTGTTCCAAGAGGCTGCTTCACCGTATGGGAAAGTGGGTTTCGGTCCTGGACATTCGGGAGTTGGGAGAAAAGCTCCTTCAGCAGCTCTATGAAAAAAAGCGGGTCCGGGAGATTGCCGATTTTTATACCATTACGGCGGAGGAATTGGCCGCTTTTGAACGTATGGGAGAACAGTCCGCCGCCAAAGTGGTGCGTCATATCCGCAGCCCCCGGCAATTGTCCCTGGCTGCCTTTGTGGCGGGTTTTGATTTTGACGGAGTGGGGGAGACCATCATGGACAAGGTAACGGCGGCGGGCTTTAATACCCTTTCCAGGCTGCGTTCCGCCTCGGTGGAGGATATAGCCGGGGTATACGGCCTGGGAGCCATCACCGCCCGGACCATTGTTGAGGGCCTCAAAGCCGCCGAAGCCGAGATGGACCGGGTCCTGGCCGCAGGGGTCATTACCATCGCCCCGCCGCCGGACGAAGCCTCCCAGCCCCTGCGGGGATACTCCTTCTGTTTTACCGGAGAGCTTTCCTCCATGAAGCGGAATCAGGCGGAAGAAAAGGTAAAGGCCCTGGGGGGAACCGCCAAGTCTTCGGTAGTTAAGGATCTGTCCTTTCTGGTTACCAATGATCCCGAATCGGGATCGGGGAAGAACCTCAAGGCCCGGAACTTGGGGGTTCCCGTTATCGGCGAAGAGGAATTTCGCGCCATCCTGGAGGACCCGTCCAGGGCGGCCTCCCTGTCAAACGCTTAATGGAGTTGTCCGGGAATTTCAGTAACTAGAGGCTTTCCCAAAACTTCAGTTTTTGGGAAAGCTACCCTGAATTTATATGAAAAAGCGGGCTTTAGACCGCTTTTTCGGAAGCTTTTTCCAAAACTAACCGAGTTTTGGAAAAAGCTCACTAGTAGGTGTTTTCGTCCATGGCCTGGAAACGTTCCCGGACCCGCTGGAGCAGATCCAGCTCCCGGCGGATGATCTTTTCGTAATCCAGGGACTTATCCTCAATGCGGCCCGCTTCATCCTCCCAGAACTGTACATTGGCCAGATTGATAAAGCGGAAACGCCGGTCCTGGGATTTGGCGGCCCATTCGGAAGCGTCTTTCCAGTAGAAGAGGGCGGTGCGGAAACAGGTCTCGGCGGTTTCCAGGCTTTCCAGGTTTTGTTCTTTCCATGGGGCGTTGTAAAAATAGGCGTTCCGCTTATTCCACTTATTCCCCAGGTAGAGGTACTGCTCGATTAGCTTGAGGTTCAGGTGCATCATAAAGAGGTAGCGGTACTTTTCCCACTGGGTTTCGTTTTCAATCAGCGCCAGCGCATAGAGGGGATTGGCAAAATCCGCCTTTACCGCCTGCTCAAGCCAGTAGATATTCTCCATGGTATCGTCGGGATACTGGATATAGTGGAGATGGAAGAGCCTAAAGTACTGCTCCTTATACCGGACCAGGTAAGCTTCCGCTGCGGGGGCGGCCAGAGAGAGGAACATAAATACAAGCAGGGCAAAGGCGCAGGCCTTAAAAAAACGGTTTCTCATAGCTTGAAGGTACAAAACTAAGCCTTGTACTTTCTCATTATCGGCAGTTTTTTAAGCTCCCCCCAGACCGCCTCCGCCACTTCCTCCGGGGACAGGGAGGCGTCAAGGTACGCCACCCGCACCCCTCCCGCTTCATAACGGGGGAGGATACGGTGGTAACGGCGCCGGATCTCAACCTGGAATTCCAAGTATTCATAGCAATCCTTAACGGGCCGGTTTTCCAGCCGTTTCAGGGCAATTTCGGGATCTATGTCGAAAAAGAGGAGCAGTTCCGGGCCGGGGAAGTCCCGGTTTAGGCGTTCCGGCAGTTCTTCCCCGCAATCCAGGCTTTGGTATACCAGAGAGGAAGGGGTATAACGGTCGGAAACCGTCAGTTCCCCCCGTCCGCACCGGCCGGCAATCCCCTCTTTTCCGTACAAATGTTCGTTCCGGTCCGCCGAAAAGAGCCGGGCGGTCGTCTTTGGATCCAGGACCAGATCTTCCCGCAGGGCCCGGCGGATCAGTTCCCCGATGGGCCCGGCGGTGGGTTCGAAGGTGGCGTAAAAAGGCGGGAGGGACCGGTTTTCCTGCCGGGAAAAACGTTTTTGCAGCAGATCCAACTGAGTGGAAGTTCCACTTCCGTCCCCGCCTTCAAAAACGACAAAATTATGTATAATTAACATAACATTGTTTGTTATAACATGGTGGCAGAAAAAGAAACAATTCCGCTTCGCCGATACTATGAATATCCGCCGCAGGCTGATGGTTTTAACCTCGGGAGTTATTGAGAAGGATGCCAGGTGATCGCCGGTAGACAAAAAAAATTGCCCCTTTTTCTCCGTTTCATCCTGGTTTTCCTTGTCTTTTGGATTAGTACCGCGGCGGCGTCTTTTCTTCTCTGGCCCCTGGAAATTGCCTTGAAAGCGGGTATGACGGAACTGCGGGATCATGTCGTGACGGAGGCCGAGTCCTACCTGGGACGTACCATCGAATACGGATCTATAGGTCCCTCCCTCTTTGGTATTCTTGATATACGGAATGTCAGGATATACCGCCGGGATTCGGCGGAGCCGGCGGTTGTCTGTTCCCGGTTCAGGGTTTCCTATTCCCTCAGGGAACTTCTCCTTGCCCTTGGCGGCGGGAAGCCGGAAAATCTTACCCGGGCGATCCGTTCGATCCGTATCGACAGGCCCGTGGTAAACCTCGATTTGGAGGAAGACGCCGATCTAATCGCCCTGTTTTCCTCCGATGAGGATTCTCCGCGGAAACGCTTTACCCTTAGGGCGGATCTGCTCCCGGATAATCTGCTCATCCGGGTTCGGGGCGGAGCCTTCCGCCTCAGCTCCCGGGGAAACAGCTGTTTCCTGACAGGGCTTTCTCTGGATGCTTCCACCGGGGAACGAATCTCCCTCCGGGGCCGCTGGGATGGGGAGGGACGGCTGACGGAGCTTTTTAAGCCCCAGGAGACTGCGGTAATCTCCGCTGCCTGCGATTTTGAAGGTGAATTTACCCAGGATTTGACCCAGGGAAGCCTTACCCTGACGGTTCCTGCCCTTTCCTCGGAACAGTTCAGCCTCAGAAGCATCACCGCCAGCCTTATTTTGGCGGACCGGCGGCTTGAAGTACGGAAAATCCGGGATCACGCCCCCTTCGATCTCCATATGGGTTATGAGTTTGACAGCCGCCGTTTTTACGGTGAATTCAGGGCCGAGGAATTTGCCGTCCGGGAACTGGTTTCTTTCCGGGGTCCCTGGAACAACTACGAGCCCTTTCTGGATCTACGAAGTACCGGTTATGTCCTGCTGGAGGGAGATGACGGAAAGTTCAACTATAGCTTTGATCTTTCCGGCAGCATCCCTCCGGGGAAATCTCCCGGCCTTTCCTATGATCTGGCAGGCAGGGGGAATGAAGACCGTCTGGGCTTTGACCGCTGCCGGATTCAGTTTCCCCAGGGCAGTA
The DNA here is from genome assembly GCA_031276965.1 of Treponema sp. Lineage (GTDB taxonomy): Bacteria > Spirochaetota > Spirochaetia > Treponematales > Breznakiellaceae > JAISMC01. Next base: position 20,548 of record JAISMC010000002.1, read on the forward strand.
TCCGCTATACCGGCGGCATCGGCTTTAAGCCCTGGTCGCCTCAGGGACACATTACCGTTTCGGATCTCAGTCTCACCGGAAACGGCAGTATCAATGCCGAACTGGATCTTGTTACCCGGAATAATGAGATAAGCCTTTCGGGGGAAAATTTGTCCCTGGGGCCGGTAGTTCTATCCTCCCTTTCCGGGGCGCTGCTCCAGGAGGAGGAGAGCCTTTTCTTCAGTATCGCCGCCCTCCGCTCAAACTTAGGGGAGACAAGCTCCGTTTTTCTGGACGGCTCCTATACAAGAAGAAATCAGGGGACCCTTAATCCCCGGCGCCTTGAGACAAGCCTGAATTTCGGTGTCTTTGCGCTGACGGATATGCTGGATATGGCCCGGCCCCTGGTTTCCCTTGAGAAAATACCCGGTTTTACCGGGGATCTCCTCGGGGATTTGAAGCTGAGTACCGAGGTATTTATCACCACCGATTTTGAACATATCCTCTACAATGTTCCCCGTTTTGTACTTGTCCGGGGGGAAGAGGAGGCCCTCTCCGTGTCCATATCGGGGACGGATCGGCGTTTTGATCTAAGCGAAGGACGTATCTTCCGGTCCGGTAAATACGCCGATTTTGCGGGGTCCGGAGATTTTGAGAACCCCCAGGATATTGCCTTCTCCCTCAGATTTGCCTATTTGGATCTGGCCTATTATCTTGAAGGAGTAATCCTGGACCGCCGGTCCTTAAGCATTCAAGGTTCCTACGGTCTTTCCGCTTATATCGGCGCCACCGGTTCGGGAACTTATTCGGGTTACCTCCAGGCCGAGGATATGCCCATCCCCTCGGGGGAACAGTTTGCCCTGTTAAGCTTTTTCAGTTCCCTGCGTTACGGCGGCCCCTCCTTCTGGTCCGCAGAGATCGACCGTTTTGAGATAACCAATCTGGCTACCCCTGCCTCTGATTCCACCTCCCTAAGCTTTACTGCCCTGGCGGATCAGGACGGCGTTCAGCTTACCCGGTTTGTATTTGATGATGGCCGGGGGGTTCTTACGGGGGGCGCCGGCGTATCCTGGGATCCGGGCTTTTCTCAGGTCCGGGGCAGCGGCTTCATCAGCGACAGCAGCGGCCAGGAACGGCTGGATCTGAGCGGAGGTTATGACGGGGAATTGATGGAACTTACCCTCCTGTCCTCCCGAATACAGCTTAGCCGTTTTGTGCGGAATGCCCGGGGGGCCCTGCTTACGGGGGATCTGAACTTAACCTGGCGTTCTCCGTCATCCTTTAGGGCGGATCTGAACCTCAGCTCCCTCTCGGCCCGGATTGGCAAATGGGAACTGGCCGCCGCCGCCCGGGGTTCTCTTACGGAAGAGGCCCTGATCGTCAGCGACATCAGGGTGGACTATGGGGATCTGCTGGCAGAGGTTCCTTATTTTTCGGTGGATCTGGGGGCAGCCCGGGCGGAAACCAGGGCCTATATCCGGGGCGGCATGGGATGGTTCCTGGAGACCTCCTTCGGGTTTGAGGCGGACTTCGAGCCGGTCCGGTCCTGGTTTGATATGTCCCGGGCGCTTGATACTTTCAGCGGAAAGCTTCACGTAGACACCGCCCGTTTCGACGCCATGGAAGCGGAGGGAGCCTTTGATTTTACCTTTTCCCGCACCAGGGATCTTTTTGCCCTTGCCGGGGGTCCCCGGAACATGATCCGCATGCAGGTAAATCCCCAGGGGGATTTCTACATGGGTCTCTCCCACCCATCTCCGGTCCGGGGATCCTTCATCGGCAGCCTCAACTCCGAAACCATCGACGCCCAGGTTTCGGACCTCTATGTGGACCTGGAAGCTCTTTCTAAATTCCTGCCCCGCAAGGATATCATCGAATTTCCCGGAGGTTTTGTAACCGGGGCGGTCCAGATCCGGGGACCCTTGAGGGATCCTGAATTTTTCGGCGCCGTCTACGGGTCCAGCGTCAGGATCAAGGTTCCCCGTTTTCTTGCGGAGGAGATAGGCCCCGTACCGGTGGACATAAGCCTGGACGGCGATGAGATGAGCTTCGGTCCCCTTATTGCCCCCGTGGGTAAGGGGGAAGGGAAAGTTTCGGGCTGGTTCATCTTTAACCGGTGGGTCCCCGATACCTTTGATATAGACATCGATGTAGCCGACGGGGCGGCCATCCCCTTCGTCCTGGACATTATGGGTTTTATGGCCGCCGGGGAAACCTGGGGGCATGTTAACCTTTCCCTGGAAGATCTGATCCTCACCATTTCGGGGGATGTGACGGGGCAGAATACGCAGATGACGATGAATATTCAGGAGCTGAGGGAAGGCCGGGATTCCGGCCCCTCCACCAAGGTGTCGATTGTTACGGATCTTACCATCCGGGCGGGGAGAAAAGTGGAATTTGCCTGGCCCGAGGTAATGCCCATCCTGCGGGCCTATGCGGATGCGGGGAGTGAAATTGCGGTAACGAGCGATCAGTCTACGGGCCGCTATACCCTGGCGGGGGATGTCAGGCTGCGGAGCGGGGAAATATACTATTTCCAGCGCAGTTTCTATCTAAAAGAGGGGATCCTTACATTCAACGAAAACGAGCTCCGTTTTGATCCCCTTATCAGCGCCCGGGCGGAAATCCGGGACCGGAACGACGAGGGCCCCGTAACCATCGCCATGATCATAGACAACGCTCCCCTCCTGTCCTTTACCGCCCGTTTTGAATCAACCCCGGCCCTCTCCCAGCTGGAAATTTTCTCCCTTTTGGGGCAGAATTTAACGGGAGCTCCCTCAGGGGAGGAGGGGGGGGTAATTCCCAATGCCTTTGTACTGGCCACCTCGGACCTTTTGGCCCAATTGGAGGTGGTCCGGGGTCTGGAGCGGAATGTACGGGATTTTTTAAGACTGGATATGTTCTCGGTCCGTACCCAGGCCCTTCAGAATGCGATGCTCATGGTTACGGGACTCCAGGATCCCGTTGACAGGATAGACCGGGTCGGTAACTATTTTGATAATACGACGGTTTTCTTTGGTAAATATGTACGTTCCGACATGTTTATTCAGTCTATGCTGTCCTTAAGGTACGACGAGACCCAGGAACGTTTTGGGGGGCTGCGCTTTGAGCCGGATATAGGCATAGAACTGCAGAGCCCCCTTTTTGCCATACGGTGGAATTTTGCCCCCGCCTTTGGCGATAACGATACTGTTTTTATGGATGACGTTTCTTTTACCCTGACCTGGAGGTGGACCTTCTGACAGGAACTGGAGGGGTTCATCTTTTATTTGGAAAAGTGTATTCTGCTATTAAGGGAGCTTAGATGCGGATAGTTTGGGCGTTTGTGCTGGCAGCGGTGCTTGTTTTTTCCGGTTTTACGCAGGAATCCGGTGAATGGTACCAGGGTAAACCCATAAGGGACATTATTTTCAGCGGTCTAAGCCATGTAAAAAATTCCGAATTAAGAAACATCGTGGAGCCCTATCTGGGCCGGATATTCACCGACAATCTCTTTTTGGAAATCCAGGGCCGGATCTATGCCCTTGAGTACTTTGATCTTATTACTCCCGAGGTGGTGCCGGGGGAGGGAAACGGCGTTATCCTCAAGTTCAATGTTCAGGAAAGGCCGACCATATCCCGGATAAACTTCACAGGCAACAACAAACTCCGCCGCGCCGAACTGCTTAACGCCATCTCCTTAAAAGAAAGGGATATGGTAAATACCCTGAAACTGCAGGCTGATGAACAGGCGGTTATCAACAAGTACCTGGAAAAAGGGTTCCCCGACATTAAGGTCCGTTCCGATACCAGGCCCGCCGCCAATGCAACGGTAACGGTCAATTTTTATATAGATGAAGGGGATAAGATCACCATCGACGAATTCCGTTTCGAAGGGAATACGGTTTTTTCCAGCAGGGCCCTCCAAAGGGAGTTGACTTTGAAAAAGAGGAACCTCCTCCTCATCCGGGACGGGGCCTTCCAGGAGTCAAAGCTTATTGCCGACCGGGATGCCATTGCCCAGTATTACCGGGATCGGGGTTATATTGATGCGGAGGTAACCGATGTTATCCAGGATGTCCAGAAGGACAGCCGGGGCAACAACAATATGATCATCACCTTCAGAATTTACGAGGGGAGGGTATACAACTTCGGGGGGATAGAGTTTGAGGGGAACAGGATCTTTTCTACCGAACAGCTCTCCAAGCTGATCCGCTCCAAGCAGGGGGAACTGGTAAACGCCCAGCGCCTGGAGGCCGACCTCCAGCGGGTGGCGGACCTCTACTACGAAAACGGCTATATCTTTAACACCATAGGCCGGGAAGAGCGGCGGGATACCGCCGGGGGGCTTATCTCCTACAAGGTAACCATCGTAGAGCGGGGCCGGGCCCATATCGAACATATCATGGTCCGGGGAAACGAGAAGACCAAGGACAAGGTGATACTCCGGGAAATTCCCCTGGAACCGGGGGATGTTTTCTCCAAGACCAAAGTAACGGAGGGCCTCCGCAACCTCTACAACCTGCAGTATTTTTCCAACGTAATCCCCGATACCCCTCCGGGAAGCACCGACAGCCTCATGGATCTGATCATTACCGTGGAGGAACAGCCCACCACGGACATACAGTTCGGTCTTACCTTTTCCGGCACCTCCGATCCGGATACCTTTCCTATTGCGGGAATGATCAAGTGGACGGACCGTAACTTTCTGGGTTACGGCAATCTGGTGGGCGCCGAGATAAACGCCTCCCCCGACAGTCAGCGGATTACCCTCCAGTATACCCAGCGGTGGATCTTCGGCCTTCCTCTGTCGGGGGGCTTCGATTTTACCGCCCAGCATAATACCCGGCTTGCGGCCATGGACAGCATTTTTCCCTACTTCAACGGAGATGAGGATTATGCCTTTCCTGATGGTTTCATCTCTCGTGAAGAGTACGAGGACAGCAACAAGCTTCCCCCCGACGAGTTCCTGATGAAGTACGAGCAGTGGAGTCTTTCCCTGGGATTCTCCACGGGTTACCGTTTTTCAACCTTTCTGGGGACCCTCGGCGTCGGAGGCGGCGTCAGGACCGGTTTTGTCTTAAATCTCTACGACGACGAATTATTCCGGCCCTTTGATCCCAATCTGCGGGAGAACAATAACTCCTGGATTCCTGCCAATTCAATCTCAACCAACGTATTTCTGGATCAGCGGGATCTGTCCTACGATCCCTCCAAAGGCTATTACGCCATACAGCGGGTCGGTTTCTACGGACTCTTTCCCATAGAGCGGGAGCACTATATCAGGACCGATACCAAGGCCGAATGGTTTTATACCCTCTTTGATCTGCCCCTTACGGATACCTATAATTTTAAATCCGTATTCGGAATACATTCGGGGGTATCCTTCATCTTTCCCGAAGCGGGGTATTCCTACGGAGATCCTCAATTTATCGAGGACGCCAATAAACTTGCGGTGGACGGTATGTTTGTAGGCCGGGGCTGGACGAATCAACGGCTTAACCGGGGGCTTGCTCTTTGGGAAAATTGGGCGGAGGTCCGCTTTCCCCTGGTTCCGGGAATCATTGCCCTGGATTGGTTCTTTGACGCCGCGGCGGTCAAGAGCACCCCCGAAGATTTTTTTAACACCTTTACCATGAATGATATGTTCTTCAGCTTCGGAGCGGGCATCCGTTTTGCCATTCCCCAGTTTCCCTTCCGTTTTATCTTTGCCAAGGGTTTCCAGGTTTTGGACGGATCGGTAAAATGGAAGGATGGAAATATCTGGAAAAGTAATAAGTCGGGCTCGGGGGTTGATTTTGTCATCTCCTTTGCCCTGTCCACTTATTAACGAGGAGCAGAATTATGAAAAGACTAGGGTTAAGCGCCGGTTTTTTGCTGTGCTTAGGCTTTTCCCTCTCCGCCCAGCAGATGACCCGTTTTGCGGTGGTGGATCTTTCCAGGGTGTACACCACCTTTTTCCGGGATTCCCGGGCGGTGCGGGAATTTGAGGAACAGAGCGCCCGGGTCCAGGCCGAGATAAACCGCCTGAATGCGGAAATACAGGAGCTTAGGAGTAATCAGGTTAATGCGGAAACCCGGGGGGACCGGGAACAGTCCCTCCGGCTGCAGAATGAGATCTACCGGAAGTCCGAATTTCTCAGGGAGTACTTTCAGGTAAAAACCGCAGAATTGGAAGATAAAAAAAACAAACTTGCCCAGTCCAACTCTTTTCTTGAACAGGTAAACGATGAGATTCGGTATATTGCCGAAAGTGAAGGATACAGTATGATCCTGAAAAAGGATAATACCGGTATAGTATGGTACAGCGCCACCGTGGACATCACTGACAAGGTTATACAGAATTTGAGGGCTAAAGCCGGGCGCTGATCGGAGCGGCCTTGAAAGATCAAGCGAGCCCTATGCTGGTTCAGTATAGGCGGATAAAAAAAGAGCATCAGGGGGATGTTCTCTTTTTCCGTTTGGGTGATTTCTACGAAATGTTTTCCGACGACGCCCTGGAAGTTTCCGCCCTGCTCAACCTTACTCTTACCAGCCGTAATGGTCTTCCCATGTGCGGCATCCCCTATCACGCCGTCCGTTCCTATATTGCCCGCCTTCTAAAACTGGGAAAAAAAGTCGCCATCTGTGAACAGCTTGCCGAACCGGGCAGGGGTAAATTGATGAAACGGGAGGTGGTAGAGGTTATCACCCCGGGTACCACCGTGGACGAGGACTACCTTGATAAGGGAAGTTCCAACTATCTGGGGGCCCTTTCTGCGGCTGGTTCCGCCAAGGAACCCCTCATTTCCTTTGCCTATATTGATCTTTCCACCGGAGACTTCTATGCCACTTCCTTCTCCACCTCCGGTGCGGCGGAGAAGCTCCGCCAGGAGCTTGAACGGCTTCAGCTTAGGGAACTGGTATTGCAGGAATCCCTGATCGAGGAACGGCAGGATCTGGCCCGGGCTATATTTGATCATCCCGCCATTGTGGTAAACCGCTGGGCGGACTGGCTCTTCGATCCGGGCCGGGGCATGGAACGGCTGATAAAACAATTCGGTACGGTTAATTTGAAGGGCTTCGGCCTGGACGAAACCGGGGCGGAGATCCTTGCCGCGGGAGCTCTCCTGGATTATCTGGACGATACCGCCAAGAGCTTCCTTCCCCATGTGCGTTCCATTATCCTCTATGGTGATGATGAATATGTGGGCATTGATGAGTCCTCCCAGCGTAACCTGGAACTGATCCGTAACCTCCGGGATATGGAGGGACATTTCTCCCTTCTTGAAATCATGGACGAAACCAGGACCGCCATGGGCCGCCGGCTTTTGAAGTGGCGTATCCTCCATCCTCTGCGGCAGATGGCGGCCATTAACAAACGGCTCGATATGGTGGAAAGCCTTTACCGGGATCAGAGCCGGCTTGCGTCGATCCGGGAGCTTTTGGGCAAGACCCCGGATCTGGAGCGGCTCTGTTCCCGGCTTGCCATGGACCGGGCCCACGGCAAGGATATGTACTCGATAAAGAACGGCCTCTCCTCCTGCGGCGCCCTCAAGGAACTTTGCGGGGAACTGAACCTTGATTTTGAATCCTCCGTCTCTTTTTCGGATAACGGAGCCTTTGACCGGCTTATGAAACTTCGGGATCTTTTGGAACGGGGGCTTTGCGAGGATCCTTCCACGCTGCTCACCGAGGGTAATCTGATCCGGGCCGGATACAGCATGGAACTTGACAAGCTGCGGAGCCTCAAGGATAACGGCCGGAAGCTGCTGGAGGATTATCTTGAGGAAGAGCGGACCGCCACGGGAATCCCCAGCCTCAAGATACGGTACAACCGGCTCATCGGCTATTTTTTCGAAGTAACCAAGGCGAACCTCTCCAAGGTGCCCGCCTATTTTATCCGGCGTCAGGGTATCGTTACGGGGGAACGCTTTACTACGGACCGCCTCGCCGGTCTTGAGTCGGATATCAACGGAGCTTCGGACAAGATCGTGGAATTGGAGCGGGAGCTTTTTATCGTAATCCGGGGTAAGGCGAAGGAGCTTATCCCGGAACTTTCCGCCGCGGCCCGGCGTACCGCCGAACTGGATGTTGCCCAGTCCCTGGCCCGGGCCTCCACCATCCGGGGCTGGACGCGGCCCGGGATAGATACGGGAAAGCAGATCCGTATTACCGAAGGCCGTCATCCCGTGGTGGAGGCCCACCTTAACCGGGGAGAATTCATCCCCAACGACTGTATCCTTGACGGGGAAGGCCCTGCTTTTGCCCTGATCACAGGTCCCAACATGGCGGGTAAATCAACCTATCTCCGCCAGGCGGCGCTGATAGCCATTATGGCCCAGGCGGGGAGTTTTGTTCCCGCCCTGGAGGCGTCCGTAGGCATGGTGGACCGCATCTACTGCCGGGTGGGGGCTTCGGACAATCTGGCCCGGGGAGAATCAACCTTTTTGGTGGAAATGAACGAAACCGCCCACATTCTCAGGACCGCTACGGATAGGAGCCTGGTGATTATGGACGAGGTGGGCCGGGGAACCGGAACCAAGGACGGCCTCTCCATCGCCTGGGCGGTGTGCGAGGAACTGTTGAACCATGTTAGATGCCGGACCCTTTTTGCCACCCACTATTATGAGCTGTCAAAGATTTCCCACCCCCGTATGGTTAACCGTTCCATGGAGGTACTGGACCGGGGCGGGGAAATTATCTTCCTGCGCAAGTTGAAGGAAGGCCCCACGGCGGAATCCTACGGCCTCCACGTAGCCCGTCTGGCGGGACTGCCGGAACGGGTTCTGATCCGGGCGGCTCAGATTATGAACAATATGTGGGATGGGAGCCGGATCCTGGCCGGAGAACAGAGAATGGTGGAGGCTGCCGGGAAGGAGGGGCCGGAGCCGGAGGATCACCGGATCCGCCGGCTAGTCCGGGATCTTAAACAGCTTGATGTTGAGCGGATAAGCCCCTTGGAGGCGCTTAACCGTATTCATGCCTGGAAGGGGATCTTCGCTTCGGCAATGTCCTCTCCTAAAGCTTCCCCCAGAAAGGAATCCGTGATTTTGCCGGAACTTCCCTTTTAATCCCGCCGTTCCGGTTTACCCGGCTAATATGGCGGGGAGGTTTTCGTCAAAGATGGTACCGCCCCCCTGGATGTATTCAAGCAGCCGCTGCCTGCACCGGGCATATTCGCCGAAGAGGGACCTCGCCTTCTCAACGTCGCTGTAGACCTTCCACATGCCGCAGAGTTTGCAGCGGGCCCCCCGGTGGCGGATAAAACCCAGTACGTCCTCCGGGGGGTATCCCAGGAAAAATCCAATCTCGTGGGGGAATTTTTCGCTCTCTCTGAACCGCTTGGCCAGGTGGCGGAGCTGTACGGCCAAACCGGCGTATGTCCATGCGGATCCTTCAGCGGCATCCCCCGGCGGAAGGAGAAACCCGGTTCTCCCGGGATATCCCAAACTGCGCAGGGTCTTGCGTACCGCCGCATTTTCCAATACGGGGGCCAGCAGATTGGGCCGGTATGCGAAGATTACCGCGCCCCCGCCGCGGTTAGGCAGTACGGAGAAGTTCATGCTGTGTAAAGACAGGCAGGATGTATGTTCATCCCACCACAGCGGCCGGACAAATAGTGCGGCCGGTTTTTTCCCCAACAAGACCGGGGCGCAGTGTCTTGCCATCAATGTTTCAAACGGCTTTATCGCAGAGTCCTCCGAAGATCTGTATGTATGTTATCATATTCTAACATTATGCCGGTATGTCAAGCAAATTAAGAAAAATTTGTACAAATTTTTGCCGTCCCGGGAGAAATCCCCGTTTCGGAGATGCGGAATATATCGGAACGGTCCGGAAATTTTGATTGGAGGGCCGGGTCCATACCCGTCCTTCAGGGCGGGGAGAGCCATTTTAGAATAAATTCCGCAATTTTTTAAATTTTTTTGAAAATGCTATTGACATTAATGTGTTAGTTATGTATAACTATATGTGATACTAAGCTAACAAATTTCGATAAGGTGATGGGTATGAAAAAAGTAGTGATTTCCTATTGGAGCGGTACCGGGAATACGGAGACCATGGCAAAGCAGCTTGCCCAGGGGGTAAGCGATGCAGGCGGAGAAGCCGTATTAAAACCGGCGGCGGAAACAACGCCTGATCTGGTTAAAGAAGCCGCAGCCCTTGCTTTTGGCTGTCCCGCCATGGGCGCGGAGGTGCTTGAGGAAGAAACAATGGAACCATTTATAAGCCGTTTGGGGCAGGCCGAAGTCGGCGGTAAGCCTTTGGGGCTTTTCGGTTCCTATGACTGGGGAGATGGACAATGGATGAGGGATTGGGTAGAACGAATGAAAAAGCTGGGCGCCAATGTTGACGGTGAGGGAATTATTGCCCAGCTTGAACCCAGTGAGTCATCCCTTTCCCAGTGTTACGAACTTGGTAAACGGCTTGCCGTTTAGGTTAATGGAATTTGCCGCAACCTCTCTCGGCGGATTCAATAGACTGTTGGATTAAACCCATATTCAACAGTGTTCTCCATGCATTACCGGAGGCGTTGCGTCGTTAAATTATATTGCGATTCGGCGTCTCCGGTTTTTTAGTTAAAGGGGCGGATGGCAGAAACAATGGACTTGTACCGGACTAAAGTCCGGTACAAGTCCATTGTTGTTTTTAACGGCTGTTGGTGGATCTTCGGTTCGGCGGAAAACTGAAGTTTCCGGACAACTTCGATATCCGAAGTCCCCGCGGCGGAATCATGAAAACTGAAAAATATAAACATGGCTCCGTTCCCCGCAGGACCGGCATGGCCCGGCTTTGGGAACTGGCGCTGCGGAAGAACGCCCCGGTCCTCGCATCCTGCGCGCTTGCGGTACTGAATACCGCGGCGTCGTTTACGCCCTTTATCGCCGTCTACCGCCTTATCCGCGAGCTGGCGGGCCATGCCGCCGGCCTGGGGAGGCTGGATGCGGCGTACATGATCCGCCCCGGCTGGTTTGCTGCCTGCGTCGCGCTGGTAAAGGCCGGCGGCCGCTACAGCCGCATGTGGGAGCAGTACGCCGGGACGATGAACTGGGGGATAGGCGGCGCGTAAAGGACGGCGGAATTAATCCCCCGTAAAGTATTCGCAGGCCCCGGGGGACGCGGCTTACAGGCGTCCCACAAGGTCAAGGCTGGGTATCAGCGTCCCGGCGCCGGGCTTCCACCGGGCGGGGCAGACATGATCGCCGTGTTCGGCTACGAACTGTGAGGCCTGTACCCGGCGGAAGATTTCTTCCGCGTTGCGTCCTACATTGCCCGCGACAATCTCGTAGGCTACGATTTTTCCCTCGGGATTTATAATAAAGTCGCCCCGTTCGGCCAGGCCCTTTTCTTCAATCAGCACCTCAAAATCCCTGGCCAGGATGCCGGTAGGATCGGCCAGCATGGGATAGCGGATCTTCTGAATGGTCCTGGATATATCGTACCAGGCCTTATGGACAAAATGGGTGTCGCAGGAAACCGAATAGACCTCGCAGCCGACAGCCTTAAAATCATTGTACATATCCGCCAGATCCTCCAGTTCGGTGGGACAAACAAAGGTAAAATCCGCCGGATAAAAGAAAAAGACATTCCACCTGCCAAGGATATCGGCCCTGGTTACCGTTTTGAAGGTATTCTCATGAAAGGCCTCTACGGAAAAATCGGCGATCTCTTTATTAATCATTGACATACCTGCCTCCTTACCCGCCCTGCGCGGCATTTTTATGCGTCAGTGTGTAATATATACCATGATGAAAAGGTCCGGGTCAAGCGCAGGCATCCGGCGCGGCCGGTTTCAGCCCTTATGCGGCGCCCCTTCGGGGTTTTCCAGCAGCTTCAGCCACTTCCTTTGCCGGCGGCGGTAAAACGCCCCGGCCCAGAGGCGCACGGCGCCGGTCAGCGGCCCCGCTCCGATCTCAACCTCGTCGGTGTAGCGGGTGGAGGCTTCGTCAACCGGCGTCAGGATGATCCGGTGGTTCCAGACCGGGACCAGCCGGTTTCCCTCAAAGGTTTGGATGACCAGGGCGGCGGGATCGATCTTGTGAATGTTGATGGTATGTATGCCGAAGGGAAGGCCGAAGATCCGCAGCCGGAAACGGACCTGCGTTCCCTCCCGCCATGCCCTTTCCCCGGTTACCGGAACAAAGGCCGCCCAGGGGGCGGCAATGTAACGCAGGGTTTCCACCTGCATAAGGAGGGGCCATATTTTCCCCGGCGCCGCGGGGAATAATGAGGAGAGGCGGAGGGTTTTCATGGGGGACACTCCTGTGCGTTTCATGCTGCGCCTATTGTAGCGCGGTCCCGCTTTTTGAACACCCGGCGCCGGACGCCCCGGCGTTTACCGGGCATGGTACAGGCGGAAGACACAACAGGCGGATACGAAAAACTCCCGGCGTACCGGGAGTTTTGGGGACAAAACCCTAAGAGCGGACGCCTATGCCTCTGCCTTCCAGCCGGCGACGCCGCTGCCGCCGGCATCGGCGTTCCATTTGTAGGTTTTACCTGCCGCCGCAGCGCCGGCGGCGGTACTGTCATTCGGATAGAATATGGATTTGTTGCTTCCGATGACATCGTTGGCGTTATTAATTATGATGCTTGGCGCGCCGCCCGTGGAATCGCCGGTAAGCGCGCCGTTAATGATAAGCGTACCCCCGCTTTTGACCGTTAACCGGCCGCTGGAAGTTTCGAGCGTATAGGCGGCCGCGCTTTTTATGGTAAGTGTCGATCCCGATAGTATGTCAATGGGTATGTCTGTCGTAGCCCGCTGGTTTACTATTAATTTACCGGCCAGCTCTGTTCCGGTAATGCCGCCGCCTGTGGAAAGCGTAGAATCGTGGTTAGTATCGCTGTCGTCCCAGCTAAGACCGCTCATAAGATTAACGCCCACGATGCTTTTGCTGCCAAAAAAAAGCGCGGCCCCGTATTGCAGTTCCAGTTTGCCGCCGGTGTCGTCAAAATTATCGGGATCATCCAGGCGCACGGTCGCGCCGTCCAATGCGATAAGTTTTTTACCGCCGGCGGCTTTAATCGTATAGGATCCCCGTACCGCAAGCGTTACGTTTGCGGGTATCTCCAAAGTATCGCTGAGGGTTACATTCTGACTCAAAATAATGGTTCCGCCGCTTACGGTTACCTTGCCTTCAAGATCCGTGTTTCCCGCCACCAGGGCCGCCGCGGCCGCCGCGCCGGGGTCCGTCGAATCGTCCGAAGAACAGCCCAAAAAGAACGGTGATGCGCCTAACAGGACGATCATCCCAAGTAAGAGCCTTGTTTTCATAAAATCCTCCTAAAAAACAGCTTTTCAAAAGAGGACTTCCTGCAAAAAAAGCGCTATACTTTTAATGCATTTAGTTGCAGCCCCGGAAGCGGTTACTCTTGGCGGATGCGCCGTTTCCGGGGTTCCTCTTTTATTTTAATCAGAGGCGCAGGCCCCCGTTAAAACCACAACAAACGCAGATTCGCGGTCTCCCCACGAACCCACACGAACAGAAGAAGTTGAAGAAGCCATCAAACCACAAGTTCGTGTCCTTCGTGTCCTTTGTGGTTTCTCCTCTTCTTCCGTCCACACAAACAGAAGAAATATAACCACAAAGGCACACGAAGGAAGAAGGATGAGGTACTATGACTCTCTCTACCCTCAAAGGACCGGGGAATGAACCCCTTGTAACAAATCAAAGCCATCAAACAACAAGTTCGTGTCTGTTCGTGTGGTTCGTGGTTTTCCTCCTCTTCTTCCTTTCTCACGGCACGACGGCGGAAAACACCGGCCCGAAGGGCCCCGCTTCTCCCTTGCTGTTCTCGTAGCGCAGGCAGAAGTAGACCGTGTTCCCCGATTCCCCGTCAAAGTCGAAGCGTTCCTTCTTCCGCCTCGTAAAGATCGAGTAGGGCAGGTCCGCGCCGGTCTTGGGGACGCCCGTTACCCGGAACGGGAACCTCGCGCTGGCCGGGCCGGAGAAGCCGTAGTAGATCCGCACCCCGTAGTCGCTGCGGGGGTCAGGCGCCGTCCCCGAGACGGGCCGGATGTTCCGCAGTTCCACGAGGTGTATGCCCGGAAAAGTCAAATCCGCCTGGGCCTGGGCCTCGGGGACCGGCACCGGCGACGGCGGGTCCCGCTCCTTAAGCCCCAGCGCCGCCAAATCGCCCTCCGTCAGCGGCGACAGCTTGAAGTACCGGTCCTTGAAAAAGCGCATCTTCGCCTTCAGCGCCTTAAACGCCGCCTGGCACTCCACCGTGATCACGCGGGTCCGCTCGTCGTCGTCCATCGCCTTCCGCAGCAGCTCCCGGGCCGCGTCATACAGGTTCGACAGCTCGTTGTACTGTTCCTGGGGCACCCCCCAGGCCGTCCGCCGGGCCGCGGTCATGTAGACAATCCAGTTGTCGCACATGGCCAGGATCAAACTCCGGGCGGCGGGGAGCTAATCGTTACTCGTTGCCATTTTTTTTGAGCCTCCTTTTTATTCGCAAGCGGGTTTAATACCCCGCCGCTCTGCGGCGGTTTTAAACCGGCTAAAATATTGGTTTGTGCGGGTATTAAACCCGCATAAAATCCATACTTTGCAGAACCAGCCATACCCCGTCCGCTCTGCGGCGGGGTTGGTTGATTGTTTCCGCAACAGAGGTTGTGGATTTCAAGTCAGAATCCATGGATTTCAAGCCGGAATCCATGGATTTCAAGTCAGAATCCATGGATTTTAAGTCAGAATCCATGGATTTTAAGCCGGAATCCATGGATTCTAAGCCGGAATCCACGGCGTATAATCCGGCCCGCCCTCCGCATAAAACCTTCGGCGCGCCGGATGACGCTGCCGGTACAGGACCGGATCGATCCGCCGGGGCCCTTGGGCCGGGCGGGGG
>JAISMC010000094.1 GCA_031276965.1 Treponema sp.
AACCTGGAAGGCAAGGACAAATATCAGTTTGCCAACTTCTCGCCCCAGGATTCCCTTAAGCTGATGGAAACCCATCTGCAGATGTATCCCAAGATCGACGCGGTCTTCTGCCAGGACGACGATGCCATGCTCGGGGCGCTTCAGGCGATTAAAGAATCGGGCAGGAAGGATATTAAAATCGTCCTTGGCGGCGCGGGTTCAAAGGCGGTATACGAGATGATCAAAGCCGGGGACCCCCTGGTTCGGGCCACTACCCTGTATCACCCCTCGATGATAGCCGACGCGATTCAATACGCAGTGGACGTGGTAACGGGCGCCAAGAGCGATTCCTTCCATAACGCCAGCCAGCCCCTGACGGTGGTGATCCCCTCGGCGTTGATCGACAAGTCCAACGTGGATAAGTACTACAATCCTGATTCAACGTTCTAAGTTGAGGCCCATGTAGGAAACTAAACCCCGCGATGCCATTTGCGGGGTTTTTTATGTTATAAGTCAGCGGCAGGGGGCCGCTCCTTTGCCGTTGAAAATTATCCCGGACATTCGGTAATCGCCGGGAAGAGGAACAGTCATGGTCTTAAAACCCGCCCGTTCCGATGTCGCCGCCCTGGCGGGAGTATCCGAATCGACCGTATCCAGGGCGCTGAATGATTCTCCTCTGATAACGGAACCGGTTAAGCTAAAGGTCCGGGAAGCGGCAAGATGTCTTGGTTATGTCCCTTCCCGGCAGGCGGCGCTCTTTGCCCGGAGGCGGACCAACAATATCGGCTTTGTGGTTCCCGCTTACAGTTCCTTTCCCCCTTTTTCAAGATCCTATTTTCCGGCCCTTCTTGACGGCCTGGTTTTGGAATCTGATGAAAAAGGCTATGCTCCTACCATTATTCTGGACAAGCAGGATCATACCACGGAAGATTACTCCGTTCTGGTCCGTTCCCGGCGGGTTGACGGCCTTCTGTTTGCGGTAACGCCGGCGGATTTTAGGCCCTTTGCGGGACTGCGGGAGACGGGGATTCCCTTTGTTCTTATCAATAACTATCATAAAGATCTTAACAGTACGGACGCCCTGCCGGAAAGCGGTATGCGCAAGGCCTTTTCTCACGGCTGTAATTTGGGACACCGGCGTATCGGCTACATTACCGGAGACATGCGGTACCGGAACGCCGTTGACCGTCTGGAAGTTTTCAATAAATTATCAAAGGAATTCGGGGTGGAAGCAGTCGTTGAACAAGGAGATTTTTCAAAGACTTCCGGCTTTCAGGGAACCCAGAGGTTGTTTTCCCGGCCTAATGCGCCGACCCTGATTATGACGGCTTCTGACCGGGCCGCCTTTGGGGTTTTGGAATTTGCCGCCCTTAATAAGATTCATATTCCAGAAAATTTAAGCGTAATCGGCTATGATAATCTTCCCCCGGTTCAGGATGTTTTTCCGCTGCTTTCAACGGTGGTACACCCTGTTACCGCTTTGGCCCGGCAGGCGGCGCGGCTTCTGATCGATATTCTGGAAAGACAGCGGGAAGAGCCGGTTCAGGAGTGGCTTGATACGGATTTTGTAATCCGGGAATCTACGGCGATTTGTTCTTCGTGACGGGGAGGAAGGATGGCTGATTCCTTTGTTGTACGGCTGGTCATTCCCGGGTCAGGGGCTATGGCGGAATATCAGGAGCGAAGATTTTTCCGCATTCCGGGCTGCGCCGTAACCGGCTGTATCGATTCTCACCGGGGAAGATCCCGCATCTTGCAAAAATGGCCGTTTTCTTGCGGGAACACCTGCGGCCGCTTCCTATGAGCTGTTCATCGAAGCCGCGGAACGCCGTATTACCGGGAACCGCGGGGCGGCAGATCCGGCGGCGGCAGATTTTGGTTTCGAGCAGGGCCTCCGGGTACAACGGGTCCTGGATAAGCTGGTTCCGGGAGGACTGCCCCGGTGATGGATAAGACGGCCGGTCCGGTAAAGGGCCGGAGCAAAATCCCTGTAGGTACTCTGATCAAAGGGCTTGAATCGCCGGAAGAAATGGTGCGCCGTTTATATCCGCTGGGTTTTGAATGTTTTCAGATTTCCTTTTGGGAAAGTATAGGGGATACAGATCTTATAAGGCTTGGAACGGAGCTTCGGGAAACGGCGGAAACCCTGGGGACGAAGATCAATACCCTTTCCATCTATGGGAATCCCCTTCGGGATGACGAAGCCTCCGCCGAGACATGGCGGGGCCTAAAGGAACTGGTGAGGACGGCGGGATGTTTCGGAGCGGACATGGTGGGCTGTTTCGCCGGCCGTCTTCCAGGAGCATCGGTTCCCGCCTCACTGGAACAGTGGAAACGGACTTTTTCACCCTTGGCGGAAGAGGCGGAAAAACTGGGGGTCCGCATCGCCTTTGAAAACTGCCGCATGGGAGACACCTGGAAAACAGGAAAGTGGAATATCGCCATCAATCCCGACGCTTGGGATCTGATGTTCCGGGCCATTCCGTCTCCGGTTCTGGGACTGGAGTGGGAGCCCTGTCATCAGCTTGAAGTTCTGGCGGACCCCCTTACTCAACTGCGGGAATGGCTGCCCCGGATCATGCATATCCACGGCAAGGACGCCCGGATTGACCGGAAACTGCTTGCGGAAAAGGGCCTCTACGGCCTTAAACGCTGGGCCGTATCCTGTTTTCCCGGCAGGGGCGACACCGATTGGGGGATGATTTTTTCCCTGCTGCGGGAAAGCGGATACGAAGGAACCGTAGACATTGAAGGCTGGAATGACGAGGACTGGTCCGGGGACCGGGAAATAGAGGGGCAGCGGCGGGCTCTGGAATATCTACGGAACTGCCGGGATACTGTAACCGATCCGCTTTAGATGGGGAAATTCAATAGAGTTGTTTGGAAACTTTAGTTTTTGTCACAAGTCCGGTATTTGCGACGCAGTGTTACAGTCCGCTGCCTGACACTGCCGGCAGCAGTCCCACCAGCCCCTTAACTTCCCGGTCCGCAAAACGTACTCCGCCGCCGATGAAATAATCCCTGCGGTTATCCAGGATACGGCTTACGCCGCCCTGCAGATAGATCCAGTTCCAGGGCTTGTCCCCGTCGGGGTCGAAGAAGGGGTAAATGGTAAAAGATCCCCGGAGATTGGGGTTTTCCCCGGATTTAAAGTTAAAAACTTCCCCGGATATGCTGGCCCATTTTATGGGCTGTACATCCAGGCCCAGGCCGGCGGTGCTTTCCAGCAGTCCCCCCCGTACTGTTATGGGACCAAAACGCCGGGCCAGTTCGGCGTCTATGCCGAAGGAATAGTCGGTCTCGGTGGTGTCTTCCCGGGTAGTTACTCCGCCGATGGTGGTCTCTTTTACAGACCGGGAAGAAATGCCGTCGGGTACGCCGGTAACGCCAATGCGGTACCAGCGGTCATTAGTGCCCGGTTCCAGCCGGAGGGAAGCTCCGGCCCGTACCCGCTCGGAACGCAGTTCATACAGGGCCTTGGTATCCACTTGTATTCCCAGGCCCGTTATCTTTTTTACTACTTCGTCGGCGTCTACTGCCACCGTATTGATGCTATCCAGGGCGGTCTGCAGTTTTTCCACCGCAACTTCGGTCTTTTCCACCGTGGAAAGGAGGGCGCTGTAGAGCTTGTCATCGTAGATGACCTGACCCACATTACCCCGGCCCGCCTGTATCTGGTCGGTGATAAGCCGTATATTGTTCAGCGCCCCGTGTATATCGGAAATGGAACCCCGTATATCCCCCTCCTGATCCGCCATAATCCGCTCGGTCCTTTCACTGATTAGGGCCACCGATTCCAGAATCCGGGATATGCGGGACAGTTCCGCATCCATCTGAGCATCGATCTTTCCCGCTATCGAATTGAAGGTTTCCAGGGATACCGCCAATAACGCCATCTGATTAGACTGAAATTCGGAGAGGATCCCCGAAATTTGGCCTCCCAATTCCTCCACCACCCCCATGACGGCATTCATATCGGCGGCCCGCTTGTCGCTTTCGATACGGCTCCCCGGCGGGATCAGGGGGCTTAGTTCCGTCCCCGGATCCAGGGCCAGGATGGAGGTTCCCAATATAGAGGAGGCCCGCCGGGAGATCCGGGCATCGGCGTGGATATTTACGTCTTTAAGGAAGGCGAGCTTTAGGAGAGCCTCGCTGCCCTGCAGATCGATGCTCTGAATCTTTCCCACAGGAACCCCCGCAAGGTAGATCTTGGAATTGGTGGAAAGGCCGGTGGCGTCTTCTATAACAGTTTCGTAGGTTTTGGAATTAAACTGATTAACCCCATCGGAGGACATGATCACATAGGCGCCCCCCGCTGCGCCCAAGATGATAAAGAAAAAGGCCACCTTTACGTATTGCGATCCTTTCATACTTTTAGCTCACTGAATGAAATGCGGATGAAATCTTTTACCATCTGATGATCCGATGCGGCTACTTCTGCGGGGGTTCCATCGGCTATGATGCAGCCCTGATCCAGAAAGGCTATTTTGTCGGCGATACGGAAAGCGGCGGGAATATCGTGGGTTATCAATACGCAGGTCATACGGAGCTCTCTGTTTACCCGGATTACCAGATCGTTTATTGTTTCGGACAGAACCGGATCAAGTCCTGTGGTAGGTTCATCAAAGAATAACACCTCCGGGCGCATGATCAAAGCCCTGGCGACCCCGACCCGCTTCCGCATTCCGCCGGAAAGTTCATCAGGTCTCTTAGATTCTATACCGGGCAGCTCTATCCAATCAAGCAGTTCCGCCACTCTTCCGGCGATCTCTTCCCGGCTCTTGATACGAAGCACCTCTCTGAGGGGAAAGGCCAGATTCTCGCCGACCGTCATGGAATCAAAAAGGGCGGCGTTTTGGAAGGAATAGCCAAAGTACTTTCGCAGATCGGTCATCTCCTTTTTTTCAAGGGCCGTTAATTCGGTGTCTTTAAACCAAACCTGTCCCTGGTCGGGTTTCATCATCCCTATAATCGATTTGAAGAGGACGCTCTTGCCGGTCCCGCTCTGACCGATGATGGCGCAGATGGACTTTTCGGGAATTTCCACATTAACTCCGTTAAGAACTATATTTTCCCCGAAGGCCTTGTGGAGATTTTTGGTTCTGATGACGGGCTTTTCCGCGGGACCGGTCATTGGTATATCCACCCCAGCATAAGGCTGGCAAGAATATAGTCCGCTACCAGGATGGCTACCGAGGAGGCGACAACCGCCTTAGTGGCGCTGTCCCCCACGCCTTTGGCGCCTTGGGTGGTGCGGAGGCCGTAAAAACAGCAGATGGTGGCTACGATAAAGCCCATCACCGCCGCCTTAATAACGCCGGTATAAATGTCCTTGGGCTTGAGGAGGTTGAACATATAATCCATATAACTGGCGGAATCTATGCCGTAAAGAAAGATCGAAATAAAGTAGGAACCCAGACTGCCCACCACATTGGCCAGCAGGGTCAGCATGGGGAAGACCAGTACCGAGGCTATAACCTTGGGCAGCACCAGGTAATGAATGGGGTCTACCGACATGGATTCCAGGGCGTCTATCTGCTCGGTGACCTGCATGGTTCCCAGCTCCGCTGCCATGGCGGAACCGTTTTTGGCGATAAGCATGAGGGTAGTGATTACCGGAGCCAGCTCCCGGGACATGGCGATAGCCACTGCCGCTCCGGTTCCTATTTCCGCCTGAAAGGGCTGGAGCAGGGCCACCATTTGAAGGGCGAAGATCATGCCAATAGCCCCGCCGGAAAGCAGAATGATCACCACGGAATTGACACCCAAAAGCTCCATTTCCGACAAGTATTGGGCAAAACGGAAGGGCCGCCGGAGAAAAGAACGGATAACTTCTCCGACAAAAACAAAGTACTCTCCTATTTGTTCCAGCCGTTTAATGAAGATTTGGAGCATGTCTCATTGTAATATGTCAACCTTTAACATGCTAGTGTTTTGTTAAACCCGGACCGTTTGGAACGGAACGGCGGACATTGACCCGGCGGAAATTTAGCCTTATTATGGGGATGTGGCTCTCCGAAAAAATGCGAATACCAGAAAGCCTTCCTCCAGGAATCCGGCGGTAATTATTTTTTGGCTGATTTTTTTTATAGTGGTGATCTGTCTTTTCCTGGCAAAGCGGGATGTAATTACCCAGAATATTCAAAACCTGCTTCGCGGGCCGGGGACAGAGGAAAACGAACCCGCCGGGACCCCGGATCCTGCCCCGGAAACGCCCGATCCGGTTCCCGCCGGTTCCCCCCCGGTTTCAGCGCCCTCCGGGGCCGCCGAAACTGAACCGGCTTCCGTTCCGGCGGTTCCCGAAAGCCGGGATTCTCCGAAACCGGTCCGTCCCGAAAATCCGGCGCCCCCCGGGACAAGTTCTCCGCCCAGGCCCGAAGCCGGGAGGAACCGGACAATTTATTTTATGCAGCTTGACCGGGATGGAACCATCATCAGGACCAGGGTAAGTAAAATTATGCCGGCTTCAGACTCCCCGCTGCTGGATGTTCTGCAATCCCTGCTCCAGGGACCGTCTGCGGAGGAACAACGCCGGGGACTCATCTCCCTTATACCCCAGGGGACCCGGATCATCAACGCCACGGTCCGGGGAGAGACCGCCTATATCAATTTTAGCGAGGAGTTTCAGTATAACACCTACGGCGTAGAAGGATACGCCGCCCAGTTGAAGCAGGTAGTCTGGACTGCTACGGAATTTTCCAACGTTAAGGATGTGCAGATTCTGATTGAAGGGCGCAGGGTGGATTATCTGGGAGAAAGCGTTTGGATTGGAAGTCCCATCAACAGGGATATGCTGTAGGTTACCCGCCTAAACAGCGGGACGGGAGATCCGGCTTAAGGAAACTGTATAACCGGTTTCGCTGTCTATTTCGGCTATAATTCCCTGCAAAATGGCCTCTGTTTTGGCACATTCCATGCGATAGGCGATTTGAGTTCTGGCCCGGTCAAGGCATATTTTGGTATCCATACCGATGACGCTGTCCCCTGGGCCGGTCATCCCCAGGTCGGTTATATAGCCCGTTCCCTTGGGCAGTATCCGTTCATCCGCAGTCTGCACATGGGTATGGGTCCCCGCCACCAGGCTTGCCCGTCCATCCAGGTAGAACGCGAGGGCTTCCTTTTCTTCGGTGGATTCGGCATGGAAATCAACCAGAATTATCAAATTGATAGTTTCTGAAGGCAGGGCCGGTACGCCTTCGGGGGAATACAGGGCGTGGCTTATATGACCCGAACTGGTTAAGCCGCTTATAACCGCATCGAAAGTTCTAAAGGGACAATCAATGGCCGTCATCAGTTCCCGGCCCTGGAGGTTTACCGTTATCCAGGATATGCCGGCCTTTTCTATTGCGGCCCAGCCCCGCCCGGCGCATCCGGCGGGGTAATTGGCGGGCCGCAATATGCGGTTTTCCTTTTCCATAACCGGCCAGAATTCCCGTTTTTCCCAGATATGGTTTCCGCTGGTAACTATGTCCGCACCGGCCGCAAGGATGCGGTTCAAAACAGTTTCGCTCATCCCGAAACCTTCGGCGACATTTTCTCCGTTTACTGCGGTAAAATCTATTTTATGTTCCGTGATAAGGGCGGGAAGCAGCGATTCCAGAGCTTTCAGTCCCGGCTCACCCACCACATCGCCGATCATAAGCGCATGTACTAATGACCGGGACTTATTGTGCGGTGAAGGGGCCGGGGTTTCCTGATTCACGGCTTTTAGTGTAGCGTATAACCGGACTTTTGAAAATAGGGTCCCGGAGGTTTTAATTTGCAGGACTTTGCCGGCCAGAAGTTTTTTGGCGGAGAACTCCGGTTATTTTGTAACCAGCCCTTGCGGTTTTTCAGGCTAAAACCTGCGGACTAAAAGTCCGGCAAAATCATGTTTTTTATAGGTTACAGTTCCAAAATCTGACATTTTGGAACCGCCTCATTTATTCGAAAGTCTGGTTTAATACCCCGGAGCTCTGCTCCGGCTCAAATAGCGTAACGCATACAAAAAATTGGTATTAAACCAGACGGTATTATAAACTTCCTATCGAACGAGCCTC
>JAISMC010000101.1 GCA_031276965.1 Treponema sp.
GAGGCTCGTTCGATAGGAAGTTTATAATACCGTCTGGTTTAATACCAATTTTTTGTATGCGTTACGCTATTTGAGCCGGAGCAGAGCTCCGGGGTATTAAACCAGACTTTCGAATAAAACCAGCAGAAAGTCCCCCTGTAGCGATAGATCCCTGTTGTTACCCTGAATACCTCCAGCTACAGAGGCTTTCCCAAAACTTCAGTTTTTGGGAAGGCTACCTTAGATTTATATGAAAAAACGGGCTTTTGACCGTTTTTTCGGAAGCTTTTCCCGAAACTAACCGAGTTTTGGGAAAAGCTCTACAATTAAAACCTTTATTCGCAGTGAGGTCTAATACCCAAGAACCCGCTTGCGCGGGGAGCTTCATACGTACATCTTCCGGCTTACGTCCGCCGGACCTGCCGTTCCCCGGGATGTTCCCGTATATGGGCCGAGAGCGCCCTCCCCATACCGATCAGATCCTCTTCCCGGCCCAGCAGGGTTTTAAGGTAGCTTCCCCAGATAAAATTATCGCAGTAATAGCCGAAAAACCGGCGGGCCCGGCTTAGGCGGAACTCCGGGGGCTGATACCGGGCCAGCAGGTCCAGAAAGCGCAGGGCCGTCTCTTCCGGATCCGGCGTTTCCCAGGTCCGGCCCTGCTCAAGGACCTCCGCTTGGGCGAAGATCCAGGGCCGTCGCACCGCCCCCCGGCCGGTCATAACCCCGTCACAGGGGCCTGCAGCCCGGCGGAGCAGATCCTCCGCGCCGGCTATATCTCCGTTTCCCGCTACGGGAATACTCAGGGCATCCCGAAGCCGGCCCACATACTCCCAGCGGGCCCGGCGCTTGAACTTTTCACCGCCGGTCCGGGGATGGAGGGCTATCCGTTCCGCCCCGGCGTCTTCCAGGCGGCGGCAAAAACGGAGCAGATAATCAAAACGGGCCTCATCCATCCCTGACGCGGCAGACCGGGACGCCGGGGGGATATTTTCCGGTCCCAGCCGCAGCTTTACGCTGAGCCGTTTTTTGGTTCTTTTCCGCACCGCTGCCAGCATGGCGGCGGCCTTCTCCGCATCGTCCATCCACCGGATACCCGCCCCCGTCCTGGCGATGGCTGGGGCGGAACAGCCCATATTGATATCAATGCCGGCGCATTCATACCGGTCCAAAAGGGCCGCCGCCGCCGCCAAGTGTTCCGTATTGGCCCCCGTCAGCTGATACACCACCCGATCCGGACAGGGTCCGGCATCAAGATACCAGGACTCGAAGGGACCGCCGCTTACCAGGGCCCCGGCGCTGATCATTTCCGTATAGTATTCACCGCAGCCTCCGAAGGTCTCTATCAGTTCCCGAAGGGCCCGGTGGCTCAATTCCGCCATAGGAGCTAGAATAAAGGGCGCCCGCATAACCCTATTGTAGGCCGTTTTGCGGGAGAAAGGAAACTGCCGGAAATTTCGCCTCCCCGGTTTCCAAAATTTAGACCAGGTATCTTGACTTGTAGAGATCTATGTCCTACAGTATAAGGAGAGAAGAGGAGCGTGCCGCATGATAGCAAAGAGTGATATGCCCGCCATTAACGAGAAATCACCGGAAGGTCAAAAGCCCGAAGGAGGTTCGTACCGGGTTCTCATAGTCGATGATTCCATGTTTATCGCCAAACAACTGGGTCAGATTTTTACATCTGAGGGCTTTGAAATTGCGGATACTGCTGGGGACGGAGCCCAAGGGGTGGAAAAGTACAAGGAATTGTACCCTAATGTTGATCTGGTTACCATGGACATCACCATGCCTGTAATGGACGGTGTTTCCGCTTTGGAAAAGATACTGGAATTTGACAAAGAAGCAAAGGTTATTATGGTCAGCGCCCTAGGCAAGGAAGATGTGGTCAAAAAGTCCCTTATGATGGGTGCAAAAAGCTACATTGTTAAGCCCTTGGACCGCAAAAAGGTACTGGAACGGGTCGTTTCCGTACTCAAGCGGTAGTTGTACTTACAATAAGCAGCATGAAAGCTCATTTAATCGCGGACAATGTTTATTGTCTGCATGCCGATATTCAAACCGCAGATCTTTTTGAAGGGATTTGGCCCATTCCCCAGGGGGTTTCTCTCAATTCCTACCTGGTAAAGGGGGAAAAAACCGCCCTTATCGATTTGATCCGGGATTGGGAGGGCGCTCCCAACCAGATTGAACTGGGCCTGGCCTCGGCGGGGGCACGTTTTGACAATGTGGATTACCTCATCCTGAATCACCTGGAGCCGGATCATACGGGCTGGCTCAAGGAATTCCGGGAACAGAACCCCAGGGCCGAGATCATCGCCACCGCCAAGGGGATAAGCCTGGTAAAGGCCTTCTACAAGATTGATACGGGCCTGCGGGTGGTAAAAGACGGCGACATCCTGGATTTGGGATGCGGCAAGGTCCTTACCTTCTTTGAAACTCCCAATATCCACTGGCCCGAAACCATGATTACCTGGGAAAGCCGGTCAAGGACCCTCTTCCCCTGCGACGCCTTCGGTTCTTTTGGGGCCCTGGGGGACCGGGTTTTTGATGATGAATTTACCCCGGAGGAGCATGTTTTCTTTGAAAAGGAGTCCCTCCGGTACTATGCCAATATCGTCTCCTCCTTTTCCGTATTTGTCGAAAGGGCAATAAAAAAGCTGGCGGAGTTAGATATTGCCTGCGTCGCCCCCAGCCACGGTATAGTCTGGCGGAGGGATCCTAAAAAGATAATTGACAGGTATCTCAAGTACGCCTCCTATTCCAGGGAGGGAGAAAAGGAAATTGCCATTATCTGGGGTTCCATGTACGGTAACACCAAGGCCGGCCTGGATGCGGTAGTCCGGGGTATTGAAAAGGAGGGGGTCCCCTACTCCCTCCACCGGGTCCCCGACGAAAATGTTTCCTATGTACTGGCGGATGCTTATAAGAGTACGGGCATGGTTATCGCCATGCCCACCTACGAGTACGCCGTCTTCCCCCCCATGGCCTATGTACTGGACATATTCCGGCGCAAGCATATCTCCAACAAGATCGCGCTCCGCATCGGTTCCTGGGGCTGGGTTGGGGGCGCCAAAAAGGAATACGACGCAATCTTGACAGGGTTCAAATGGGACAACCTGGAATCCCTGGAATGGACGGGCTACCCCACGGAGGCGGAATTCACGGTGCTGGAGGAGCGGGGCCGGGCGTTGGCCAGGGCCGTCAGCCAGAGCGGATCCGGAAACCAGCCGGCGGAGCCTTAACCGGATTTCGCGCCGCTGCCGGAAGATCCGGCCCGCCCGCCTCTAGCCTGCCGCGGGAAGACGGATCATAAAACGGCATCCCGAGGGGCTGAGATTTTCAGCGGTAATCTCCCCGCCCATCTTTTTGACGATATTATAGGATATGGACAGGCCGAGCCCCATGTGGCCCGAAGCGCCCCGTTTGGTTGAATAGAAGGGCAGGAAAATGGACCGCGCCTCCCCGGCGGGAATGCCGGGACCGGAGTCTTCCACCGTCAGTTCCGCCATGGGGGAACTGCCCCCGGTTCTGGTCAGGAAAACTCCCATGGAGCCTCCGTTGGCCATGGCCTCAATAGCGTTCTTAAACAGATTTAAGATCACCTGCTTCATTTCGATTTTGTTTACCCGGATCAGAACGCTTGTCCGGGCGGATTGGTAATCGATGCTTATCTTCCGGTACCGGGTATTGTAGCGTACCAGGTTGATAATATCCTCCAGCAGTTCATTGAGGTCGATGGTTTCGATATCGACCCCTTCTTCATCCCCGAAGGAAATTAAATTACGGACAATGTGTTCTATGGCCTCCGCCTCGGATTCCAGCCGTTCCACCGTGCGAAAGGCATTGGATCCGGAACCGCCGCTGATTACGGGCTTTTCCAGATTCAGCTTTAAAGTATCGGTACAACTGTAGATGGCCTCCAGGGGATTGTTGATCTCGTGGGCGACCCCCGCCGCCAAAAGTCCTACGGAGGCAAGCTTTTCAGAAAAAACTATCCGTTCCCGAAGCTGCTGCTGTTCGGTAATGTCATTGATGATCAGAATACAGCCTATATACTGCAGTCCGTCCCGGATCGGCGAAAGGGTCATATCGATGATACGCCGTTCCCCGTCGAATTCCAGACCCAAATCGTAGGCGGTGTAGGCGGCGCCCTCCGATATAGCCTTCAGCAGAGAGCGGCTTGATTCGCCGATAAGAAAATCAAGCACCTCGGTGATATGCCTGCCGAAGGAGGGCTTGTCTTCCAGATGCAGATACTCTACCGCTTCCTTATTCATCAGTTTGACAACCCCCGTATGATCCACCACCATCAGGTTTACCGGCAGCCGTTCCAGGATCGCCTCGTTGTACTTGAGAAATTCGTAGAATTCCCGGTTGATATTCCGGCGCCGGGCGTTTTCGGATATCTGGGTATAGGCAAGTTTGATAAGACTGATCTTGTCAATCTCCCGTACCGATTCGGTGATCAGCACCCGGCCGTCCCGGATAATGGTTACCCGGTCGGAAAATTCATATATGTCGTCAATCCGGTGGGTGATGAACAAAACCGAAGAACCGTTTTTTACCAGCCGCCGGAGGTGGCCGCGGATGCGCACCAGATCGTAGGCCGCAAGTTTTTCCAGGGCTTCGTCCAGGATAAGAAGCTGGGGTTCCGGGTAGAGGTGGCGTATAATGTCCACCAGTACCCGTTCCGGCAGGGAGATGTCCGCCATCTTCTTCCATACCGGGATGGATACCTCCATGGAAGCAAAAATATCTTCCGCCGCCGAAAAGATCCTGCTGCGGTTAAAGAAAAACCGGGGAAAGACCTGGGCGCGGTTGACAAAGAGGTTATACGCTACCGGCTGATATTGGAAAAATTCATTATCCTGGGAAACCAGCTCTATCCCCAGGTTCCTGGAGGCGTTCACGTCGGGAAGCTGGCGCTGCCGGCCTTTCCATAAAATGCGTCCTTCTTCGGGCTGGATCAGCCCGGCGAGTACTCTGGCTACGGAAGATTTTCCGGCTCCGTGCTCTCCTACAATGGCGTGGATTTCTCCGGAGGCGATAGTAAGAGAAAGATCCTCCAGCCCCAGCAGGTTACCGTAGGAAACCCGAATTCCCTGAAGCTCTACCATGCTGCGCTCCGCAGGGAAAGGAACGGGAAATTCCTTAAATGCCATACTGCTTCATCTTTTTGTACAGGGTAGAACGGCTCATGGAAAGGCGCTCGGCGGTACGGACCTTGTTATTGCCCTCTTCCTCCAGGGTCCGGGCAATGCAGTCCATCTCCGCCATTTCCAGAGGATTGGCGCCCTTTCCCCTTCGCCCGGCAATCAGACGGGGAAGATCCGAAACCTGTATGACCCTGCCCTCCGAAACGGCGCAGGCATAGTAGACGGCCCCCTTCAATTCCCGGATATTTCCAGGCCAGCCGTAATCCATCAGGACCCCGGCGGCGGAAACCGACAGCGCCTGCCGGGGACAGCCGTTTTCTTTGGCATAATCGGCGGTAAAACGTTCCGCCAGGGGGATGATGTCCCCCTGACGTTCCCGGAGGGGCGGCAGATGGAGTATCGCCGCATTCAGCCGGTAAAGGAGATCGCTGCGGAATTTGCCCTCCGCGGTAAGGGCCCCCAGATCCTTGTTGGTGGCGGTGATGAACCGGACATCTACCTTAAAGGTTTCCCTGCCCCCCACCCGGCGCACCTCCTGATTCTGCAAAACCCGGAGTATCTTTGCCTGGCTCGAAAGGCCCATATCGCCGATTTCGTCTAAAAACAGGGTTCCCCCGTCGGAACGTTCAAAAATGCCGGGGAAACGTTCAACGGCGCCGGTAAAAGCGCCCCGTTCATGGCCGAAGAGCTCGCTCTCCAGCAGAGATTCGGTAAAGACCGCGCAGTTAACCCGCTGCAGGGGATTTGCCGCCCGGGGAGATGCGGCGTGAATCAGCTCCGCCAAAAGCTCCTTGCCGGTTCCGCTCTCCCCGCAGATAAGTACGGGCATGGTGGTGGCCGCCAGTTTCCGGGCCCGAGACAGAATATCCCGTACCACAGGAGACTTGCTGATCATCGCCGTTTCCGCGGAACAAAACAGGCGGCTTTCTTGTTCCGGCCGGAACACGCGCAGGGCGTTCTCCATGGTTTTAAGCAGTTTTCCTATTTTGATAGGCTTCTGCAGATAGTCAAAGGCGCCCTGCTTTATTGCCTGTACGGCGGTTTCAACCGTTCCGTAACCGGTAATGAGGATCACCGGCAGGGAAGGATCAAGCTCAAGAATACGGGGCAGCAGGAAGACTCCGTCTTCACTCCCCAGGCGCACGTCCAGCAGCACCACATCCTGTTTCGCTTCCCGGAGCGCCCGCAGGGCGCCCGTGGAATTGTGGGCCACGGACACCCGGAAATTCCGCATACTGAGACTCTCCCGGAGGCTGTCGCAGAGAGGAAGATGATCGTCTACTATCAGGACCGAGGAGCCGGTGTCCATTTTTCGTACAACTCCTTGTGCAGTGTTTGAATATTATACATCGTTATTCCGGGAAAATGTAAAATTTTTTCGACCGGCGTGAATGCCGGTAAGTCTGGTAACATCTTTTGACAGATACTGCGGTTTCCTGCATCATCCCGGATTTGGCATGATTCTTGCAGTTAAAATCCTGAGGATAACATGCCGAATTTACTGCGGATAGAACATATCGAGAAAAACTTCGGGGGCATCAGGGCGCTGCGGGATGTAAGCTTTACCATCGAAGCGGGCAAAGTATGCGCCCTTATCGGAGAGAACGGAGCGGGGAAAAGTACCCTGGGCAAGATTATCGCCGGAGTTGAACGGGCCGACAGCGGCGCCCTGTTTCTGGCGGATCAGGAGTATAGTCCCCAGAACCCCCTGGAAGCCCAGCGCCAGGGGGTGGCCATGATATTCCAGGAACTGGATCTGTTTCCAAACCAGAGCGTGGCGGCGAACCTTGCCCTGGGCAACCTGGAGTTGATGGATAAAAAACAGAAGCTGGTAAACCGGCGTATTCTGGAAAAAGCGGCCCGGCCCTGGCTGGAAAAAGTGGGGCTTAACATCGGCTCCGATATTCCCCTGGGTTCCCTGCCTATCGCCCACATACAGCTGGTGGCCATAGCCCGGGCCTTGAGCATGAATACCCGGCTCATCGTGATGGACGAACCCACCAGCGCCCTTACCGGGGAAGCGGCGGAGATCCTCTTTTCCGCCATCGAAAGACTTACCGCCCACGGGGTAACGGTGGTGTACGTTTCCCACAAAATGGACGAGATCTTCCGCATCGCCCATTCCATCGTGGTCATGCGGGACGGGGAATATATCGGTACCCGGCTGAAACCGGAAACCAATGTCAACGAAATTATCTCCATGATGGTGGGCCGCAGTTTCGAGACCGGCTCCCGGCGGGCCGCCCATACCACCGAAAAAAACCTGCTTGCGGTCCGGGACCTAAATACGAAGAAGCTCTCCGGCATTTCCTTTGAACTTAATGAGGGGGAGGTGCTGGGCATTGCGGGGCTGGTGGGATCGGGGCGTACCGAATTGGGGCAGGCCCTCTTCGGCCTGGACTATGTACGGCGGGGAGAAATGACCGTGAGGGGCCGTCCCTACGCGCCCCGCTCCCCCCGGGACGCCATGAAGGCGGGGCTGGGGCTCATCCCCGAGGATCGCAAAAAAGAGGGGCTCTTTATCCAGCAGTCGGTGTCGGATAATATGGCCATCTCTATTATGGAAGAGAATCAGCGCCTGGGCTTTATACGCCAGGAGGCCGTAGCCGCCCGGGTAACGGACATGATAGGCAAAACCCGGCTTAAGACGGCGAATGCCCGGGCAAGCGTCAATACCTTGAGCGGCGGGAATCAGCAGAAGGCCCTGGTCTGCCGCTGGCTCATGGTGGACCCCGCCATCATCTTTCTGGACGATCCGACCAGGGGGGTCGATGTGGGGGCCAAGGAAGATATTTACGAAATCATTGAAACCCTGGCCTCCCGGGGCAAGGGCATACTTTTCGTCAGCTCGGAACTGCCGGAGCTTCTGCGCTGCGCCAACCGGATCATGGTACTCTATGACGGCAGGATGGCGGGCATTGTGGACACCCAGGAAACGGATCAGCAGGAACTTATGCGGCTCGCCATGGGATACGGGACCGCTAAAACCCCGGATAAGGCTTCCGGCGGTTCACCAACAACAACGGAGGCAGCCGGAAATGGGCGCTAGGATCATCGAATTTTTCAAATCGCGGCGGAAGCTGCTCTTTACTGTGGGGAACTTTCAGCAGGTTATCGGGCTGGTGCTGCTCTTTATCATCGCGGCAATAATAAGCCCCGTGGCCCACCGGACCGGCCAGAACATCTTCCTTTCCGGGGCGAATTTAACGGACATCATGCGGCAGGTTTCGGAGAAGGGGATCATCGCCCTGGGCATGACCTTTGTGATCCTCACCGGCGGCATCGACCTCAGCGTCGGATCGGTGCTGGCCCTGTCGGCGACCTTTACGGCCAATACCCTTACCAACTGGAAGACCGATATGTCCTGGCCCATGGAGATCTGCGTGGTCATCATCATGGCCCTGGCGATCTGCACCGCCTTTGGAACCCTCCAGGGAACCCTCATCGCCAAACTCAAGGTCCAGCCCTTCATCATCACCCTGGCGGGGATGATCGGCATCCGGGGCTTCGCCCGCTTTCTTACCACCAACGCCAACATCGACATAGGCTTCGGGGATGATATTTCCTCCCTCTTTGCCAAGACCATACAGAACAAGACCATCGTCATCGCCGCCTTTGCGGCGCTGGCGCTGATCTTCGGCGTCATCCTGGCCAGAACCGTCTTCGGTCTCCAGGTAAAGTCCGTGGGGGACAATCCCGTGGCCGCCCGTTATGCGGGGCTCCCGGTAACAAAGACCTTGATTTACACCTACGCCATCTCCGGCTTTCTGGTGGGTATCGCCGGCGTTCTTCACTGCGCCCAGAACCACCAGGGGAACCCCAACGACGGGGTTTCCTACGAGCTGGACGCCATCGCGTCGGTAGTCATAGGGGGTACCAGCATGTCCGGGGGCAAGGGGACCATCACGGGAACGATCATCGGCGCCTTCATCCTGGGGATCCTAACCAATATTTTCCGTCTCAAAGGGGTAGACATAAACGTGGAGATGATGTGCAAATCGGTGATTATCGTCATCGCCGTCTGGCTTCAGATGCCCCGCAAAGCGAAGGGCGCCGCCAAGAAGCAGAGCGCAGGCAGGAACTAACCGGTCCTGGACCGGCTAAACATATTTTTTGGAGGAGAACATGAAAAAGTTTTTACTGGTTGCTGTGGTATTGTTGATGGCAGCCTCCCTGGTTTTCGCAGCGGGGCAGAAAGGAGGAAGCGGCAAAAAGCTGGTTATCTTCAGCCAGTGCAACAACGCCGAGCCCTACCGGGCGGCGCAGAACGCCTCATTCCAGCAGCTCTGGGGCCAGTATCCCGAGGTCCAGTTTGAGATCATGGACGCCCAGCAGGATAACTCCACCCAGGTTTCCCAGATTGAAACGGCGATACGCCGCAGTCCCGACCTCTTGATCGTGGCCCCCAACGAAAGGGCGCCCCTTTCGGACGTTATGGGCAAGGCCAAGGCCGCCGGTATCCCCGTTATCTGTCTTGAGCGGGATATTGTGGATCACAACAACTTTGATACCTGGATCATGTCCGACAACCGGGCCATAGGAAAACTGGCGGGCGAATTCATCGTCGATTTCCTGACCAAAAAGTACGGAACCCCCAAGGGAAACGTGGTTGACATGCAGGGCCTCCTCGGCGTGGAAGGCGAAGAGAACCGGCGGGAAGGGGCCTGGGATGTGCTTAGGCAGTATCCCAATATCAAGCAGGTTGCCAAGGCCGAAGCCAAATGGCTTCAGTCCGACGCCCGGGACCGGATGACCGAAATTCTCCGCGTCCAGCCCCAGATCGACATACTCTACGGCCACAACGATCCCATGGCCATAGGCGCCTACCTGGCCGCCCAGGAACTGGGCCGGGAGAAGGAGATGATCTTCATCGGCGTGGACGGCCTTAACGGCGAAGCCGGAGGAATCAAAAAGGTAATCG
Organism: Treponema sp.; assembly: GCA_031276965.1. GTDB lineage: Bacteria > Spirochaetota > Spirochaetia > Treponematales > Breznakiellaceae > JAISMC01. Next base: position 10,057 of record JAISMC010000101.1, read on the forward strand.
ACGGCGTCCTTGCCGCCACCTTCATCTATCCTCCCTGTACCGAAAAAGCGGTGGAGATTGGCTACAAGATGATAAGCGATCCCGGCTTCAAACCCGAAAAACAGTACGAAGTTAAGTCCCAGATGATCACCATCGAGAACGCGCAGCAGCTTTACAAGCCGTAATTTTTACCGGAATCTGCCATAAAGGGACTGTCTCTGACGGTCCCTTTTTTATGACCCTCCGGTGTATTATACTATACATGATGGGTGATACGATTTCCCTTTGCCTGCACAATGGTACGGTAATGACCGGTTTTGCCGCCATGGAAAACTGCGCCGTCCTTATTGAAGAGGGCAAGGTGGCCGATGTTTTTTCAAAAAAGCGCTTTGAACAAAAACACTTTGGTCCCGGCGTCAAGATTATCGATATTGGAGGAGCCTATATAGCTCCCGGTTTTATTGATACCCACATTCACGGTTTCGGCGGCTATGGAACCGACGACGCCTCCACCGGTTCGGCGCTGGAGATGTCCCGGCTCCTCTGCCGCTGCGGGGTAACCGCATTCAATCCCACCCTCTACCCTTCGGAACCCGAAGAGATGCTCAAGGCGGTGGCCAATACCGCCGCCGCCATAGGCCGCGAAGAGGGCGCCCGGATCATGGGGCTGCATCTGGAGGGGCCCTTCATCTCCCCGGAACGCCTGGGGGTGCAGAAGCCGGAGACCGTAAGGGCCGTGGATATTTCCCTGATGGAACAACTCTGGCAGGCCGCGGAGGGACATATTGTAAACATGACCGTAGCTCCGGAACTAAAGGGTATGCGGGAGCTGGCCCTGTACTGTATCAAGAAGGGGATCATCCTCCAGGCGGGACATACCAATGCAAAGTACGAAAATATGGTAGAGGGGATGCAGGCGGGGATACTCCACAGTACCCATCTCTTCAACGCCATGAGCAGGCTGGATCACCGGAACCCCAATGCGGTGGGGGCGATCCTTACCCATCCGGAGATGTCCTGCGAGATCATCGCCGACGGCTGTCATGTCCACCCCGATCTTTTTAAGCTGCTCCTGCATGACAAGCCCACCGACAAGATTATACTGATCACCGACGGCCTTAAACCGACGGAGCAGGAAGAGGGGCCCTTCTTCGCCAACCGGGAAGAGGTGGTTTTCCACGACGGCCTCTTCCACCGTAAAATAGACGATGTCATTGCCGGTTCCGGCCTTACCATGATCCGGGGGGTTAAAAACCTGGTGTCCTTCGGGTTCAGCGTGGAAGATGCGGTAAAGGCGGCCTCCTCCAACCCCGCCCGGGTGATGCGCTATATCCGCAAGGGGACTATCATCCCCGGCAGCGATGCGGACCTTACGGTGTTTGACCGTAAGTTTGAGGTACAGATCGTCCTTGTAGGAGGGAAGATTAAATTCAATAATCTTTAGAGGCTTTTCCAAAACTAAGCGGGTTTTGGAAAAAGCTCTTTAAGAAGAAGTTTTAAGGCGTCTGCATTAAAACGCTATTTTTAATTTTTTAGAGGAAGGTTTTATGCGTCTTGTCATTCATAAGGATTACGAAAAGGCCTGTGTCTGGACGGCCCGGTACATTGCAAACCGGATCAATAAATTCAATCCCGGGCCGGACAAGCCCTTTGTCCTCGGGCTGCCCACAGGTTCAAGTCCCCTGGGGATCTACCAGGAACTTATACGGCTGTGGCAGGAACGGCAGGTTTCGTTTTCTCAGGTGGTTACCTTCAACATGGACGAATACGTGGGCCTCGGAGCGGAACATCCCCAGAGTTACCATGCTTTTATGTGGAATAATTTCTTTAGTCATGTGGATATTGATAAAAAAAACGTCCATATTCTGAACGGCACAGCGGAGGATCTAAAGGCCGAATGCAAAGCCTACGAGGAGCGTATCGCCTCCTTTGGGGGGATAGAACTGTTTCTCGGCGGAATGGGCGCCGACGGCCACATTGCCTTTAACGAACCCGGATCTTCCCTCCATTCCCGGACCAGGGTAAAGGTCCTTGCCTGGAACACCCGCACTGCCAACGCCCGTTTCTTTGGGGGAGATCCCGAAGCGGTACCCGCCACCGCCCTTACCGTGGGGGTGGGAACCATTACGGACGCCCGGGAGGTGCTTCTCCTGGTAAGCGGTCATGCCAAGGCCCGGGCGCTCCAGGCCGTCGTCGAAAATGGGATCAACCACATGTGGACCGCCTCCTGCCTGCAGAACCATCCCCGGGCCATTATCGTCTGCGACGAAGCGGCCGCCGACGAATTAAAGGCCGGTACCGTGCGGTACTTCAGAGACAGTGAAGCTTTTTAAGGATCGGTCCCCCGGACGAAATTCATCCTAAAGCCTTGGTTGACAAAGCCCCTCCCTTTCCTATAATAGAGTTGTTCGGAAACTTCTGCTTTCCGTCGAACCAAGTTCGTTAACAGCCGCCCAAAAACAGCAAAAATGTGGATTTCGTCAAGAAGTCCGCGTTTTTTGGGAGACCTGTGGCGGACTATAGTCCGCGAGAACCAGCCTGGTTCCCGGACAAGTCCAATAGAACATGCCCGCGGGAACCGGCGCGCCAAGGAGTTACAGTGGCTAAAGAAGAAGCTATCGAAGTTGAAGGGGTTGTCAAGGAAGCTCTCCCCAATACCATGTTCAGGGTTGAGCTTGATAACCAGAACGGCCACCTTATACTAGCCCATCTTTCCGGTAAGATGCGCAAGCATTATATCCGCATAGTCCCCGGAGACCGGGTGCGGATCGCCCTTTCCCCCTACGATTTAAGCCGGGGCCGGATCATATACCGGGAACGGTAAATCCCTCGTCCCGCCGGAAATTTAACTTAACGGAAAAATTCAGCCCCTCGAGCCGGTTTCAAGCCCCGGCTGGTTTTGAAACGGCCTCTTTTAAAAAAACCCAGGTGCTTCCCGTCCCCCCGTCCTGGACGCCGCTGTGTCCGCTTTCTCCCGCAAATGGACAGCGCTCGATAAATTCCCTGGAGGTCCGTTTCAAAACCGCCTCCCCCTCGGAGTGGTTTCCCTTTCCGTGGATGATGAGCAGCTTCTCAAGGCGCTGATTCCGGGCATTGCGGAAAAATCCATCCATGACGGTCCAGGCTTCATCCCTGGTAAGATTGTGAAGATCCAGCACCGCATCGGGTTTTTTCTTGAGCAGCCGGCGGCGGCGTTCTGCGGCGCAGACCCTGGGGTTTTCCCCGGAAACCGCCCTGCCGCCGAAGGCCGGATCTTCCGCTCCGGCATCCCCGCCGTAAATGTTCTTTTTTTGAAGCCGCTGTTTTTCTCCCGGGGAGGATTCCGGCAAAGCCGCGGGGCCTGTTTTTCCTGCGGAAGATCCCGCGACCCGCCTATCCCATTCATCCAAAATAGACCCAAAATCCATGGTAAACTTTTCTCACTCCCGGCGGCTCCAAAGAGCCTAATAGTACACCAGATTTTCCCGAAGCACCCATCCGGCGTTTCCCTCCGCAGACTCCACGTAGACCCAGGAATCAGCCTCAGCCCGTACCGCGGCGGGTAACCCCTCGGGAAAACGGAAATCCTCCGCCCCCAGAACATCGGGTACCCGGTATGCCGCGCAGGCCCGGAGAACTGCCCTAGGGGTCCGGTCCAGGAATCTGTCCGCAAGGCCCGCCAATCCCGTCAAGAGGACCAGCGCCGGCACTGCTATTATGTACTTATAACCCCGGGAAAGGCCGGAGGTTACCCGTTTTTTCAGCCTGGCTGTTCCCAGAACACCCAGGGGGATCAGGGCGGCAATGCTTATCAAAAGGAGGAATACCGGGGGCCGCCGCTTCTCGTCCTCCGTATCTTCTATGCCCAGCGCCTGTTCCGCTTCCCGGCGGAGGGGTGTCAGGGTAAAACCGGCAAGATGATCTCCTTCATTTTTACGGAGCAGCGCCAGGGCTTCGGGGCGGCGGCCCTGATCCCACAGAGCCCGGGCTGCCCCGGCGTTACGCCGGTATGCGTTCCGGAATAAAAGGGGCGGCGATCTTTCGGGAAAGGGTCCGGCGGCCCTGCCGGAATCCGCCGCCAAAACTCCGGCTTCCGCTCCGGCGGCGGATTTTGGCCTGGAAACGGCGCCGGGCGGAGGATCCGCCGCTTCGCTACCGGTCCGGCCGGCAGCGGCTGGACCCGTTTCCGGTTTACCCAATACGACCCGGAGGCGGATACCGGGAATATTCAGATTAACGCCGCTATAGTGGACATGGGGAAAGACCAGAGAAAGATCCGCCCCCTCCAGGGGAATGATTCTGAGGCGGAAGACGACTCCCCGTTCCGCCTCCGGGGCGGAGACCGGCAGTTCCTCAAGCACCGCCTGTTCCATTACCGCCAGGTTAAGGGGAAAGCTGCCGGACCGGGGCAGCCGGGGGTCCCAATCGGAAAGGACCAGAGCCAGTTCCGCCCGCTCCCCCGTTTTAAGTTCCAACCCTTCCCCAAGGGGCTCCGGCGAAGACAGTAATTCCCACCGCAGCCGGGGCTTGTACTCCCGGTCAACTCCGTCCTCCCAGCGGACCCGGAAAACCAGAGGCGATGTACGGGCCCGGTTATCGGGGGTGATAATTTCAAAAGCATTGAGGAGAAATTCTCCGGCCCGGTTCGGAATAAAGGTAAATTCCACCGCTGTCCACCGTTCATTGGAGGCCCACCGGGCCAGGCGGGACTCGGTACGGACCCGTTCCAGGCTAAGCGCCGGAGGCAGCTCCGGGGGACGGACCGTAACCTCCGGCGGAACCGGATGAGCCACCAGGATCGAAACCGTCCAAGGGGCGCCGCGGATGGGATTTTCGGGAGAAGTCCATACCAGTACCGAAAGGTCCTTTCCGTACAGGGGAAGAGAACAGAGTAAGAGAAGGCCTAATAATCCGGACCTAAAGAAGAATCCGCCTCGGTCCATTCCCGGCTTTTCCATTGGCTCTGCTCCTTTTCGCGGATATACTCGAAGAGGGTTTCATTTTTCCCGCCCCCGGATATCTTTACCGGCGCTTCCGCCTCCGCTCCGGCCCGGACCAGGGAGAGGAGACTTAACTCCAGGTTCCGTTTTGCCTCAAGGCGGCTGCCATCAAGCTCCAGGGCGCCCCTAAACTGTTCCGCCGCTTCGATATAGTCTCCCTTCTCAAAACAGATCACCCCCGTATTGTAACGGATCCGGTACAGCAGTTCCCGGTGGCTTTCCAGGGGCAGAAACTTGAGGGCTTCCTCCGCCGCGGCAAAACGTTCCTGGGCGGCGTTCCCTTCGTTAAGGGAGAGGTACACCAGCGCAAGGCCGTATTCCCCATAGGGTACGGCCTGGGGAAAGCGGAGCGATTCCGTATAAGAAACGATGGCTTTGGTATAGAGGCCCCGGGAATGAAAAAAATTCCCTTCCATAACGAGGAGCCGCCCTGAAAAGCGGGAACAGCTTCCCAGCAGGAAAATTCCCCAGAGCAGGCGCCGGAGTTTACTCTTTCCTGCCATATCCTTTCTCCAAAAATTTCGCTATCCCCAGGGCGGCAAGACCGGCGATAACAAAGAGATGCCACTGGGGCCGGGGCTCCCGCCGGTAACCCCGGGCGGCTTCGGCGGCGCCGGAGGATGTAAGATAGTCTATCAGAACCGGCACAGCGTCACTTCTGTTACCGTCGACATAGAGACCGCCGGTCCGTTCCGCGGCGCTGCGCAGGGCTCCGCTCCGCAGGCTGCTGAACACCGGGGCGCCGCCCTCGTTCTGGAGAAAGTCTCCGCCCATGGGAACCGGCCCCCCCGCTTCGGAACCAAGCCCCAGGGCAATTACCCGGATGTCCGCTGCCTTGGCCCGGTCAAGGGCGGCGTTCAAGGAACCCGACAGGGGCTCCCCATCGGAAAAGAGGATGATCTCCCGGCGGGCCGGCAGCGTATCCTGAAAGGCGGAACAGGCGGCGTCCAAAAGCTTTTCCAGATTAGTTCCCCTGCCGGTAATGGCGGAACCGGACAGCGCATTGAGGAAGTTGATTACCGCCTCGGTGTCACCGGTTAGGGGAACCGCCAGAATGCCGCTTCCCTTACCTATGGCAACGCCAAAGCGTATCCCCGGAGAAGCGCTTACCAGCTCCCTGGCCACCGCCGCCCCCCGGTCCATCCGGGAGAGACCCTCTCCGCCGGAGGTCTTCAGAGACGGGGACAAATCCTGTACATCCATGCTGCGGGACAGATCCAGAGCCAACACCACATCAATCCCCCGGCGTATCTCCGGGACAACCCTGGTTCCCCAGCGGGGACCGGCGAGGGCGGTAATCATCAAACATAAAAAGAGGACAAAGAAAAAAAGTGAAAAAATAAACCGGAGGCGGATCTCCCGGACTCCCCCCGCCGGGGCAGAGCGGGACAGGAGGACCAGAAGGCTCCGGCGCCGGTAATAATGCAAAGAGGCAAAACCGAAGGCGGGGATCACGATAAAAAGGATAAAGAGAAGCCGGGGATTGTCAAAACCTGCGCCTTTCATAACAGCGCCCCCAGAACATAACGGCGGACAAAGCGGGCAAAGCAGAGGAGAATCAACGCGGCGATGATAAGGGGCCGGTGAACAGAATGGGTCTTCGTTAAAAGTCCGGAACGGCGGATGATCATTTCCCCCTCGTGGAGACGGGCAAAGGCTGTGGCAAAGGCCTTGGCGGAGGGCGCTGACAAATAGGTTCCTCCGGCCCTTTGGGCTATGGTCTTGAGGTTTTCCGGCTCAAAGCGGGAATAAAAGGAACCGGTTCGGCGCATTCTGGTACGGGGATCTACATAATCAATGGGAACTTCTCCGCTGCTGCCCACGCCGATTACCCAGAGGGAAATTCCTTCCTCCCGCAGGACCGCGGCGGCGGTTTCAGGATGCACCGGTCCCGCATTATTTTCCCCGTCGGTAATCAGCACCGCCACCTTTCTGGGGGCGGAGGATTTTCGTATATGCAGGGCCGCTACCGACAGGCCAAGCCCCAGGGCAGTACCGTCTCCCATCTCAGCGATGTGCAGGCTCTGAAGCCGGGAATTAAAGGCCTCCCTGTCCACCGTGGGGGGAACCAGCAGGGCCGCGCTGTCCCCCACCGCTACCAGTCCCACGGCATCGGAGGGCCGTTCCCGGGCAAAAGCGGCGACCAGGTGCCTGGCGGCATCGAAACGGTTTATACCGTCCATGTCGATCCCCGCCATGCTGGGGCTCACGTCCACCACAAAAATTACGTCCGCCCCCCGGTTAAGCCACACCGTTTCGGATCTGATCAGATAGGGGCCGGAGGCGGCAATAAAGAGGAGCAGCGTCCCCGCCAGCTCCATGATAAAGATCAGCCTGATAAGCAACTCCACCTTAAAGGGAGGAACAAAGGGAGTTCCGCCGGGGGGACCCAAAGGTATTTTCAAGGCGAAGGGATCCTTTACAAAGCGGTTAATCCCCAGGATGAGAAATCCCGCCAGTACCGCCAGGAGGATCAGCAGGGGCCGTTCAAAACTGAGGCTCACTGAAACCTCCCGGCGCTCCCGCCGGCAAGGGCCCCGGCGGCGGCCCCGAAGGAAGCAGGGGCGGGTCTTTGTTTTTCGGCTTTCTCCAGGGCGGATACAAAGTTCCGTATATCTTCCATCACATCGAGGGTAATCTTACGATTGATGACGCCGCCGCTGAAACGAAGGGTATCGCAGCGCCGGAAAAGGTCCCGGAGAAAGCCGCTTGTATCGAACGGGGCTTTCCCCTCCTCCGGCGGAAACAGGGGGGGCAGCTCCAGGAATTCTCCGGGAACCATAGCCCGGCAGTTCATCCCCGAAAAACAGCTTAAAAAATTTCTAAATTCCGAAGATACCAGGGTTAGGGCCTCGCCTTCCCCGGTTTTATTCTTCCCAAGAGCAAAGCGGAGCCGCCGGAGCATCCTCCACATGTTCCGCAGCGCCCGCCGGCGCAGGCCGCGGATCCGAAGATAGTCCAGATGATTCCCGTACCAGATTCCCCCAAAGACCGCCCCCAGAATGACAACTATACCGGCAAAGACGGCGCCGTAAATGATCAGGACCGTACCGGGAACCGCCAGCGGAGGGGCGGGAGGAGACAGGACCAAATCTTCATCGGATTCCAGTATAGACGCAACCCTTACTTCAAGCCCCGTAAAACTGCGGGAGGCGATTTCCACCGGAGGCAGGGGAATGAGCCCCGGCGCAAAGGCCTGAAAATCAATGAGCAGCCTGGCCCCTTCTCCGCGCCGGTCCATCTCTATCCTGGTGATGATCAGATCCTTTGCCTTGGGAAGATCCCTGGGCATGTCGAGGATAAGGTTCTCCCCCGGAGGGACGGGATCCTTCAACGGACACACCAGCCGGCCCAGATCTCCTACAAAAACGGTCTGGGGAATCAAGTATGACTCCATGAAGGGCCGGGATTCCGCCGGGGGTCCGGACTCCGCCGGAACCTGCGGCTCCGAAACTTCCTGAGCGGCAGCGGCGGCGGCAAAAAAACAGCCCAGGCAGAACGGAAGAAAGGGCCGCCTCATAAACGGCTCCGGCCGCCGAAAAAACGCTTCAATACCGCCGGCGCATCCGCTGCGGTGGAAAGCTCTGCCGCCGCGGCGCCGCAGCGGCGGCAGGCGGTCTTCCAGTAGCGGACCCGTTCTTCATGCCATTCGGTCCACGCCTTCTGAAAGGACGGAAAAGCCGCAGGAGCATGGATGCGCAGCCCCGTTTCGGGGTCCTCCATGACGATAAGCCCCGTTCCGGGAATTGCAATATCCAGAGGAGAGGAGATCCGCAGGGCAATCACATCGTGGCGGCGGGAAAGATCCCCCATCTCCTCCTCCCAGTTAAGGCAGAGAAAATCCGAAATAACCGCCACCAGACTCCGGCGCTTGAGCAGCCTCCCCGTTCCCTTAAGGGCAGCTCCAAGGCCGCTCCCCCTTCCCCGGGACTTTCCCCGCAGGGCGGCGCTTATTACCGTCATAATATGGGCCCGTCCCTTCCTGGGCGAAAAGACCGTACTCAGTTCCCGGTCAAAGAAAACCGCCCCCACCCGCTGGCCCGAGCTTTCCGCAGAAAAGGCAATCAGGGCGGCGGCGAGTACCCCCTGTTCATAGCGGCTCAAATCTCCGGCCCCGCCTCCGGTATGCATGGAAGCGGAATTGTCCAGCACAATGCAGACCGTCAGTTCCCGCTCTTCCCGGTACATTTTTACATAGGGAGTTCCAAAGCGGGCGCTTACATTCCAGTCGATGGCGCGTACATCGTCACCGGGTTCATAATGCCTGACCTCATCAAACTCAATCCCCTGGCCCTTAAAAACAGAACGGAAATCCCCCGAGAGCAGATCCTCCGCCAGTCCCGAAGCGATCAGGGGGAAGGTCGTGATTTTTTGCAGCAGTTCATGCCTGTCCATGTTTTTCAATAACCTCGAACGGATACATGGATCCGAAACTTTTTATGCACGGTCATATCCGAAGGATGCCGCCTAAGGTACGGGAACAAAGGCCAGAATCCTGGAGATAACTCCGTCCGGATCCAGGCCGTCCGCCTCTGCCTCATAGGAGAGAACAATGCGGTGCCGCAAAACCGGAAGAGTTACCGCCTTTACATCTTCGGGACTTACAAAGGAACGGCCCGCAAAGAGCGCGGCGATACGGCTGCAACGGTGCAGCGCGATGGATGCCCGGGGGGAGGCGCCGAAAGAAATGTACCGGTAAACCCCTTCCTTTATGGCGGCGTCGCCGGAGACGGGCCTGGTGGCGGCTACCACCGAAACAATGTACTTGGTGATCCGCTCGTCGATTCTAACCGCATCCGCGGCGGCCCGGAATTCCTCCAGGACCTCCGCAGACAGAACCACCTTTAAGGGCTTGAGGGCCTGCCGTTCCCGGGAAATGGGAGCGGAAAAATGCAGGACCCGGATCTCCTCCTCATGGCTGGGATAACGGATCAGCAGTTTAAGGAGGAAGCGGTCCAGTTCCGCCTCGGGCAGCGCATAGGTCCCCTCGTGTTCAATCGGGTTCTGGGTAGCCAGCACAAAAAAAGGATCCGGCAGGGAATAACTCTTTTCGCCGATGGTAACCTGCCGTTCCTCCATAGCTTCGAGCAGGGCGGACTGAACCTTGGCGGGCGCCCGGTTGATCTCATCCGCCAGAATTACATTGGCGAATACCGGTCCCCGGCGTACCGAAAAGGTTCCCGAGGACTGCTCCCAGACCAGAGTCCCGGTAAGATCCGCCGGAAGCAGATCCGGGGTAAACTGAATCCGCTTAAAGGCCAGCCCCGTAATGTCCGCCATGCTCTTTATGGCCAGAGTCTTCGCCAGTCCCGGCACGCCCTCCAGCAGAATATGACCGCCGGCGATCAAGGCCATCAGGAGGCCGTCTATCATCTCTTCCTGACCGACAATGCGCCTGGCCAGTTCCTGCCGGGCGGTATTTAAAAAACCAAGGCATCTGCCAAGGCGGGTATCTCCATTATTTTCACCCATAGCCTTATTCTAATCCCGGAGGGGACGGATAGCAAGATTTCAATTTTAAGAGTCTTTCTCAAAACCTGACATTTTGAAAAAGCGGCCCGCAGAAGAATTTCATGGCATTGACACGGGGGCCTATTCCCATGACATAGTGGCATGATGAACAGTCTTGCAAGTGAACTCAACATTGTGCTTGAGGGAACCGCTGCGGGGCGGCTCCTGTCCCAGTTTGGCCGCCGGTTATATTTTCCCAACGGCATCATTGCCCAGTCCGCAGAGGCAAAAAAGGCCGCCCACAGGGCCAACGCCACCATAGGCATGGCTTACAGCGGCGGCCGGCCGATGATTCTCTCCGCCATTGCCGAAAGCATGCCCTCCCTCAGCGCGGAGGCGGCGGTAGCCTACGCTCCCACCGCGGGACTGGAACAGGCCAGGGAGGCCTGGAAGGATCTGGTCCTTCAAAAAAATCCTTCCGTCAATACCAGCCACATTTCCCTGCCCGTGGTGATTCCCGGCCTTACCGCAGGACTTTCCTATACGGCGGATCTTTTCCTTGAAGCGGGAAGGACCATCCTGACCAGCGATCCCTGCTGGGACAATTACGGCCTGATCTTTGCCGGACGCCGGGAGGCGCTTTTACAGGGGATTCCCTTCTTCGGCAATGGTTCTCCCGGCGGTACCATCACTTCCGGCCTGGATATGGAAACCATAGCCTGCGCCGTCAGAGAAAGCGCCAAGACCGGGACGGTAAGGTTTATCTTCAACTTCCCCAACAACCCCTCAGGTTACTCTCCCACCTGTCCTGAAACGGACGCCCTTGTACAATGTATCAGGGATGCCGCCGAAGCGGGGGCGGATGTACTGGTAATCTGCGACGACGCCTACTTCGGCCTCTTCTACGAGGAGGAGATCAACAAGGAATCCCTCTTTGGCCGTTTTGCTTCCCTCCACGAGCGGGTTTTGGCCATAAAGATAGACGGTCACATAAAAGAAGATTACGGCTGGGGACTCCGGATGGGGTTCCTTACCTTCGGTTCCCTGGGCCTGGAGCCGGAACACCACGAAGCCCTGGTTAAAAAGATGATGGGGGCGATCCGCTCCTCCGTATCCTGTGCTAATACCCCGGCCCAGCACTTTATGCTCAAGGCCATGGAAGATCCCCGGACCGGGATAGAAAAGGACCGGTACTATGAAATACTCCGCCGCCGCTACCGGACGGTTAAGAACTTTATCAGGGAAAACCCCGGACATCCCCGGCTCAAGCCCCTTCCTTTCAATTCGGGCTATTTTATGAGTTTCCGCTGCGTGGGAATCGATGCCGGGCTTCTCCGGCGGAAGCTGTTGTACAAGGAAGGAATCGGCACCATAGCCCTGAATGCGGATTATCTGCGCATAGCTTTTGCCGGCATAGAAGAGGAGCAGATCCCCGGCGTTTACCGGATCATCTACGATACCGCATTGAAGCTGTAAAGCAGCCTGCGTATTACCCGCCTATAAGCTGGCGGCCTACATCCCTGAGCTCCGGTATCTGAACATAGAGGGGCATGTGTCCCCTGGCATCCGCCTTGTCCATTTCCACCAGTTTAACGTATAACTCGTTGATTAGATCCGCAAAAACCTGCAAATTGGAAGCAAAATTGTTGACGGCCATGTCCCGCAGCACCTTATTGGGTCCGGTAACGGCGGGAACGCTGGAACGGTTCCGCAGACCCGGCACCAGATCCCGGCGGACCATAGAGATAAAACGGGCGCAGGCGGCTATTTGACGGTATAATTCGTCCAAGTGAAACCCTTGATAACGAAACTGATCAACCTTTTCCGTCAAAATATCGATTAAATCCCAGGTTGCCTTATCCAGAGGCATTTGCAACAGCGCCGGCCGTATATACTGGTTATAAATATTCATCCGGTAATGTTCGCTGATCTGTTCTATTAATCTGACAATATGAGCGTCCTGTATCGGCTGCATTAATTCTATAATACTGATCCCGAAACCGATTTACAAGTTCCCGGAGAAAAAATCGTACTAAAATTTCCCCCGCCGGTTCCGATACTGTAATTAGAAAAGGAACGCTACCATGACCTATGGGATTATGTCAGCAACCGCCTTTCCCAGCGTGGGATACGCAATCAGCGCCTCCCTGGGGGGCAAAATGTCCCTGCCCGTGGCCCCTTCCAGCCTCATGTATTCCCATTTTGAGCATGTTTCCGGCGTACCCGCCCCTGACGGCAGCCGGGGAGTTACTATCAATAAACTAAAAATCCTGAATGTGCTTATCGAACAATTAGGACAGATTAAAAAACAGCCCCAGAACACCGGTGCATCAGGCCCCCTCTCCGACGAACGGATAGACGCCCTCATCGAACAGTACGAAAGCCAGATCCGCTCCGCCCGGGCCGCCAGCGCCGCCATGCCCTACAAGCCCCGGCCCGCCGCTCCGCTGGGGGCTGTTTTCAGCATGGTAGCCTGAATCGTACTCTAAGACGTAAACATAAAAGACCCGGCCCACAGGAACCCGCCGGGGGATTAAAGCGCATTCATTTTACTCCCCCATTGAAAACCCGGTACGGCGCCTACACAGATCTGTTGGAAAGAGCGGCGGAGGAAGCGCGTTTTCCCTATTTCCCTTCAAGGTTGAAGCAGTTTATAGCTTTCCCGGGCAACCCCCAGCTCCTCGTTAGCGGCGATAACCCACACCGCCGCCTTTGATGCGGCGGAACTGATAAGCCGTCTTCTTCCAGCGGCGTCCATGCCCTGGGCGTTAGCTTCGCCGTCCAGCTCAATGCCCAGACTTCGCACCGATTCGCAGATCCGCTTCCGAAGGAAGGGCGAATTTTCCCCTATGCCTCCGGTAAAGACCAATGCGTCCAGGCCCTCCAATTCCACATAGTACTGTCCTATATAACGCTGAACCGCATTGACAAAGATGTCCAGGGCAAGCTGCGCCCGCTCGTGCCCGCCGCAGGCCGCCTTTTCCAGATCCCGCATGTCGTTGCTGAGGCCGGAGATCCCCATCATGCCGCCGTTCTTTTCAAGACCTTCAAGCAATTCCTCCATGCCCATCCCCTCATGAAGAAGGTAGAGAATTATGTAGGGGTCCAAATCGCCCGCCCGGTTTGCATGGGGCACGCCGGCCTGAAGGGAAAAGCCGAAACTATTGTCTACGCTTTTGCCGTCGAGGATCGCGCAGATGGAACAGCTTCCGCCAAGATGGCAGGAGATAATACGCCGGGCTGCAGTTCCGGCGGCATCCGTACCAGCCATGGTCCGGGCGATGTAGGAATGGGAAGCGCCATGGTAGCCCATACGCTGGACGCCATATTTTTCGTACCACTCATAGGGAAGGGCATAGATACGCCGTTCCGGGGCTATGGTGGCGTGGAAGGCGGTTTCAAAAACGCCCACCATCTGCGCTTTGGGAAGCTGTTCCCGGAAGCGGGCGATGGCTTCCAGGTATGCGCCGTTGTGAACCGGAGCAACAAAACGGTAATCCTCCATGGCCCGAAGAACCGCCTCATCCAGAAGGTGGACCCCGGAAAAACCCTTGGCAAGAACCGTCTTAAAACCCACCGCCGTTATGTCTTCAAGGCCGATTGTACCGGAACCGGCGGCTTTTACGGGCCCGGTTTCACTGTGCAGAAGACTGTCCAGAAAGCGCCTTATCCCCCGGCTATAGTCAGGAATATTCTGCTTTTCTTCCTTAAACGCAATGCCCCGTCCGGGATTTCTGTAGTGATAGATCGCCCCACCGGCGCTTCCCACCCGTTCCACCCTGCCTTCACAGAGTACGGTCTCTGCGGGCATATCAAAAAGCTTGAATTTGAGGGAGGTACTCCCCGCATTGCTTACCAGAACCAGCATGGGTACAGTATAACTCCCCGTTCCCGATCTTCCAAGGTCTTGAGTATTCTCCTGGTTTTTACTATTATAAAATAAGAAAGGAGGCTTTCCCAAAACTTCAGTTTTTGGGAAAGCAACCTTAGATTTATGGGAAAAAGCGGATTTTAGGCCGTTTTTTCAAGAGCGTTTCACAAAACTAACCAAGTTTTGGGAAATGCTCAAAGTAAAGGTGTTTCCAATCTTTTATCGGTTAAACGAAAAAAGTTTCGGGAATGCGGACGGCGGTCTGTTTCCCTTCCGGTGGACGGAAATACATTAAGGAGTATTTATGACTGTAAATGATCTTAAACATTCAGATTTGAAAAAGTGGGTTGAGGAGGCGGCTGCCCTCATGGGTCCCGATTCGGTGGAGATCTGCGACGGTTCGCAGGCCGAATATGACCGGATGATCAAAATCACCCTCGATGCGGGGCTTGCCACTCCCCTTAAACAGCGGCCCAATAGTTTTCTGTTCCGTTCGGATCCCTCCGACGTGGCGCGGGTGGAAAACCGTACCTACATTGCCAGTGAAAAGGAAAGCGACGCGGGGCCCACCAACAACTGGATAGACACGGCGGAGCTGAAAAAGACCATGACCGGACTGTACCGGGGCAGCATGAAGGGCAGGACCATGTACGTGATCCCCTTCTCCATGGGCCCGGTGGGTTCCGATATTGCCAAAATTGGCGTGCAGATTACCGACAGTCCCTACGTGGTGGTAAACATGCACATCATGACCAGAGTAGGAACCAGGGTCCTGGAGGTGCTGGGAGACAGCGGCTTTTTTGTGCCCTGCTATCATTCGGTGGGAAAACCCCTGGGGCCCGGCGAGAAAGACAACGGCAAGTGGCCCTGCGCGCCTATCGACAACAAGTACATCAGCCATTTCCCCGAAACCAGGGAGATCTGGTCCTACGGTTCGGGCTACGGCGGCAACGCCCTCCTTGGCAAGAAGTGCCTGGCGCTGCGTATCGCATCGGTGTTGGCCAGAGACGAAGGCTGGCTTGCCGAACACATGCTGATTCTCAAGATCACCAATCCCCAAGGTGAAGTGAAGTACATCACCGGCGCCTTCCCCTCGGCCTGCGGAAAAACGAACCTGGCCATGCTTATCCCCACCCTCCCCGGCTGGAAGGTTCAGACCGTGGGCGACGACATTGCCTGGATGAAGTTCGGCGCCGACGGCAGGCTCTATGCGATCAACCCCGAGGCGGGTTTCTTCGGCGTAGCGCCGGGAACCAACAATGATTCCAACTTCAATGCGATGGAATCGATCAAGCGGAACACGATCTTTACCAACTGCGGCCTCACCGAAGACGGCGACATCTGGTGGGAGCAGATAGGCCGCGGCGCGCCGGGCAAAGAGATCATCGACTGGAAGGGACAGAAACGGCCCGCCCCCCAGACCGACAAGAGTCCCAAGGGGGAGGAAATTGCCCACCCCAACGCCCGGTTCACCGCCCCTGCACGGCAGTGTCCGGTCATTGCCCCGGAATGGGAGGACCCCAGGGGAGTGCCGATCAGCGCCTTCCTCTTCGGCGGCCGGCGGCCCAGTACCATCCCCCTGGTAAACCAGAGCAAGAACTGGATCCACGGGGTCTTCATGGGTTCCATCACGGGGTCGGAAGTAACCGCCGCGGTGATATCCGACCAGGTGGGACAGGTCCGGCGGGACCCCTTCGCCATGCTGCCCTTTTGCGGCTACCACATGGGGGACTACTTCAAACACTGGATCAAAATAGGCCGGACCCATGACGAGTCAAAGCTCCCCAAGATCTTTTTTGTCAACTGGTTCCGTAAAGACAGGGACGGCAGGTTTATATGGCCCGGGTACGGCGAGAACAGCCGGGTCCTGGCCTGGATCTTCGACCGCTGCGACAACAAAGATAACTTTGTGGAAACCGCCATCGGCAAGCTCCCCAAACCCGGCGCCATCGAGACTCCCAAGGGGGTCAGCGAGGAAGCGATGAAAGAAATTACCTCGGTGGACACCGAAGGCTGGAAAAAGGAAATCGCCGATGTCCGGCAGAATCACTATCCCAAGTTCGGGGACAGGCTGCCGAAAGAGTTATACGCGGAACTGGACGCCATCGAGCAGAGGCTCAACGCATAGCCGGCGGCCCGATAGCTTGGGCATGGCGCGGCGTATCCCGCCGTATCCGGTTTTGCCTGTTATCACCTTTGTTTATTCGAAAGTCTGGTTTAATACCCCGGAGCTCTGCTCCGGCTCAAATAGCGTAACGCATACAAAAAATTGGTATTAAACCAGACGGTATTATAAACTTCCTATCGAACGAGCCTCCGGTCAAACCAACGCAGCGCCTAAGATACCGCGGAGCTCTGCTCCGCGGAGGCTCATTTCTACCCCTGTACCAAGCTTGTTCATAAAACGCGGGACGCCCAGGGCAAGACGCGGAAGGTCTATGACCAGCCGGCCACGCCCTATGAACGGCTTCTGGCGCGGGAGGACGTCAGTGAGGAAGCGAAGAAGCGGCTGAACATCGTCCGCCTCCGGACGCGGTGGACCGGGCGCTTGACCAGCTCTTGCAAACCGCGCAAAGATACTGACAGGCAAACCCATGGTCAGATTTTTGACGTGAGATTTTTCCGCTTTTCGGTCAGATTTTTACATGAGGCTCCACGTAAGCTCTCAGAAATCGTCTTCGCCAGGAGGAATTTCGGAGACATCGGGCCAAATAAAGACGATCCGGCAGTCCTTGAGGGCCTGAAGCCCCCGGAACATGGCGCTAAACTGCTCCTCCAGAGAAGTCCGGGCCATGTCAAAAACGGCGCCGTCTTCCTGGACCTGTTCTTCCACTATCGCCTTTTGGCCGGCGGTAAAATCAATATACTCTTGAAGTTTAATCTGATTAAAAATATTGAAGGTCTGATCGTAAACCTTGGTGGTTTCTTCATGGATCTGATGGGAAAGTATCCTTACCGGAGGCAGGATAACCTGCACTGTATCGTCAGTTTGATCGATCCGGATATCCCTGCCGTCAATACCCAGCTTCAGGGTCCCATCGTAGACTACCAGGTATTTCTTGGTGGTGAGGGGTATATTCCAGCCCCGGATAGCGAAACGGTTCTCGCTTTCCGCAACCCTGGTATACCGGTACACCAAGCTGACATATTCGGAGACCGGGAGCACCTCTTTCACCATGGTTCTGGCGGATTCTTCCTGCCTGGAGCTTATTCCAAAAGGAGTCTTCCCCAATAATACACCGGTAACAACAAGCAAACCTGCGGCAAAGAGAATAAAACCGGTAAAGGCAAGCGCTGTCCCCAGGGAAGAACCTTTTTTCATACCTGCTGTTATAACCCCATTTGACCGGTCCCGTAAGCTTCGTTCCTCCGGGCAGGGCCGGCAGGTTTTACCCTTTAAGTCCAATTACCGCATTGATCGTCAAGGTAAATGTTTCTCTAAAGTTTAGCGGCAATTGGACTTGAACCAATGACCGAACGGATATGAGCCGTTTGCTCTACCAACTGAGCTATGCCGCCAAGCGGCCATATGGCCGCGTTAAATCTCCCTTCTCCCCGGCGCCAGCCGCAGGCTGATGCCGCCAAGCGGCCGTATGGAAGCAGCGCTTCCTTCCGGCGCTGAAACAGCGTATCAAAACCAAAGGGGGTTTGTCAATTACGCAACAAACATGCTGTCCTTGATGGTCCGGATAGCGGCCGGCTCCCCCAGACCCGGCGGCTGTTCCGTCCGGCGCCGGGGCGTCAAGGATAGGCCCTCTAGTGTAAAGTTCCAGGATATAGTACTATGGAGACGCTCCGCCGCCAGGAACCATGCGAGCGGACGCCGCCCAACCCCGTCAGGTCCGGAAGGAAGCAGCGGTAAGCGGTTGTCCGCTGCGCCGTGGCGCCGGGTTTTGGCCTGTTCTGGCGGCGGGGTTTTTACTGCGGGGGTTTTCCGTATCTTTTTCTTCTTCATCGTTCGGCTTGTGCGGGTTACGCTGCCCCGGTTCTCTTATTATTAAGTCAGGAGTCTGCGCATAAAGAAATCATGTCCCGTTTGCCGGGGTTTTTCAACGCTAAGAGAGGAAACAAAGATGGGAACCCAAATGGAAGCGAATCATTTACGGCCTGTTATTCATGTTGTGGAAGATAAGTGCGTTAACTGCCACCGCTGTATTATGGTGTGTCCCGCCAAGATGTGTAACAACGGCGCAGGCAGCATTGTGGATCATCACAGCGAGCTTTGCATCGGATGCGGCGAATGTATCAGCGCCTGTACCCACAAGGCCCGTATCGGCCTCGATGATTTTGACGGCTTTATGGAGGACCTGAAAAACGGGACCAACATCATCGCCATCGTAGCCCCTGCTTCCGCCGCCAGTTTTGAGGGGAAGTACCTCAACCTCAACGGTTTCCTCAAGTCCCTGGGGGTTCAGGGCATATTCGATGTCAGCTTTGGGGCGGAACTGACGATAAAGTCCTATCTTCATCACATAAAGAAAAACAAACCCCGTACCGTCATAGCCCAGCCCTGTCCCGCTCTGGTTACCTTTATCGAGATGTACCGGCCCGAGCTTCTCCCCTATCTGGCGCCCGCGGACAGCCCCATGATGCATACCATGAAGATGATCAAACGGTACTATCCCAAGTACAAGAACCATAAAATAGCGGCCATATCTCCCTGCTATGCGAAAAGGCGGGAATTCGACGCCTGCGGCATGGGGGACTACAACGTTACCTTTAACTCTATCCAGCAGTACCTGGACAGCAAGGGGGATACGGTGTCCCATTACCCTGAGGCGGATTACGATAACCCCTCGGCGGAACGGGCGGTTCTCTTTTCCAGCCCCGGAGGGCTCATGCGTACCGTGGGGCGCTACGATCCTGAAGTACACGCCCATACCCGGAAAATCGAAGGTTCCCCCGAGGTGTACCATTATTTTGCCCATCTTTCCAAGGCTATTCAAAGGGGAAGCGCCCCTGTTTATCCGCTCATCGACTGCCTTAACTGCCACATGGGCTGCAACGGCGGCGCCGGTACGGGAAACCGGGGTAAAAATCTTGACGATGTTGAATACCTGGTAGAAAAGCGGGCCAGGGAAGTAAAAGAAAAGTACCGGCCCAGGGGATTCGCAAAGCTCTTCCGCAAAAACAAGATCGAAAAAATCCTTAACGCCCATTGGGAAGAGGGGCTCTATACCCGTTCTTATGTTAACCGGTCCGCGGTTTTTAAGGAGCGGATCATAGTCCCATCCCAGGCGGATATTGACGCCATGTTTGTAACCATGCACAAGACCGAACCGGAGGATATCCTTAACTGCGGGGCCTGCGGATACCGGAGCTGTGAACAGATGGCGGTAGCCATCATCAACGGGCTTAACAAACGGGAAAACTGCCAGTATTACAAGGAATTTGAAAAGAATGTGCACAATGAACGAAAGATGAAAGATACGGTAAACACGGTTTTGGATCATGTCCTTGAGGAAATGGATAAGAGTATTGAAGGGATAAGCAGCCTCTCCGAAGAGATAAGTTCCGCCGCGGAATATGTTCTTTCTTCGTCGTCTACCATAGAAGAGATGGTAAAAAACATCCGCCTAATAGACACCTCCCTGGATCATAACGCCGCCACGGTTCTTAAGCTGAATGAATCATCCGCGGAAGGCAAAAAGCGGATGGCTAAAATAGGGGAACTTATCGGTGAAGTTTCCTCCCAGGCCGAATCCCTCATCCAGTCCTGCCTGGTCATCGGCGACATCGCGGATCAGACCAGCATTCTGGGGATGAACGCGGCCATTGAAGCGGCCCATGCGGGAGAAGCCGTAGGCAGGGGTTTTGCGGTGGTCGCCGGAGAGATACGGAAACTGGCGGACAATTCAGGCCGCCAGGCCAAGGAAATTTCCGAGAGTCTCAAGAATATCAAAGCCCTGATCATCAGCTCCCTGGAATCGTCGGACAATGCCCAGGCCCAGTTTGATTCCATCGTATCCCTTATAGATGCGGTGAAAAACGAGGCGGTAAACATAAAGGACGCCATGGACGCCCAGAACAGCGGGGGAAACCAGGTAATAAATTCCCTGAACGAGATAAACAATCTGATTGTCAAAATCAGGGATGAATCGGCGGGCCTCAGATCTTCGGGAGAGACCATCGTCAAGGACATACATTCCCTCAAGGCCATATAGGGGTCTGTCCCGTGGCTTACAAAGAAGCGCCCTTCCGGGTATACTTAAACCATGGCAGAAGAAGCGAGCGCCGGCAAAAAATTTGAGGTTACCGCCACCCGCCGCCGTCCCAAAACTTTTGACGAATTGGCGGGACAGGACTTTGTAGCGGCCACCCTCAAAAATTCCATCGAAACCGGCCATATCGCCCACGCCTATCTTTTCTCCGGCCCCCGGGGCTGCGGTAAAACCAGCGCCGCCCGGATTCTGGCCCGGTCCCTTAACTGCGAAAAGGGCCCCACCGCCGCGCCCTGCGGGCTTTGTTCCTCCTGCCTGGAAATAAGCCGGGGAGCAAGCCTGGACATCATCGAGATAGACGGAGCCTCCAATACCAGCGTCAACGACGTGCGGCAGATCAAGGATGAGGTCCTTTTCCCCCCAAACTCGGGGCGCTACAAGATCTACATCATCGACGAAGTTCACATGCTTTCCAACAGCGCCTTCAACGCCCTCCTTAAAACCATCGAGGAACCTCCGCCCTATATCGTTTTTATCTTTGCCACCACCGAGCTTCACAAGGTGCCTGCCACCATCAAGAGCCGGTGCCAGCAGTTCAACTTCCGGCTTATTCCCATCGAAACTATCCGGGCCATACTGCAGGATACCTGCAAAGAGATGCAGATCCAGGCCGAAGATGAGGCTCTCTTTTGGATTGCCAAGGAGTCCACCGGCAGCCTCCGGGATGCCTATACCCTCTTTGATCAGGTGGTCTCGTTTTCGGAGGGAACTATCAGGGCGGAGCTGATTCGGGAAAAGCTGGGCCTGGTGGGGCTGGATAAGCTTAACGCCCTGGCGGAGGCCTGCGCCGCTAACGACGCCGCCGCTTCCCTGGCCATAATAGACGCCGTGCTGGAGGCGGGAATTGCCATCGAGCAGTTCGTTATCGATCTGGCGGGGTACTACCGGAGCCTGCTCCTGATTAAAAACGGCGTACTCAGAGAATCCCTTTTGGGGTACGGGGCGGATCGTTTTTCCGCCAAGCCCCTGGAAAAGCTGGACGCTCTCCGGCTGGAGCAGGCCCTTTCCCTGCTGCTGGATCTCTACCGGAATATACGGTACTCGGTTTCTCCCCGGTTTGAACTGGAGAATGCGGTATCAAAACTCTGCTGGCTTGACCGCTGGGTTTCTCCGGCGGAACTAAGGGCCGCGGTAACCGAAGTCCGGGAAATCCTGGGCCGGGAAGGAGGATTAGGCCGCCCTTTAGCCGTGCCGGAACCGGCGGATTATCCGCCGGTTCCGGCTGACGCCGGAGACAGCGGCGCCAGGGGTAATGCCGTCCCGGCCGGGACAAGCTCCGGCGCTGCCGTGTCCCCGCCGGAGCCCGGTTCGGCGGCTTTCCGTCAGGAGCTGATTGTCCGGCTCCGTCAGGAACGGGGCATCCTTGCATCGGCCCTGGACGGTTCCCTGCCTTGGGAGTGGGAGGGGGATAAACTGGTCATCCCCGTCAGAGACGCCTTTAAGATCCAGCTGCTTCAAAAGGACAAGGCCTTGATAAGCCGTGTTCTGGCGGCCCTTACCGGCAAGGATCCGGTCTTCGAGGTGGTACAGCGGAATGCCGGGGGAGAATTCCCCGCCGGCGTTTCCCGGGCCCGGACCGGAGAGACGCCGGAATTGTCCCCCCAGGCGGAGCGGGTACGCCGTGTCTTTCAGGGGACCGTAGTAAAAGACCGTATGGAGTAAGGATGAATATAAATCCCTTTGACATTTTTAAAAACGCCCAGAAGATTCAGGAGCAGATGGGTTCCTTTCAGGAGAAGCTGGGGACCATCTCCGTAACCGGATCCGCAGGAGGCGGCATGGTGGAGCTTGACATCAACGGCCGCCTGGAGGTCCTGGCGGTCCGCATTGCCCCCGAGGCGGCGGACCCGGAGGATGTGGAGATGCTCCAGGATCTAACGGCGGCGGCCTTTACCAGCGCCATGGAGAAGATAAAAGAAGCTATCAACCGGGAAATGGGGGCCCTGGCGGGCCTTTCCGGCCTTGGCCTTCCGGGCTTTCCCGGACTTGGGGGCGGGACCTCATGAACGGCGGCGGTTCCGGCCCGGTCCTCAATGCCCTGGACCGGCTGGTGGTTCTCCTCTCCAAACTGCCGGGTATAGGCAGGAAGAGCGCCGGCCGTATGGCCTATCATATTCTGGAGAGCGATCCTAACTATGCCCGGACCCTGGCGGAGCAGCTGCAGACGCTCCACAGCGCAATACGCCGCTGTTCGATCTGCGGCAGTTTTACCGAAGCCGACCCTTGTCCCATCTGCACCGATCCGAACCGGGACAGTTTGACCATCTGCGTAGTTGAACGGGCTCAGGATGTGCGGGTTATCGAAGAATCCCGGGAATTCCGGGGCCGTTTCCATGTACTGGGGGGGCTTATCGCTCCCCTGGAAGGGATAGGACCGGATAAGCTTGCCATTGGGGATCTGCTCAACCGGGTACGCCGGGACGGAGTAAAGGAGGTGATCCTTGCCATGAATCCCACCGTGGAAGGGGACACCACCGCCCTCTACCTGCAGCGGCAGCTCAAGGACAGCGGCGCCGAAGTTACCCGCCTTGCCTCGGGGCTTCCCGTGGGGGGAGACCTGGAATACGCCGACCGGCTTACCCTTTCCCGGAGTTTCCGGGGAAGGATGAAACTGTAATTTTTGAAGGGCGGTTCGGCCCGGTCATTGCGGGGCAGGCGTCCGGGCGCTCAGGCCCGCTTCGGCGCAGAGAGATTCAAGCATCCTGCAGGTAGCCTCATCAAGACTTATGCCGTTTTTCAGAGCCAAAGCGCGGGCCTCCGCTTCTTTTTCGCCGTGGATATAGATCCGCTCCCGGCCTTCCGCTTTGGCTCCGTTCTTGACGTGGTCCAAAATACCAGCAATGTGGGCCTTAAGCGCCGGAACGCCGCCGAAAAGATCCAGCCTGATGGCGCCAAAAAAGTGGGTAATCCCCGATCCTCCGCCCGGCAGGAACGTATCGTAGCTGGCCGCCCCAAGGGAAAGCCCCGAGCAGAGAAGCTCCACCAGAAGGCCCAGGCCGAAACCTTTATGACCGCCGCTTTCCTCGCCTTCGCCGCCAAGGTAGAGGTGCCCGCCAAACTGCGGATTTGCCCAGAAGAGTTTTTCAAACGCGGTGGCATCGTGCATAACAAGGCCCTGATCGTCCACCGCCCAGCCCGAGGGCATGGTTTGCCTGCGGCGGTCATACACTTCAACTTTACCGTGGGCCACGGTGGTGGTTGCCATGTCCAGCATAAAAACACGGGACCCCTCTTCCGGGCCGCAGGGAATGGCAACGCACAGAGGATTGGTGCCAAGGACCCGTTCGCGGCCGTAGGTGGGAATACCGCAGGTACGGGTATTGGTAAAGGCAAGCCCTATCATGTTCTTCTGCGCCGCCTTTTCCGCCCAAAAACCCGCGATGCCGAAATGGTTTGAATTACGGACGCTGCAAAAAGCGCCGCCCTGCTTTTCGGCCTTGGCCAGCATCCGTTCAACGCTGAAACCGGCGATGTAAGGCCCTACACCGTCATGCCCGTCGATTACCAGGGAGGAGGGCGTTTCGTAGACAATTTCCGGTTCAGTCCCAGGCCTGGCGAAACCGCCCTTAAGGTTCCCGCGGTAGAAATCGAGCCGCGATACGCCGTGGGAAGGTATATTCCGCGCATCGGCTTCGACAAGGACCTCCGCCGTTATCTGCGCCTCCGCCCCGGAATATCCGTAGAGAGACACCAGCAGGGTCTCCGTCAGTTTCATCAATTCGCCGTAGGCATAGGTGTTTTTCATTACGCCGCTCACTTATCCTCCTGGGGCACAAGCTTGTCCGCCCGTGTTTTGCAGAAAATAGCGCATACGGCGAAGATGACAATACAGAAGATCCATTCGGGGTAGACAAGCTGCCCTTTGAAGAAGGCTTTAATATTGAGGGCTTTAAGGGCCGGCGAAACCTTTTCCATCGCCGGGAGAAAGGTCCAAATAAGCCAGAGAACCAGGGACGCAAGCATGATGGGGAAACCCGCGGCCTTCCTGCAGAGCCCCGGCAGGTAGATGTCAGCCAGAATCAGGAGGGTAAAAGAAGTAGTGATGGCCAGGGCCGTGGTAATCGTCGCAATGATGCTGCTCGAGGTAAGGGCAAGGAAAAATGAAAACAGGCTGACCAGAAGCACCGTAATACGGGACACAAGCATCTGGTTTTTGCCCTGGATTGGCTTTTTGTAGATTTTTTTTACGATGTCCTCCACCACAAGCGTCGAACAGCCCATAAGCAGCCCCACGGCGGTCGAAATATCCGCCGCCCAAAGCGCGGCAAGGAATATGCCCCCGACTAAGGGTGAAAGCTGGGCCGCCACGGTGGGAAGCGCCATCTGGGGGGAAATGCCGGGAAATTTTGCCGCCGCCACGATGCCGAAGAGGGCGCATAAAAAACCGGCGGGGAGAATCAAAATGCCGCCGACGAGAAAACCCTTCTGGGCAACCTTTTCGTCCCTGGCGGCAAAGCCAATCTGCGCCACGGCCTGGGTACTTACCGCCATGGTTACCATAACGGCCATAAAACCCGCCACGGCCCAGCCGCCCATGGCGCCTTCAGAGGCCCTGCCTATCCAGGCAAACCAGTGATCGCCCGGCGGAAGGCTCCGCTTTATAGACTCAAGGCCGCCGAATTTTCCAAAGGTTTGAAAGAGGGCGGCAATAATGCCGATATAGATAACAATAACATTGATAAAATTAGTCAGCCCGCTGGCCCAGTAACCGCCGGTAACGGTGATAAGGATGAAGATCGCCGCCGAAACAAACATCCCGCTGTTTCCCGTAAAAATATCCGGCAAAAGCGCCTTCAGGATCGTACCGCCCGCGACATACTGCATCGAAGTTATCGTAATCATAATTAAAAGCTGATTGACAACGCCCAAAAACCGCGTCCTGGGACCGTACATAAGGCCCATCATTTCCGGAATCGTCTTTACCTTCATCCTGCGGAGATACTTTACCGCAAAGAACCCAACGAAGATTCCCCCCGCGCCCCAGGCCGCATTGTACCAGCCGGCGGAAAGGCCGTTTCTATAGGCGTTCTGCGCCACACCCACCGTCGATGCGCCGCCCACGGCGAGCCCGGTAAGCATAACGGCCACAATAATCCAGGGCATGTCGCGGCCGGCAAGCAGGTAGCTTAACATCCTGCCGGCGGTAGACCGTTTTTGAATCCGCGTAGCCCATGCCGCCAGCGTAAGCAGTCCGATGATATACACAATGAGAATAAGCAGTTGAACACTCATGGATACTCCTCTCCCGGAATAGTACGGAGCGGTTTATTCCGCATCCGGTCCGTTCTTTTGTATCAGATTGGACAAGAAACATCAACATAAGCGATTTTGACGCCCCCGCCCGGCTCATCCGCCGCGGCCTTTAGATCAGGGACTGTGGGGATATATTTGCCGTCCCGCGGGATATTGGTGGAATCGCCTTTGGGATCACAGCCGAACTGCATAACCTTAAGCCCCATTTCCGAGAGGGCGGCGCTCAAATTAGAGGTGGTAGTGGACTTGCCTATGCCCCTTTCCCGTAAATTGCAATCCGCTTAATTTTTTTAGCCATGACAATCCCCTGAAAACCCGGCATAATACTGTTTTCCCTTTTTAAAATCTGTCCCTTCGGGAATTTCTACAATATCCTCTTCCGATTCATATATTGCATTAGAGTTGTTCAATAACTTCAGTTATTGAACAACTTCTGCTTAAAAACGGCAGAATTTCACAAAATGCGAAGTATACGGAGTTTGTAGGGTAAAAAATCGCCTGATCGGCGATTTTTTGGGGTTTTACGTGCGAAGCGCAACAAGCTCCTAGTAAAACCATATAAAAAATATGAAAATTTTAAAAATACTCTTGACATTAGTTTTTATTTCTGTAAATTCATAGTAAATACTTCGGAATTATATGAATTTGAAGTATAACAAAAGTCATAAGGAGGCTTTTATGAAAAGGAAACAGTTGTTTCTCTTACCGGTTTTGATGGCGTCCCTTGCCTGTATGGTATTTGCCGGCGGGAAAAAGGAATCCGGCCAGTACCCCTTGGGGGAATATGATATTGCCTACGGCGGGGCGACTTGTAGTTCTCCCATAGCAATTGCATCCCTTAAAGGTTTTTTTGATGAAGAAGGGGTCAAGATAAACCTGGTAAGCGGCAGTACCTTTGAAGTTGAACGTACCGCCCTGGCCGCCGGGAAAATGGCGGTCCAGAACGGGGACTTCCAGTACTTTCCGGCGGTTCATAACGGGATTGACGTAAAGCTTATCGGTGCTTTGCATGAGGGATGCATCAAAATCCTGGCGCCAAAATCTTCCGGAATTGCCACCCTGGAGGATCTGAGAAACAGGAAGGGCATCCGCTTCGCTGTGGACGAGATCGGCGGGACCCCCATGTCGGTGGCCTCGGTCTCGGTGGGCAGCATAGGGCTCGACCCCCAGACCGACGTTACCTGGCTCCCCTTCCCGGCGGACCAGGAAGTTCAGGCCGTGGAAAGCGGCGAGGCCGACATCCTCGCCGCCTGGGACCCCTTTGCCACCATCGCGGAGAATACCGGAAAGTACAATGTCCTAGTGGACATCAGGACCCATCCGCTGTTCAAGGACAGGGCCTGCTGCTTCATCTTCGGTTCGGGCAAGCTGGTACGGGACAACCCCGGCGCGGTGGCGGCGGTACTCCGGGCAATCAACAAGGCCGCCGACTGGATAGGCCATAACCCGGAAGAGGCGGCCAAACTCCTCATAACGGAGAAGAAGATCGCCACCGAGGATACCGCCCTGGTGGCGGGCCTGCTCAGTCATTATGCCTATGACGCCCATACCGGCGCTGCGGCTAATGCCAGGGCCAAAGACGATGCTGTGTACTTTGCCCGGCATCTGACCCAGATAGGCTACCTGCCGGCGGATCTTGATCCGCAGAAGTTTGTGGACGATCTCTACGTGGATATTTTCGCTTTGGAAGCGGCGAAAAAAAGGTAAGCCATAGGAAACAGCGGGCAGGATCACCGCCGGTAAGGACGGCTGTCCCCTGCCCGCTGTTAACTGTACATGAGACTCAAGGGAGTGAAAATGAAAAAATTTTTATTAATTACGGTTTTTATGGCAGGCGCGGCATTGGTATTTGCCGGCGGCAAAAAAGAAAAAAACGATCTGTGGCGGGAACTTGCCAGACTGCAGTCCGATTACCGGTGGGTGGATTTAAGCTTTGAGGTAAGCCCTGAAACGCCCCACTGGTACGGATTTGATCCTCTTGCCGTAAAGCCCCTGTATACTTTTGAAAATACCGACGGCGTCTTCCTGGCCTATCAATACACCTTATCCGGGCAGTACGGTACGCATACCGATTTCCCCGGACATTTCGATCCGCCGGGACGGCTCCAGGATGATTATGGCCCGCTTGAGTTTGCCTATCCCCTGGTGGTGATCGATAAATCGGCGGCCGTTGCGGCGAATCCCGATTATGTCCTTACGAAACAGGATATTCTTGATTTTGAAAAGATCCATGGACAGATACCGGCAGGTTCATTTGTCGCTTTTAGAAGCGACTGGTCAAAACGCGATGCGGGGGAATATGAAAACAAAGACGCCGCCGGTAATGCACACTACCCGGGCTGGGATATAGAGGCTTTGCAATTTTTGATTGACATACGCAATGTTGCCGCCGTGGGACACGAAACGCCGGATACCGATTCGGCGCTTACGGGGGCGGCGGTTGGATTTATCGGCGAAGACTACGTTCTCGACCACGGTAAACTCAACGTTGAATTGCTTAAAAACCTCGATCAGGTCCCGCCCGTCGGCGCTATCGTATTTGACACCTTTCCCAAAATAAAAGGCGGAACGGGCTTTACCAGCCGGGTATTTGCCATAGCGCCCAAATAACAAACCAACAACCCCGTCCTAAAGGGCCGGGGTATTTGTTCTCATAAGGTGGTTACATTCGGGATTTAATCCTCTTTATTAACCGCCCTAAAGAACGGGGTATTAAACCCCTCAGCACGAATGAAAGGAAGTGAATCGTGGCAGGGCAGGAGCGGCGTAAAACCGCATGGTATGAGGATCCAAAGATCGCGGGGGATACGGCGTACTGGAAACCGAAATCCGAATTCTGGGTTTGGGCGGCGCTTCTTTCTTTCGCGGTGGTT
>JAISMC010000118.1 GCA_031276965.1 Treponema sp.
TGGCGATACCGGAAGATCGTTTTGAAGCTGAGTTCCTTGTTCAGGGCCGTACCCATGGGGAGATTCATCATTCCCGATTTGCTGTACCCGACAAAAACCATGGTCCCCCCCTTTTTGACGGACTCAATGGCCTGCCCCGCGGCATCTTCATTCCCCGAAGTTTCGATCACCAGATCCACCCCCTCCCCGCCGGTAAACTCCGCAATCTTATCGGGGATCCGCTGCTTCGATACATAGATGAGGCCGTCCGCCCCCAGGGCCGATGCCTTATCCAGCCGTTTGTTGATCGTGTCGGCTACGAAGATCCGGGAAACCCCCTGGGCCTGCATGGCCAGCATGGATACCAGACCGATACAGCCCACGCCGGTAATCAGGGCGGTTTGTCCGATTCCGGCGCCGCCGCTGATGGAAGCATGGAAACCAACCGCCAGCGGCTCGATAAGGGCCCCCTCCAGGGTAGTGACCCGGTCGGGGAGCTTGAAGCAGAGCGCCGCCTCGTGGGCCACATACTCCTGAAAGACCCCGTCCACCGGCGGGGTTGCAAAGAAAGCCACATCCGGACAGAGGTTGTACCTTCCGGAACGGCAGAACTCACAGTGTCCGCAGGTTTTTCCCGGCTCCAGCGCCACCCGATTCCCCCGTCTCATATGGGAAACCGCGGACCCGGTCTCCACCACAACCCCCGCGGCCTCATGCCCCAGTACAAAGGGCGGTCTTACGATGAAATCGCCGATTCGGCCCGTCTCATAGTAGTGCAGATCCGAACCGCAGATGCCCACCCAGTCAATCCTGACAAGGACCTCGTTAGGCTTAGGCTGCGGGATGTCCCGTTCGATGATCTCCATCTTGCCTATTCCCGTCATAATCGCAACTTTCATTTTCCCCTGCATGATACGCTCCTATTGAGATTATATAATGCATCCTATAAAATGCAATCCTGAAGGAGGGCGATATGATTCTCTGCTGCGGTGAGGCGCTGATCGATATGCTCCCCCGGCGGATTGGGATGCTGCCGGAGGAGCAGGGGGGCGATTCCGGGACCGGCGGAACGGCGTTTCTGCCCTGTCCCGGGGGCAGTCCCTATAATACCGCCATTGCCATCGGACGGCTCGGCGTGCCCGTTGGATTTTTAGGGAAGCTCTCCACCGATTTCTTTGGGGATATCCTGGTAAGGCGGCTGGTTGAAAACGGGGTCTCCGCCGATTGTATCCTCCGTTCCGGGGAGAACTCCACCCTGGCCTTCGTCAAGCTTGATCAGGGCGCGGAACCCCAGTACGTTTTCTACACCGAGGGCAGCGCGGACCGGTCCCTCTCCCCGGCGGACCTGCCCCCGGCGCTCCCCGGGGCGCTTGACTGCATCCTCTTCGGGTCCATCTCCATGACCATGGAACCCGTCGCGTCCGCCATCGAATCCCTGATCCGGCGGGAAGCCGCCCGGGGAAGCGGCGCCCCGGTCATCTCTCTGGATCCCAACATACGGCCCTTCATGATCCGCAGCCGGGAAAGCTACGTTCGGCGCTTTGAGGGATGGCTCCGGGACACGGTTATCGCCAAGGTCTCTGAGGCTGACCTGGATTTTATCTACCCCGGTCAGGGGCCGGAGGAAGCCCTGGAAGGGATCCTCGCCAGGGGGCCGCTGCTTGGGGTGAGCACCCTGGGGCCCCGGGGCGCCGTCGCCCTCCTCAAACGGGAGGACGGATCCCTCCTCCGGGCAGAGGCCCCGGTGGCGGACCTCCCCGTGGCGGACACTATCGGCGCGGGGGACACCTTTCATGGCGCCTTCCTCGCCTGGCTGGAACGGCATGGCAGGATGTCCCGTTCCGCCCTCGCCGCCCTGGGCGAAGCGGAACTCTCCGAAGCCCTGTTCTTCGCAAATAAGGCCGCCTCCCTGGTATGCTCCCGGCGGGGGGCGGAACCGCCCACCCTCGGCGAGGTGGAACAATTGGCGGTCCCGTAATGGCCGGGAACACCTTCGGCGATCTCTTTGCCGTCACCACCTTTGGGGAGTCCCACGGCCCTGCCATGGGCTGCGTCGTAGACGGCTGCCCTGCGGGACTCCCCCTGGACATCGAAATTATCCGCCGGGATCTCCGGCGGCGGCGGCCCGGCGGCCCCGGCTCTACCACCCGGATCGAAGCGGACGAGCCGGAGATCCTCTCCGGGGTGTTTCAGGGCAAAACCCTGGGGACTCCCATCGCCATCCTGATCCGCAACACCTCCCAGCATTCCGCCGATTACGACAAGCTCCGGGATCTCTACCGGCCGGGCCACGCGGACTGGACCTGGGAGGCCAAGTACGGCGTCCGGGATCACCGGGGCGGCGGGAGGAGTTCCGGCCGGGAAACCGTAAGCCGGGTCGCCGCGGGAGCGGTGGCCAGGGCGCTGCTCGCCGCCTCGGGCATCACCGTCCGGGCCTGGACCGCAGCCATTGCGGGGATAGAAGCGCCGGGGCAGGGGGAAGCCGGCTTTGACCTTGACGAAGCGGAAGGGAACCCCCTGCGGGTTCCCCACCGGGAAACAGCGGGCAGGATTCTCGCCGAGATAGAAAGGCTCCGCGCCTCCGGAGACAGCGCCGGCGGTATCGTAACCTGTTCCGCCGCGGGCCTTCCCCCGGGGCTGGGAGAACCGGTTTTCGGCAAACTCGACGCCCGGATAGCCTCGGCCATGCTCTCCCTGGGGGCCGCCAAGGGCATCGAATTCGGAGCGGGGTTTAAGGCGGCGGAGAGTTTTGGTTCGGAGCAGAACGACCGGCCGGCGCCGGGCTGCGCCCCTGCGGTTGATCCGCGGCGCCCCGCCGCGCCGGCCCTGCCGGACGGGGTTCCGGATATCCGGTACCGCACCAACAATGCCGGGGGCGTCCTTGGGGGCATCAGCACCGGGATGTCCCTGGAATTCCGGGTGGCCTTCAAACCGGTCCCCTCAATAATGCGGCAGCAGGAAACCGCGGACCGGCGGGGAATCGCCAGACAACTGGTTATCCCGGGCCGGCACGATATCTGCATCGTCCCCCGGGTTGTCCCCGTGGTAGAGGCCATGACCGCCCTGGTTCTGGCGGATCTGCTCCTCCTGCAGCGGGCAAGCCGGGTTTGAACAGGCCGGGTGTTTTGCCGGCCTTCCAAGGTGTTTTGAAACAGGCTCCGAAAACTATTTTTTTGTACCTATAATTTTTGTGATGATCATCATTACAATGGCGATGCCGCCGCAGACGATGAAAAGGCCCGCCATTCCCTTCCACATGATGTCAAGGGAGGCCGCCACATTGTTCAAAACCGGTTCACTCATACCAATACTCTCCTTTCATAAATGCTGCACTATCAGGCTCAGGACCAGGCCGCTTGCCGCGACGGACGCTATCTGCCCGGAAACATTGGCGCTTACCGCATGCATCAAAAATATGTTGGCAGGATCTTCTTTCAGCGCGAGTTTTTGAATGACCCGCGACGACATCGGGAACGCGGAAATCCCCGCCGCGCCTATCATCGGGTTTATTTTTTTCTTTAAAAACAAATTGATAAACTTCGTAAACAGAACCCCGCCTACCGTATCAAGGATAAATGCGAAAAGCCCCAGGGCGAGTATTTTTACCGTGTCGGCCGTGAGAAATTCCTCGGCTTTAAGCGTAAAGGCGATGGTGATTCCGAGCAGCAGCGTTATCAGGTTTGAAAGCCCCTTTTGCGCCGTTTCGGACAGGGATTCCAGCACCGCGCATTCACGGATAAGGTTGCCGAACATCAAAAAACCGATAAGCGCAACGGCGGAGGGGGAAATGAAACCCACGATGATTGTTACCGCAATCGGGAATATGATTTTTAATATCCGCGGAATCTCCGTACTCGCCACAATATCCATTCTGATCATCCGTTCTTTTTTAGTGGTCGTCAGTTTTATCGCGAAAGGCTGGATGATAGGCACGAGGGACATATACGAGTAGGCCGTTACCGCTATGGGCCCCAAATAGTTTGAATGGAGCACCTGGGAAACAAGGATTGTCGTAGGCCCGTCCGCTGCGCCGATAATGCCGATGGCCGCCGCGTCTTTCAGGTCGAAGCCCAAAATACAGGAAAGGGTTATTGTGGCGAAGATGCCAAAATGCGCCGCCGCGCCGAACAGAAAGTACACAGGCCGCGAAAGCAGGGGTGAAAAATCTATCATCGCCCCTATGCCGATAAAGAGCAGCAACGGCAAAACTTCGGACGCGCCGATTCCTTTTTCAAAAAGCCACTGGATGACGCCGTGGGTTTCCCCGACGCCGGGCAGAACCTGGTTCAACACGCCGCTGAGCGGCAGATTGACGAGTATCGCGCCAAAACCCATCGGCACAAGCAGCGCCGGTTCGTATTCTTTCGCGATTCCCAGATATATAAGCGCAAACCCGATGATAAACATCAC
>JAISMC010000123.1 GCA_031276965.1 Treponema sp.
TCGTCTTTGTACCCGTAGTGATTGTCCGCCCGGTTCCCAAAGGCCGCGGCCTTCCAGGAGAATTTTTCGGCGCCGTATCCGGCAAAAAGACTCAGGGACTGCATGTCGAAGAGGTCTTCCGGATGGGGGTCCCCGATCCGGCCCCCCGCGTGGCGCAGGTTGTACCGCGCCGGCAGGTAGCCGGTGTTTGAGGCGGTTCCGCCGAAGTTCAGGCCGGGCTTTTGTTTTTTTATGGTGATGATGTTGATGACGCCGCCCAGGGCGCCGGACACGTTGTACTTGGTATCCGAACCGCCGTAGATTACCTCGATGCGCTCGACATTGTTGATGTCTACCTGGCTTATGTCAAATTCGCCGGAACGGGGTGAGTTTGCCGGAACACCGTCAATGAGGATGGCGATACGTTCGGTGTCAAATCCCCGCAGGCTCAACTCGGTCTGGTTGCCGTAACCGCCGTAGCGGGTCACGCTCATGTCGAGGGCATCCTCCAGCAGGGTGGAAAGGTCCCGGGCGTTGCGTCTTTCTATTTCTCCCCTGGTTATGACCGTCATCTGCTGGGTCGTCTCCGGCGTAGCGGTGACGGTGATCCCCTCTTCGTCCCCGCCAAAGTCGATATAGGCATCGTCTTCAACAGTATCCGTACCGGCTGCGCTTGCCGGGGCTCCGGCCTCACCGGCGGCGTCACCGGGGGCGGCGGCGGGTCCGGTTTCCTGCGCGGAGAGGGAAGCGGAAAAAACCAGGACGCATAAGCATATAAGATGTACCGGCGCTTTCATCCTCATCGTCCCCCAACAGTTTCCCTGTCCTGGGGGATAACTACTCCCCAGGAGATAAACTCCGCCTCGTTTTCCACGCCATTACGCGTTATCGCTTCGTCCAAAGTCGCCGTCTCCGTGTAGTATTTTTCTCCGTTGTACAGGGCGGCAAGATCTACGGCGTTTGCAAGCTGGAGGGTGTCAGGCTTGAGGACCCGGTAGTAGATCCCAAAGAAGGGCCGCCCGCCGTCTTTGATGTCATCGTCCCAGGCCGGGGCGCAGCCTTCGAGGTACTCGATGATGATGGCCCCCCGGTCAGGATCGCCGTTAAAGATATTGACGGCCCGGACTATGCCCATAAACCGGAAGGCCATAGCCTCTCCCCAGCCCTCGTTGCCGCCAGCGCCGTCTTCCTGTTCCCCGTACACTGTGTCGTCATAAAAGACAAAGTAATCGCCCTTTTGGGGAGGCTTGCCGGTGTCGCAGGCTGCAGGGTTTGCAGGATCCAAGTCCGGGAACAAGGCGATTTTTCCGCTGTCCCCCATGAGTTCCTCAAAATCCTCCCACTTCCCGATGCGGTAACCGTCCAGTCTGCCGGCGCCGGCGTAGTGGGAATACCAGACGCCGGACATGAAGGCCATGCGTTCTTCAAACCCGCCGGCGCTGGGCCTGAGTATGTTTGTTTCATCCGCGCCGCCCAAGCGCCCGTATTCGTATAATGCACAGGAGTAGAGGCTGAGAACTACGATACTAACAATCAATAAAACAGGTTTCATGCTAAAAGTTCGCACGCCAGGGTTTTCCGGTGATAGTACATCTACTGTTCCCTCTCATAAGGAGTGACCACGCTCCACACAACGAAAGCTGAATCATTTTCTGCGGTGTTTTTATCAATCGCCTCCTGCAATGTCGCGGTTTCGGTGTAATACTTTTCGCCCTGATCCATGGCCTCTAAATCAGCCGTGTTTGCCAATCGGACGACGCCGGTATCGATCTTGTAGTAGATCCCGAAGAAGGGCCTCTGTCCGTCCTTGATATCATCGTCCCAGGTTGGGGCGCAGCCGCTAAGGTGCTCGATGATGATGGCCCCCCGGTCAGGATCATCCTCAAAAATATTTACGGCCCGGACTATGCCGATGTACCGGTAGACCATTTCCCAGCCCTCGCTGCCCCCCGTGCCGTCATCGTCTTGTCCGTACACCGTATCGTCGTAAAAGACAAAAAAGTCATCTGCCCCGGGAACATTGCTGCCGGTCTGGGATGTATAGGTGAAACGCTGCAAACCGGGGAAGAGGTTTAATTTCGCCGTACCCATGAGAGTGTCAAAATCTTTCCACCTCCCGATGCGGTAACCGTCCAGTCTGCCGATGCCGGGGAAATGGGAATACCAGACGCCGGTCAGGGAGGACAGTATCAGGTTCAGGTTCGGGTCCGGCGGCTCCGGGTGAGGAGACTCCGAAAAATCGCTGTCCGTGTAGGTCCTGGCAGGTAATGTACTTGTCAACCCTGAATAGATGTGAAGCGCCTCGGTTAATCCCGCGTAGACACCGTTCTTTTCAAGCCGTACCCGCAGCAGATACTGGCCGGGGTCAAGGTTTTTAGCGCCGGTGTTGGTTCCCGGGGTAAGCGCAACATCTCCGTCTGCAACAGTAACGCCCTGGGCCGTGGTGACAGCAATAGAACCGCTTGCCCCCGCCGGTACGGTTACGGAATAGCTCAGGGTCCCCTGAACGCCGCCGGTCTTGGGCCCCAACAGAATAACTACCGGTGATGTATCTCCGCCGCTGATAGTAACTTGGGCGCTTCCCTCCGCCGCCGCAGCATAATTCCCGGCAGTTCCGGTGTACCCCGTGGCGGTTATAGTCCAGGAACCAAGCGCAAGCTCCACCTGGGCGCTGCCGCCGCTTACATCAACCGGGTCATGCAGTTCGGGACCGGAAAAGGTCAGGGTGTACTTTGTAAAATCCCCTGCACCGGGCGCGACGGTCCGCGCCCCGGCGCCGTTTGCAACGCCGCCTGCGTTTGTATCGCCGTCTATACTTGTATCGCCCTCAATACTTATTACGATGCGGCCTTTATCCTGAGGGACAGGGACTTCCCCCAGGGGCTCCCGGCATCCCGTAAAACCCGCCATGGCTAAAACCATGGTCAGATAAAAAATTTTCAAGAAGTAGTTTTTCAACCTTGCCTGCATCCTCGCTCCTGCCGTCTGTTTTTGTTTTTCATTGCCACTGTAAAACAGGATACCCGCCGCCGCCCATTTTCCACACCCCGCTAAAATCCCAGCCCAGGGCTTCGTAATCGGTCCGGGAGGGCTGCGCGCTTGTATCCGCGCCGTCTTTGCCGTTGGCCCCCTTGTCATTTGACGGAGAAGGGCTCCCGCCGATGATGAGTTCCATGTCCGCCCGGGCCAGATTATCGACATGATCGCCGCCGCCGTTCCCGGTGACACGACGGATCAGATCGAAGCCGCCGCTTGATGTGATTGAGGGGTTAAGGGCAGCGCAGTTCCGCACCGTTCCGGATGCCCTTCCGTCGGTTACGGAATTGTAACCCGCTATGCCGCCTGCGCCCTGCGCCTGACCGGCAACAGCGTCCCTGTCCGCCCGCACCGAAACAGACATCGTGGAATAACAGCGTTCGGTTATGGCGGCAACCTGGTTCTGGCCGACTATGCCCCCGGCGTTTAGATACCCTTCAACCGAGCCGGCGGACCAGCAATCCTCTATCCGGGAACCGTGTCCGTAATACTGCTTCGAATTATACCCCGCTATGCCGCCGGTGTAGTCGCCGATTCCCTCTCCCTCCGCCTTGACCGCACCGTCAAACCAGCACTGGGATACCAGGCTACCATAGTAGTTATTCCCGACTATCCCGCCCGCATAGGGCCAGCTCCCTTTGGGACCCTGAGCGGTAACGGCGCCGGCGGCGTAACAGCGGACGATGCGGGTTGGACCGGCGGCGGAACTTCCGCCCGCCTCAGTGTCAGGATCGTCGTGGCCGTCGCCGCAGATAGTCCCGGCAATGCCTCCGGCCCAGGACCAGTAAGTCCCGCCCCGGGCGCTTACGTTTCCCGTGGAAGAGCAGTCTTCGATTTTACCGCTGTAGTAGGTTTTCATGCCGTAGCGGCTGCCCCCGGCGATTCCCCCGGCAAACACATTGGCCCCGGAGCCGTCCGCTGCACCTGCCACAGTACCGGTGCTGCGGCACTTCGTAATTGAAGCGCCTGCAAAGGGAAGGCCCGGGATGACGGCAGGATTCATGCCGGGCTTTACCGCGTTTCTGTCAAACATCCCCACCAGACCCCCCACATAGTTGTACGAACCGTTCCCGGCCGTGCCAAAACCCCTTATATCTGCGCTTACAACGCTGTCCTTTAATTCCGAAGCGATGAGCACACCGGCAATGCCGCCCACAAAAACGGGCCGCCTGGGAGCGGCGGTATTGGTATTTGAGAAATCGATGGAACCCTCTACGGTGATATTGCTCAGTTCCGTGTACTCATCGGCATAACCGGCAAGGGCGCCGACATAGTATGCAACCTTTTCGTTTACCCTCTTGGCCAGCTCTATCCGGACGCTCAGGTTCCTGATAGAAGCCTTTGAGACATCCGCCCCTTTTACATAGCCGAACAGTCCGATGGCGGTATCGTCCTCTCCGCCGAAGGCTCCTTCGGCAAAACTTTTTATGCTGATTTTTTTTCCGTTACCCTCAAATTTACCGGTAAAGGGATTCGCACCGCTCTCTCCTATGGGCATCCAGTTTTCCGGTTCCAAATCCGCGGCAAGAAAATAAGTCCCCGCCAGGGGATAGGCCTCATCCCTGCCTATTTTTGCAAATTCCTCCGCCCTATCGATCATGATAACGGAACCGTCAAGCCTTGTTACCGTGACCGTATAGGTTTTTGTAGTTACGCCGTCTTCCGCTGTTACCGTGACGGCGATTCTGTTTTCTCCGGTGACCAAGGCTAGGGGATCTCCGCTGCCGGAACTCAGCACGGCCTTATCGCTCTTCGGCACGGCCCTTACCGTGATTGAATCCACCCCATGGTCAACCGCCGCGGTGTACGCGGTGGTCTCCGGATCAAAGGGAGGGGAAATATTCCCTGCGCTGAGGCTTAAGGATTGTAACGCGGCGCCGGCATCGAGTATTGGCGGA
>JAISMC010000146.1 GCA_031276965.1 Treponema sp.
CGCCGTGGTCCATATTATTCTTCCTGCGTAACATGATTTACTTGAGGCTTATCTCCACCACCGTGTCTTTCGGATCCGGCAGGGGGTAGTTGTCAAAACTCTCCTGGTTGAGGAAGAAAAAGGCGTGTTCCGGGTATTCCGCCAGGTTCCAGTGCCGGGCGTTTTTGATTTCACTGCCGTCGGAAAGGAGCCTGAGCTTTTCGATCTTTCCCGCCAGGTTGGGAAGGCAGATGCCGCCGGCCTGGGCCTCCAGTATGTGGGCGTACAGTTTTTTCCCCTTTTGGGTAAACCGGCCCCATTCGGGTTTTTCATAGGCGGAGATGCCGCAGCCATATATGCTTTCGCCGTTGCGGGCCATCCAGCGGCCTACTTCTTCCAGTATATCCACGGAGGCTGCGGGTATGCGGCCCTTTGCGTCGGGGCCTACGTTGAGAAGCAGATTGCCGTTTTTCGACACACATTCAACGATCATGCGCACCACCATTTCGGCGCTCTTCCAGTGCTTATCCGCCGCGGCGTAGCCCCAGTGATTGTTGAGGGTGATGCAGGCTTCCCAGGGAACGCTGTCCCCCAGTTCGTTTTTAATGCCCTTTGGGGGAATCATCTGTTCGGGGCAGGCAAAGTCGCCGGCAAAGTCCGAAGGGTTGGCGGTGAGTATGGTCCCCGACTCTTCCCCGGAACCTTCCAGGCGGTTATCCACAATGAGATGAGGTTGAAGGGAACGGACCATTTCGATCAGTTCCTGGGCCCTCCATTTGGCGCCCTTCATATCGGCATAGGAAAAGTCATACCACATGATGTCGAGTTTGCCGTAGTCCGTAAGGAGTTCCCGGATCTGGCCGTGCATAAAATCAAGGTAGCGGTTAAAATCCCTGGCGGCGTTTTTTTCAGCCGGGTCGTCCCGCAGGGGGTGCTGCCTGTCACCGTAGTGGGGAAAATCCGGATGCCGCCAATCTATGATAGAAAAGTACAGGCCCGCCTTGATGCCTTCCGCCCTGAAGGCTTCCAGATATTCCCGCACCAGGTCCCGGCGGGCCGGGGTATTGGTGGACTTGAAATCCGTGAGCTTCGTGTCCCAGAGACAAAACCCGTCGTGATGTTTTGCCGTAAGAACCGCGTACTTCATCCCCGCCTTTTTGGCGATCCGCGCCCATTCCTTTGGATCATACTCCTCCGCGGTAAACTCCCGGAAGTACTCAAGATAGTCCTCATGGCGTATCCGTTCCACGCTTCTAACCCATTCACCCCTGGCGGGGATCGAGTAAAGCCCCCAGTGTATAAACATCCCAAACCGGGCGTCGCAAAACCACCTGGTCCTTTCGGTCCGTTCCCGTATGTTTTTGTTTTCCATGGCCTAAAATCCTCCTTTCGTTAGCCCTTAGTATACAGAAATAGTATACAGACAAACAAGGCAATATGAAAGCGTTCGCATTACTTCATTCTTTCACCGCCCCTGCGGTAAGCCCGGCAACCACAAATTTCTGCATCGCCGCAAACATGAGGGCAGTTGGCAGCAGCGCCAGGGCAGCCCCGGCCATGAGGACTCCCCATTGTACATTGTACTTTCCTATGAGGGTCTTGAGCCCCACAGGGATGGTCCACATTTGCGGTGTGTTGATCAGAATCGTACCGGCTATCAGCTCATTCCATGCCCCGATAAAGGCAAACACAAAAACCGCCACAATGCCGGGGAACATGCTGGGCAGGACTATACGCAGGAGACTCTGCAGCCTGGTACACCCGTCTACCCGGGCGGCTTCCTCCAGACTATAGGGGATTCGTTCAAAAAAACTGCGCATGGTGATAACGCAGAATGGCAGATTTGCAATAAGATAGTAGATAAACAACCCCGCATGGGTGTCGATCAGGCCCAAACGGGACAAAATAATGTAGAGGGGGATGATTACCAGAATCCCGGGGATCATCTGGGTGACCAGGAAAAAAATTACCATCGTTTCCTTGCCCCGGAACTTGTAGCGGGCAAGGCTGTAACCCCCCAGAATAGACAGCAGGGTAACGCAGAGGCCGGAGGAAACCGAGACAATAAGGCTGTTTTTCAGGAGGCCGGCATAACTAAAGAGTTCAAAGAGGGCCACATAATTTTCCGGGGTAACCGTTTCGGGCCGGTAGGTAAGGCGCTGGGCGTTGATAATTTCGGGATTCGTTTTCAGGGACGTAATAAACATCCAATAAATGGGCAATACAACGGCTAATAAAAAAATCGCCAGGATGATAAAACGCCCAATGTTTCCCAGAATACGGCGGCTTCTCCAGTTCATTAAAATTCACCCGCCTTGTTGTATTTGGTTGTCCTGAGAAAGACCACCGCATAAACCGCCAGGACAGCCATGAGGATAAGCCCCAGGGTTGCCGCCAAACCGAAGTCATAGCTTGAAAATGCCCGGGTGTACATATAGGACGGCAGGGTTTGGGAAGTGCTGGCGGGACCCCCGCCGGTGATGACAACAATCATATCGAAGGAATTAAAGATCCATATCGTCCTGAGCAGAATGGTTACAATAATTGTCGGTTTGATATAGGGCAGCGTAATGGAAAAAAATTTCCGTATGGGACCGCAGCCGTCAACCTCCGCAGCCTCAAAGGTATTGGCGGGGATTGACTGCAGCGCCGCCATAATCATAATGGCGAAGAAGGGGATGCCCATCCAGATCATAGCCAGGATCACCACCAGGAGGGAAAGCCCGGGGGTGCCAAGCCATGCAACGGAGGCGCCGATCAGCTTTAGCTTAAACAGGAGATCGTTTACCACCCCGTATTCCCCGTTAAAGGACCAGCGGAACATGATGCCTATTACAAAGGAAGAAAAGGCCCAGGGCAGGAAAACTATCCCCTGATACACCCCCCGAAAACGGAAGTTCTTGCGCAGGGCCAGCGCCAGAATAAGGCCCAGGAGAAACTGTCCCGATACCGATAGAATCACATAGGCAAAGGAATTACGGATCACCAGCCCTATATCTTTATCGCTGAACAGTTTGCGGAAATTATCAATTCCGTTGAAACGGATATTCTTCGGATCCGTGAGGTTATAATTCTGAAAAGCCATAATGGAGCTGCTCACCAGGGGATAGCCAAAAAGCAGGAGAAGGAGCAGAAACACCGGCAGTATAAACAGATACGGCTCCAGCATGGCCTTGGTCCGGTTATGCAGCCGTCTCCCTATCAGGGCAACCGAAGCGATAACCAGGACAGCCAATCCGGCCAGGTACAATACCAGGATAAGCATACACTCCCCTTCCGCCGGATCCGGTATGCAGAACAACTCCGGCGCTTAGGGCGTACCGCCGCTCCGGAGTTGGGCATATTATTTCTGCGCGGATCCTTACGCTAATGCGCAACAAACTGCTAGATACAACAACTAGAAGTTAGCTAAGGGAACCTCTATTTTGTAACCCGGATTATCGGCCATGTATTTTTTCATCCGGACCTGAAGTTCATTGGCAATATTATCCAGCGCAGTCTTTGCATCCTGTTGTCCCAGGAGGTACTTCTGCACCTCCTCATGGAACATACCCTGATGCATGTCGGTATAATTGAAGGGTCCGAAAGAAGCGGGGATCACCGTATTGGGATCGTTAAGCTGTTTTACAAAGGCGCTGTAGGGACCGTTCTCACCGTAGGTCGGGTCGTTGGCGACATCTTTCTTCACAGGGATGAGTCCCCCCATCTTACAGTATTCGATGCTGTTATCAGGCCGGCTGAGGAATTCGATCAACCTCCAGGCCGCATCGGGATCTTTACTGTTGGCAGAAATACTGTAGGAATAGGGAGCGTTTATGGTGTTGTATATTTTGCCGTCCTTGCTCGTAGGTATGGGCATAACCGTCCATTGTTCGGGCTGCATGGAAGCCTGGCAGGTTGCCGCAACCTCGGAATCGTTGAGCAGGGTGGCGGTAAGACCGCCGGTGAAGTTATCCACCATCTCGGTGAAGCCCCAGTTTATGGAATCCTTGGGGGCGTAACCCTCCAGATACATGGCCCCCCACTTTTTAAAGCCCTCAAGACATTCCGG
The DNA here is from genome assembly GCA_031276965.1 of Treponema sp. GTDB lineage: Bacteria > Spirochaetota > Spirochaetia > Treponematales > Breznakiellaceae > JAISMC01. The sequence continues at coordinate 4,031 of JAISMC010000146.1, forward strand.
GGAGTTGATGAGGACGTTGCCCTGGTCATCGTAGAAGCGGCCGCCGTTAAATCCTGTAAGGTAAACAGAAATAGGATCAAAAGCCCCGCGGGCCCCCCGGTATGACACGCCGTAATGCCGCTGACCGGCGTCGGTAAACCTGCGGACGGCATCAAAATATTCATCGTAGGTCCAGCCCCTGGCCGGATCCAGGTTTAATCCCTTCTCCCGGGCCCAGTCTTTACGAATATAAATACCCTTTACCATCAGCCCGTCGGGTACGGTATAGACCCCGCCGTAGAGCTGTTTTTGCTTTGGCCAGAGTTTTTTTGTGATCGCATCGGTATAGGAACTCTCCGTTCCGGCGATATATTTTTCCAGCGGCACTATCCAGCCGGCCTGGAGAAACTGCCCCAGCCAGCCTTCCCAAAAAGTCATTACGTCGGGAAGGCTCCCGGACGCCCCCAGCACCGTAAGTTTATTGGCGGCATCGTCCCAGGGCACGCTTTCATAGCTCACCGTGATCCCCGTTTCAGCCTTAAAGGCGTCAAAGACCTTGGTATAGTAGGCCTGCCGTGCCGGGCTCGGACTAATATCGATAAAACGCAGTCCGG
>JAISMC010000148.1 GCA_031276965.1 Treponema sp.
CTGAGAAAATGACCTGTTCTCCTGAGAAAATGACCTGTTCTCCTGAGAAAATGACCTGTTCTCCTGAGAAAATGACCTGTTCTCCTGAGAAAATGACCTGTTCTCCGGGGAGAATGACCTGTTCTCCGGGGAGAATGACCTGTTCTCCGGGGAGAATGACTTATTCTCCAGGGAGAATGACCTGTTCTCCTGAGAAAATGACCTGTTCTCCTGAGAAAATGACCTGTTCTCCGGGGAGAATGACCTGTTCTCCGGGGAGAATGATCCGTTCTCCGGGGAGAATGATCCGTTCTCCGGGGAGAATGATCCGTTCTCCGGGGAAAATGATCCGTTCTCCGGGGAAAATGTCCCGGCCGGGCGGGAAAACGGGGGGGATTTGCGGGGGTTTGCCGCTAAATAGAGGCGCATGTCAGGAAACCGTACCCAATGCGTCCGGCACGGATGCCCCCGCCAGGCCGCCATGGATGGCGGCCCCTGGCAAATGCCCAAAACGCTCTGCGTTTTGGATCGGCACGGATGCCGCTGCAATCAGGACCATTCCTTCATGGCGGCCTTAAAGGCGGCGGATGAGGCGGCGATGATCCGCTCGTCCACGCAGTAGGCGAAGCGGACCCAGCCGGGGGCGCGGAAGCTGCTGCCGGGCACGCCCAGGATAAGGTGCTTCTTCAGCAGATCCACGAAGGCCCTGTCGTCTCCGGAAGAACCGGGGACCCGGCAGAAAAGATAGAAGGCGCCCTCGGGCTCCGCATAGGCTATCCCCGCTTCATCCAGGATGCGCCTAAAAACATCCCGGCGGCGGGCATAGACCTCCACCGCCACCCGTTCCTCCGTAAGCCGGGCCACGATGCGCTGCATTAGGGCGGGGGCGTTGACAAATCCCAGGATCCGGGTGGCGTAGATCAGCGCCTCCATCACCTCGTCCCGGTCCCGGACGGCGGGGCTGACGGCGATATAGCCTATCCGCTCTCCGGGAAGGGAAAGGCTTTTGGAGTAGGAGCTTACCACGATGGACTCCTCGTAGGCGGAGAGGACCGGGGGCGTCTCCGCGGCGTAGACCAGCTCCCGGTAGGGTTCGTCGGCGACCAGATAGGGGAAGCGGCCGGTTTTCCCGCCCTGCCGGCGGAGGGCGTCCGCCAGGGCGGCGATGGTCCGGGCGGGATAGACCCGGCCCGTGGGATTATGGGGCGAATTGATAAGCACCGCGGCGGTCCTTTCCGTCATGGCCGCCTCTATGGCCACCGGGTCCAGGCCGAAACCGGGAAGGCTGTCCGCTTCCACAAGGCGCCCTCCGTGGTTGGACACGTAGGAGCGGTACTCCATAAAGTAGGGCCGGGAAACGACAACCTCGTCGCCGGGGTTGAGGATGGCCTTGAAGACCGCATTGAGGCCCCCCGCGGCGCCCACGGACATGACGATGAGGGAAGCGTCCAGGGCGGCCCCCTGTTCCCGGGACACCTTCTCCGCCAGGGCCGCCCGCACATCAGGGTATCCCGCATTGGGCATATACCCGTGGGAACCGGGGCTGTCCTCCCGGGCCAGTTCGTTAAAGACCCGGTGAAAAGCCGGGGGGGGTTCCAGGTCGGGGTTTCCGATGGAAAAATCAAAGACCCTGTCCGCCCCGTGCTGCCGCTTCAGGCGGCTTCCCTCTTCAAACATCTTACGGATCATCGAAGACGAACCCAGGGCCTCTTTTACCGCTTTTGCTATCGCCATACTAAACCTCCGCTCCCGGCCGCCGGAATCTCCGGCCCCTCTGTGGAGTATACCCCATAGTTTGTGCTATAGTGAAGGCATGAACGTGCTGCCGGTCCCTTCGATGGAAGACTGCCTTAAGGCGGCGGATGAAACCGATGCCCTGGTCCTGGAGCGGGAGGGCCTTAAGCGGATCCCCGGACTGCTGAAAGCGCATTATCAGTTTGACGCGGTCTTCCTTGCCGCCGACGATCATACCTTTGAAAAGGCGGGAAGGGCCGTGGAGCTGCTGCTGAAGGATGCGGGCATTCCCGCGGCGGGGTCCCTTGTTTTTCCCGGAGAGCCCCGGCTCCACGCCGAATACGCGTATGCGGCGGAGATTGTCCGCCGTCTCCGGGGGGCCGCCGCGGGGACCGTCGTTCCCGTCGCCGTTGGGGCGGGAACCGTCAACGATCTGGTTAAGCGGGCCGCCGCGGAGCTGGGCCTTCCCTACCTCTGCGTACCCACCGCCGCTTCGGTGGACGGTTTTACCTCCAGCGGCGCCGCCCTCCTCAAGGACGGGTTTAAGCAGACCCTGGCCTGCCCCGCCCCCAGGGTCCTGGCGGCGGACACGGCGATCCTGGCCGGAGCGCCGGCCTATCTTTCCTCCTCGGGCTTTGGGGATCTGGCGGGAAAGATCACCGCCGGTACGGACTGGCTTATCGCCGAAGCCGCCGGTTCCCTGGGGGCGCCCGGCACGGAACCCATCGACGGCTTTGCCTGGGCCATGACCCAGCGGGGGCTCCGGCAGGCCCTGGCCCTTTCCGCCGGCGCGGTCCGGGGCGACGGGGACGCGGTGAACGTGCTCTTCAGGGCCCTCTCCCTGACGGGTTTTGCCATGCAGTACCTGAAAAGCTCCCGCCCCGTCTCCGGCTGCGAGCATCTCTACAGCCACATCTGGGAAATGGAAAACCTTGAGTTCCGGGGGAATCCCGTAACCCACGGACACAAGGTCGCCATGGGGACCCTGGCGGCGGCGGCCTTTACGGAGATTTTCTTTTCCCCGGAGAAAGCGCCGGAACCCTCCCCTTCCCGGCGGCTTCCCGGTCCGGCGGAGCGGGAGGCGGAGGTACGGGCCGCCTTTAAGGGCATGGCCGCGGAGGAGGGGGCGGTTAAAACGGCGCTGGAAAAGCTGCTGCCCGGCGGGGCCGCCGCGGCCCTCGGCGGCGCCCTGCGGGACAACTGGAAACAGATCCGGGAAAGGGTTCTGGAACAGCTTCTCCCCTACGGGGAACTGCGGGCCCTCATGGAACGGGGGGGCTGCCCCCTGAGGCCGGAGGAGATCGGCCTGACCAGGGCAAAGGTCATCGCCGATTCCCGGAGGGCCCAGATGATACGGAAGCGGTACACGGTCCTGGACATGGCCTGGGATATGGGGGTCTTTGAAGACGTGCTGGCCGGGATGGAAGCGTCGGACAGCTGCCTGAGATAGCCGGGGTCTGTCCATAATGCGCCCGCATCATGGACGGGCATTAGTCAGACCAGGGTCCGCGCAATCCGCACAATGTCGGCAAAGACCCCGCCCGCGGTAACCTGGGCGCCGGCGCCGGGACCCTTAACCACCAGGGGCAGGGTTGAATACCGGTCGGTGGTGATCACCACCATATTGTCCGAATCCACCAGGGATCTGAAAGCGCTTCCCGGCGCCTCTTCCCTGAGGGAAAGCCTGACAAGGCCCCCGGCGTTTGCCGGCGGCAGGGCCGCGGCGGCCTTGCCGGCGGCAGGGCCGCGGCTTTCCTCGATAACCGCCACATAGCGGAGGGCCCTGCCGGCGGCCGCGGCGGCGGCCCGCCGCTTCTCAAACAGGGCGTCGATTTTCTCCAGTTCGGTAAAGAAGGATTCCACATCCGCCGCTTCAAAGCAGGCCGGGGGCAGCAGGGGCTCCACCTGTACCGAGGAAAATTCCAGGACCATGCCGCAGTCCCTGGCCAGGATCAGGGCCTTCCGGGCGGCGTCCATGGCGTTAAGGTCGTCCCGGGGATCGGGCTCGGTATAGCCCTTGGCCCTGGCCTCCCGGACCAGAACGGAGAAGGGCCTGGAACCGTCAAAGTTATTAAAGATATAACTCAGCGTTCCCGAGAGGACCGCCTCAATACGCCGGACCCGGTCCCCGGAGAGGAAGAGATCCCGGAGGGTGGAGATTACCGGAAGCCCCGCGCAGACCGTGGTCTCGTACAGATAGGGGATTCCCCGGTCCCTGGAATAGGCGGTCAAGGTTCTGTAGTACTCGTAGGAGGAGGCGTTGGCCCGCTTATTGGGGGTGATGATGGGCACCGCCGATTTGAGTATGTCCCCGTAGGATGCGGCCACTTCGTCGCTGGCGGTACAGTCGCATAAGGCGGTGTTGGGCAGATTGAGGGCCTTCATCTTTTCAATAAAACGGGGCAGGGAAAGATCCTCCCCCTCCTCCAGTTTGGCTTTGATGTTTTTAGGATCGAGCCCTTTGCTGTTGAAGAGCATCTTCCGGGAATTGGCAATCCCCACCAGATTGATGCGGATCTTATGCTCATCCGCCAGCACCTCCCGGTGGCCGGCGAGCTGCTCCACCAGGGTTCCCCCGATAAGACCGGTCCCCAAAAGGAAGAGATTCACCGAACGCACCCCGGAAAGGAAAAACGCCTCGTGGACCGCATTCAGGGCTTTGGCTTCATCCTGCCGGGCTATCACCGCGGAAATATTGATCTCCGAAGATCCCTGGGCAATGGCGATAACATTGATCCCGTTCCGGCCCAGGGCGTGGAATACCTTTCCCGAAATGCCGGAGGTGCTCTTCATCCGGGACCCCACCACGGCAATGACGGCCAGATCCTGCTCCGGGACCGGCTCTTCGATAGTACCGGCGGCGATCTCCCGGACAAACTCTTCTTTAATAGCCGCCGCCGCCGGAAAACCCGCGGAGGGTTCCACGGCGAAGCAGATGGAATACTCGCTTGAGGCCTGGCTAATCATGATTACGCTGATCCGCTTCCCGGCCAGGGCGCCGAACAGCCGGGACGAAAAACCGGCGATTCCGACCATGCCCGATCCCTGGACCCGGATAAGGGTAACATTGTTCAGGGAACTGATCCCCCGGATGGGATAGCCGCCGGGATCCGCATCATTGCTGATCAGGGTCCCGCCCCCCGACGGATTGAAGGTATTTTTGATCAGAATGGGAATGCCCTTTTCCAGGGCCGGACGGACCGTGGGGGGATGGAGAACCTTGGCGCCAAAGTGGGAAAGTTCCATGGCCTCGTTATAGGAAATGCTCTCTATCCGGAAGGCGTTCTTTACCATCCTGGGGTCCGCGGTAAGAATGCCCTCTACATCGGTCCAGATCTCCACCCGTTCCGCTCCCAGGGCCGCCCCGAAAATGGCGGCGCTGGTATCCGAACCGCCCCGGCCCAGGGTGGTGGTAAAACCGTCCAGGGTGGAGCCGATAAAGCCGCTTGCCACCTGCAGCTTGGGCCGCTTTTCCAGGAGGGCCCGGATAAGGACATAACTCTCCCCGGGGAGAAAGCGGGCGGCCCCGTAGCTGTCGTCGGTTTTTACCGCCTCCCGGGCGTCAAAGTACTCCGCCTCCGTTCCGGCGGCGCTGCAGATACGGGCAATAAGGGGAGCGGAAAGCCGCTCGCCGAAACTCATGATCTGATCGAGAATCCGGGGCGAAAGTTCCCTGAGCATCGCCACCCCGTCAAGGATGCGGAGCAGTTCCTTAAGGGTCCCCTCAATTTCCGCCTCCGCCCCGGCCAGGGCGGGCCCTTTAAGAAAAAAAGCCGCCGTGTCCAGATGCCGTTTTCTTAACGTTTCTATCACCGGCGGAAGTCCGGCGCCGGCGGCGGCCTCCCCGGCGGCGGCTATCAAGGCATCGGTTACCCCGGAAAAGGCGGAAACCACCACGACCCTTACCCGCCCTGCATGGTCCTTATCCCTGATAATATCCGTCAGTCCGGCAACCGCTTCCGGACAACCTACCGAAGTACCCCCGAATTTGAGAACCAACATGCTAACTCCATTGCGCGGCAAAGCTTCTTGTATATTTTCTTATTTTTTATATAATGTAAACTAGTTCAAGAAATTGCAGGATGTTTTTGTTTGTATGTTGACCATAATAAAAATCAGTGTTTCCTTTATTTTTTCTCTGCTGCTCGTACTGCTGCTCATACACGTTTCCCGTAAAAGGTCCTGGTATGATAAGGTTGATGAACGGAAGATCCATTCCGGAAAGGTGCCCCGGCTTGGGGGCATAGGATTTGCCCTGTCCTTCATCGCCGTGGCGGGCTGGATCGCCGCCGGCGCCCCGGAAGCTTATCTGGGGTTCCGTTTCATCCCGCCCATCGCCGCCATGATCCTGATCCTGTTCTTCGGCGCCATCGACGATTTCCGTCCCCTGGCGGCCAGATACAAACTGCTCTTCCAAATTATGGCGGCCCTCTGTGTGATAATCCCCGGTTATACCTTCAGGCGTTTGTTCCTTTTTGATATAGGCCCCCTGGGGGAGCTTAACTGGATCCGCTATCCCCTGTCCTTTTTCTGGCTTGTGGGTCTGACCAATGCGGTGAATTTCATCGACGGGGTGGATGGTCTGGCGGGGGGAATTGCCGCCATGGCCGCCCTAAGCTACGCGGCTGTCTTCGCCTCCTTCCACAGCGCCGGATCGGTAACCCTCCTCTGTATCTGCCTTGCCGCAGCGCTGGGGGGCTTCCTTGTCTTTAACCTGTCCTTCTCCGGGGCAAAAATCTTTATGGGCGACGGGGGAAGCCAATTTCTGGGCTTTACCCTGGCCTTTCTGCCCATGATCGACAAGGGTAACGCCCATTCGGCGCTGCCCCTGGCCTATTCGGGGGCATTGCTGCTTATCCCCGTTTTGGATACCCTGGCCGCAATTATACGCCGTGTCCGGGGCGGCCGCCGTATTGACGATCCCGACAGGGCTCACATTCATCACAAGCTGATGAACCTGGGAATGTCCCCCGGGGGAGTATGCGGAATACTCTTCGCGCTTCAACTTGCGCTGAGCCTTCTTGTCTTTTTTTCGGTCAGAGGAGACGGGAGGAAGCTTTCCGTTGTATTCCTGGGAACGGCCTATCTGTTGGGGCTGGGCTTTTTTATCACCATCCACTACATGAACCGCGGGGCGGCGGTCCGGGAGAAATTCGCTAAGGGATCACGTAATTCCTTATACAGTAAGGAATTACCCCC
>JAISMC010000050.1 GCA_031276965.1 Treponema sp.
ATTTACTAAACGATGGTGAATATATAGTTTCTATGCCGCAAAACATAATGTTCACTGATGAAGATGACAGAATATTTTATGAACTGTATAAAAGCAGCGAATCTGATTTTTTAATCACCTGAAACATAAAACATTTTCCGAAAGAACGAAATATAATAACTCCAAGAGAATTCATAGAAATAAACAATAATTGAAATGGGGCACTGCACATAACAGGACTGTATGCGTTCCGGGCCTTACGGCCCTCTAGGATTCCCTTCGCCTAGGCCGGCTGCGCCTCCCACGGCTCATTCCACCCACATTTTGCCAGCCCTGGACTTTGCTTAAAATGGGAATGTTGGCGGTAGGTCAGGGTGTGGAGGCCCGGCCCTCGTAGAGCAGCATGGCCCGCTGGCTTTTCCGGACCGTCAGCTTCGCCCCGTTTTGAATTTCCTTGTCCTCACCGGCGAATTCCCACGTCAAAAAATTGGGGTCCGGGGTAATGCTTGCGATAATTTCTATAAATTCAACTGCCATAATCTTCCAAATTTAACGCAGGGAGCCGTATTGTTCAACGGCATTATTCGAAAGTCTGGTTTAATTCGGAAACTTCAGTTTCCGGATAATGCTGCGAAATGCCTCATTAAAATGTAACTTTAGGCCGCCGGTGTTCTTCCGGGAGGAAGGGACCGGGCGGCAAGGGCCTCCCGCAACGCGAGGACGGCCTTGTTGACCGTGTACTGTAACTGAACCGGATTGTACAGTCCGTACAGCCGGGTGAGTTCCGCTTTTACCGCAGGCAAGAGCGCATCCGATTCCAGCAGACGCTGGGGGCTGCGGGATTCGTCGTATTTTTTGATTGGAGGGCCGGGTCCATACCCCGTCGAACCTTTGGTTCGCGCTTGCTCCGGAAAATTTACCACCACTGAAAAAATTGTACTCCAATTTTCGGATCGGGGTATGGAACTGGCCTGTATACTAAATTTCTTTGGAACCGGCCTTTACTTTGCTTTCAAGCTTCATGGCGGGCATGAAGAAATTGAGGAGGGGGGACCAGGGAGCGATAAACCCCGGTAAGGCGGGTCTGGAGGGCAGCCCCTTCCAGGCGGTCATAACCGATATACCCGTGGACGCCGCCACCGTTTTTTGTTCGACTCGGACCAGAGGTCCGCAAGCAGTTGTCATTTTTCTTGTGGTCCCATGAACGGGTAAAGAGGATGGGGCAGGCGGGCCTGCGGTGCCAGCCGGCGATGACATGGTTGATACATTCGCTGCCGTTATCGCTGTGGAACTCCCGTAAGGGGAAGGGAAGGCCGGCGTAAATATCCTTGAGGGCGTCGAAGGTCCAGCAGTGGGCCTTGTCGAGGAGGGAAAACAGGCATATCCAGCCGGAGGCGGCATCGGCGGCGGTCAACGTGAGGATATACCGGCCTGAAGCGGTCTGACCGCAATGGTGTCAGACTAAAGTCTGCCGGTGTCAATCTGGATAAAACCAGGGAGCTTTCGTTCTTCCGGGGTGTAGAAGGCGCGGATGGGGATGAGGTATTTGAGGAATTTCCCCGGTTTGGTGAGATTTTTGCCCTTGAGGGCGAGAAGGGCCTGCGGAGCCTGCGGCTGGTTGAGGATACGCAGGACGTACTTCCGGTTATACCCGGTGATAAACTGTACTTCGTTCAGGATGTCTGACTTTTCTTTCCGGGCCGCTTGCCGATAGCGGGAACGGTACCCGGTGAGAACCTTTTTCTTTTCTTTCAAGGATAACCCCATGTTGACTTCTGGGAACAATGAGCCCCGGATAGTCTGCCTTGATTTGGGTTACCTTTTCAAAATGAGGCAATGCGCTCACTTGTTTAACCTGTCTCTTTGTCGTATAGTATGTTTCGAATGTAATATCTTGTTGTCTTCCATAATAACGCGGGGCGGGGGATGGTCATGGACGGAAAATTTCAGCGCCAGGGGGCCTTCCGGTCTGTCTCTACTGCGCGGTACATACCCCGCCGGTTTTCTTATAAGGATTGCGTATGGGAAAAAATCAAATAACCAAATCCTTCTATAAGCTGTCTATCCGCATCAAGGTCATACTGATCATTATTGCTATTGTGGTAGGTATTACCCTGTCAAGTCTTGTCCCGTGTTTTTTGTTCAGCAGCAGGAACTTTTTGCTTACCGTTGAAAAGGACATGGAAGTGATCGGCAGGATTGCAGAGCAGATGGTCTCTAACGAGATAGGCCTGCTCAAAGAAGAATCCCGCACGATGGCGGCGCGGCTGGCGGCGGTAGTGCCGGAGGATCTTGTCGAAGTCCTGCATAACGTAGCCAAACACACGCGGTTCCGGGATGTCGCTATTCTGGATGCACAGGGAGGAGCCGTTTATTACGGTAAACCGCTCATGTGGGAAAACGAATACCTGACCAATCCTTATGCCCTGCGGGCCTTTGCCGGAGAAACCGTTTTGGGAAATCCCGTCAAGGATCCGTCGGGGGAACTGGTCATACGGGTCTGGACCCCCCTGGATAATAACCGGGTTTTAGCGGGGATCTTACCCGGGGCCTTTTTCTGCGATATTATCGGGGAATTCAGGATATGGGAAACCGGCGGTATCTTTATCCTTGACGAGCACGGCAGGTTTGTAGGCCACCGGCAGGCCGAGCTGGTTCTAAAGGAGTATCACTATATTGAAATGGGAAAGATCGAGCCCAGCCTGGAAAGTACGGGGCGGTTCTTTGAAAGAATGATTCAGGGCGGAAGCGGTTTAGGGTATTACACCTTTAACGGGAGAGAACGTCTCGGCTTTTATATGCCCATCGAGAAGTCCGATGGTTTTGTACT
>JAISMC010000052.1 GCA_031276965.1 Treponema sp.
GGGACCGGGTAAAGGACGTAAAGCTTTCCCGCCGCCTCCACGACTCCCCCTCCTGCATTGTGGCGGATGAAAACGATCCCACCATACAGATGGCCCAGATGCTCAAGGCCATGGGCCAGACCGAAATGCCCGACATCAAACCGATTCTGGAAGTGAACGGCGATCATCCCATTGTGGCGGGCCTTAAAAGCCTTGAAGATGAGGCCCGTATTGCCGATGTGGCGGGGGTCCTGCTGGATCAGGCCCTGCTGGTGGAAGGGGTAAAGCTGAAGGACCCGGCGGATTTTGTGAAGCGGCTGAACCGGCTGCTGGCGGGGTAACGGAAAAATTGTACCGCCGGGGCGAAAAAGCCGAAGGCCGAAGAAGGGAAAGCCGGTATCTCTCCCTATGGGAACCTCTAAAAACTTCAGTTTTTAGAGGTTTTCTTACCCCTGGGAGAAAATCGTGTTGCCATAATTGCTTGTATTACAAGGAATTGCGATTTTCTCCGAGGCACCTCTGGAAACCCAACCGGGGTTTTTAGAGGTGCCCTATGAATATCGTCCCTCCTTATGGTACAGTGCATCCATGAAATTCAGCTACGGTCATACCCGCGCTGCCTGTTACCTGGGCTATGTCAGTCAAGCCATTATCAACAACCTTGGCCCCCTTCTCTTCCTCACCTTTCACCGTCAGTTTAGCGTTTCCCTGCAAAATCTGGCCTTTCTGGTGGTCCTCAACTTCACCGTCCAGCTTCTGGTAGATCTTGCGGCGGTACATTTCGTGGATCGTATCGGGTATCGGGCGGCGGCGCTGGCTGCCCATGTATGCTGCGTCGCGGGGCTCTGCGGTATGGGCATACTGCCCTTCATTTTACCCGATCCCTACTGGGGGCTTCTTATAGCGGTTTTTGTCAACGCATTGGGGGGAGGGCTTCTGGAAGTTATTGTCAGCCCCATTGTGGAGGCCCTGCCCACGGATCACAAAGCGGCGGCCATGAGCCTGCTTCACTCTTTTTACTGCTGGGGGGTGGTGGGGGTGGTACTCCTTTCGACGGTCTATTTTAACCTCATCGGCATCGACAACTGGCGCTGGCTGCCCATGCTCTGGGCCCTGCTCCCCCTGGGAACGGTGTTCCTCTTCGCCGCCGTGCCCCTGAAAACCCTTATCGGCGAATCCAGGGAGGCTGTTCCCCTGCGGGAACTTTCGGTCAAGAGGCTTTTCATTTTCCTCTTTCTGATGATGATCTGTTCAGGCGCTTCGGAACAGGCCATGTCCCAGTGGGCCAGCCTCTTCGCCGAGGCGGGCCTCAGGGTTTCCAAGACCCTGGGGGATATTCTGGGTCCCTGCGCTTTTGCCGTCCTCATGGGCCTGGCCCGGGTCTTCTTCGGCATGCAGAAGAGCGGCGGGGACGAGCGGCGGCGGCTTTCGGGGATACTCCTTGGGGCGGGCATCCTCTGTGTCCTGAGTTATCTGGTCACCGTTTTTTCACCCTGGCCTCTCCTTTCTTTGGCAGGCTGCGCCCTCTGCGGCTTTTCCGTGGGGGTGATGTGGCCGGGAACCTTCAGCCTGGCTTCCAGGATCTTTCCGCTGGGGGGCACCGCCATGTTCGCCGTTCTGGCCCTGGCGGGGGATGTGGGCTGCGCCGCCGGGCCCGGACTGGTGGGAACAGTGATGAACGGCACCACCTTTAAGACTGGTATCCTCATGGCCATCTTCTTCCCCCTGGTCCTGACGGCGGGCAACTTTGCCCTGCGGAGGAGCATTATCCGCCGGAACCATTCTTCCGCCGGCGGGGTATCATGAAAAAGCGGCCCTTTATCTTCAAATGTTCCGCCTGCGGCCACGAGGAACCCAAATGGCTGGGCCGCTGCCCTGAGTGCGGCGAATGGAATACCCTCACCGAAACCGCCGCCGCAGGCCGGGGCGGTTTTTCCGGCAAAGCAGGTAAAGCCCTGCCCCAGTCTTTTCCTCTTTCATCGGTAGATCCCCAGGAGGGGAGCCGCATTGGGAGCGGTATCGCCGAACTGGACCGGGTTCTGGGAGGCGGCATCATGAAGCGTTCCGCCGTCCTCGTGGGGGGGGAGCCGGGAATCGGTAAATCAACTCTGCTCCTCCAGGCTGCGGCGGCGGCGGAAACCAGGGGACGGCTGCTCTACGTGTCCGGGGAGGAATCCGCCGGACAGGTACGGATGCGGGCGGACCGGCTGGGGATAAGGGGAGACCGGATAGAGATCTTCTGTTCCGGAAGACTTGAGGATATACAGACCATTCTGGAAGCGGTAAAACCGGTGATCATCGTGGTGGATTCCGCCCAGACCCTGCACACCGACGAGGCGGGGCTGATTCCGGGTACGGTCAACCAGATGAAGTACTGTTCCTACGAATTAATTTCCTGGGTCAAGGAACACGATGCGGCCCTCTTTCTGGTGGCCCATGTTACCAAGGACGGCCTTATTTCGGGGCCCAAAAGCCTGGAACACATGGTAGACACGGTTCTCTACTTTGAAGGAGCCGCCTCGGCCTCCAGCGAAGGGGACTGCCGTTTTCTCAGGGCCGCGAAGAACCGTTTTGGGTCGGTGGACGAGATCGGCATTTTTACCATGGGAGAGAAGGGGCTTTCCATGGTGGAGGATCCTTCCCTTCTCTTTCTGGTACGCCGGGAGGGGGCCGTGCCCGCAGGAATCGCCATTGCGGCGGTGCTGGAGGGTTCCCGGACCCTGCTGGTGGAGATTCAGGCCCTGGCGATCCCCGCCAAAGGGAGCATCAGCCGGGTTTTCTCGGACCGCATCGATTCCGCCCGGGTATCCCGGATTGCCGCTTCCCTGGAAAAGCATCTGGGACTGCGGCTTTCCGACCACGACCTCTATGTCAATGTGGCGGGGGGTATCAAAATTACCGAAGTCGGCGTGGAACTTGCCCTGGCGGCAAGCATTTATTCCGCCAGAACGGGCCTTCCCCTGCCGGCGGGAACGGCCATCGCCGGAGAGCTTTCTCTGGCCGGAGAAGTCCGCCCCGTGCGGCGGCTTGCGGGAAGAATCAAAGCCGCCCGGAGCCTCGGTTTTGAACGCTTTTTGGGCCCGCCGCCCGCAGAAGGGCCGGGGGAAGAGGCCGAATTCGCGGCATCCAGGACCTCCGCCGGGAGCGGTGAATTGGTAAAGGATCTGAAAGGCGCCATAAAAGCCCTCTTTTCGTAAAAAATGAACCTCCCCGCCCTAAAGCTCCCCCGCCAGAAGGCGGGTTTTTGGGTATTAGACCCCCGCTGCGAATAAAAAACGTAAAAAAGTAAAAAATTACTTGACGGTGTATCAAAACTGGGGTACTGTCTTTATGAACAGGAATACTTTTTGAAGGTTTTGCAGTACGCCCGGTCCCTTGGGGGCCGCCGGGTTTTCAAAAGTGTAAGGATTTGGGGTTTCTCTTACCGTTGTTTTCTTCTATCCCCTGTCAATATAATTGCATCCCATATTCTTTCCGGGGGCTTATAAGCCTTGGGAAAGATTGGAGTCGCCCCTCTATTGCGGGCGTGAATATTGCGTGCCCGGACGCACCGGCTGCGGCTGAATCCGGGTGAAGGAATTTTCTCAATGGCTAAGAAACTGTATGTCGGCAATCTCTCCTACAACACCACCGAAGATGGTCTTCGCAACCTGTTTGGCGGATTTGGAACCGTTGCTTCCGCCAAGATCATTTTTGATCGCGAAACCGGTAATTCGAAGGGCTTCGGGTTTATTGAAATGAGTACCGATGAAGAGGCGGGCGCCGCTATTGCGGGTACCAATGGCCGGGAATTTGAGGGCCGTCAGCTTCGGGTTAATGAAGCGATGGATAAACCCCGGCGGGAACGCGGAGCTGGCGGCGGATACAATAACTGGTAACCGAAACCGTCAAAAAAGCGCCGGATCCAATCCGGCGCTTTTTTCTTTTTCATGTGAGCTTTTCCCAAAACTCGGTTAGTTTTGGAAAAAGCTTCCGAAAAAGCGGTCTAAAGCCCGCTTTTTCATATAAATTCAGGATTCAGGGTAGCTTTCCCAAAAACTGAAGTTTTGGGAAAGCCTCATGTTAAAGCTTAAAGCTGCGGTTTCACTGGAAGGCGAAGTCCCGGCAGGCGCTGGCAGCTTTAGTGTCGCTTCGGTCTGTGCCGGAATATCTTCGTCTATATAAAACCGCAGGCCCGCTTTAACCCAGTCCCTTGGGGGTTCCCAGAATTTCCGCCACCGCCACCGCCCGTTTAAGGGAGGATAGATAGGCAAGATTTTCCGGAAACCCGGAAACAAGGGCTTCTTTTACCTGGGGGGCCGGTTTCAGCGTTTCCAGCGATAATTCTGCCGAGGGAAGCGCCGTTTGAGATACGGCTGCAGGCGGCTGCTGCTTTCGCGGGACCTTTTTAACCGGCTTGGGTCTCTCTTCCGGTTCCTCCAGCCAATGGGGCAGGAAATCAGCCGCCTGCGTTTGAACAGGAGCGGCCCTCCGTGCGGGAACGGTCCGGGATTCTTTCATGTGTCTTTTGAAGTAGTCCGAAGCGCCCCGCGTATTTGCATAGGAGGATCCGCCGCCTTCCTCATCCGCCTCCTGAAGAGGCACGGAATCAGGCGGCGGGGACTTTCTCTTCTTGTCTTTGGCTATAAACTGCAAAAACAAACGAATCACAAAGACAATAATGGCCAGTACTATAAAAAGGCCGTTGTCAAATAAAAAATCCATTATTTTGCCGGACTGCCGGAGGCGCCGCCCGAGGAACCTATGGAGGAACGCATATCCGTATCCGCCTGAATGTTCTTAAGCCGGTAATAGTCCATTACCCCCAGATGACCGCTTTTGAAAGCTTCCGCAATGGCCAGGGGAATCTCCGCCTCCGCCAGCACCACCTTGGCCCGGTTTTCCTGGACCAGGGCTATCATCTCCTGTTCCTGGGCCTGGGCGGCGGCCCGGCGCTTCTCCGCCTCCGCCTGGAAACGGCGCTTGTCCGCTTCAGCCTGATCCGCCTGGAGTTTGGCCCCCACATTGGCCCCTACGTCAATATCGGCAATATCGATGGAGAGGATTTCAAAGGCGGTTCCCGCATCCAAACCTTTTTTCAAAACCGTGCTGGAAATGGTATCGGGATTTTCCAACACCTTTTTGTAACTCTCCGCGGAACCAATGGTAGTTACAATCCCCTCACCGACCCGGGCGATGATGGTTTCCTCAGTGGCGCCGCCGACCAGCCGTTCGATATTGGCCCGTACCGTAACCCGGGCCTTTACCTGGAGCTGGATACCGTCCTTGGCCACGGCATCGATGGTATGCTTTCCTTTAGAAGCATCGGGACAGTCGATAACCTTTGGGTTAACGCTGGTCCGTACCGCATCGAGTACATCCCGGCCGGCAAGATCGATGGCGGCGGCCCGCTGAAAAGGCAGGGGGATATTGGCCTTGTTGGCCGCCACCAGGGCGCGGCTCACCTTCATCACATCCCCCCGGGCAAGAAAATGGGTTTCCAGCATATCCGAGTCCACCTCGATCCCCGCTTTGGACAGCATGATCCGGGAATCTACGATGATTCCTGCATTTACGTGCCGAAGCCACATCCCGATAAGCTTTCCCATCCCCACATAAGCCCCGGACAGCAAGGCCCGGAACCAAAGGCCGAAGAAACGGAAAAACAGCAGCAAAAAGCCCAGCGCAAAGATCCCAATAACAACCACAAAAATAAGATAAGGCAGCATAACATCTCCTATACGTTTGATATTCGGCTCCGCCAAAGCGGAACGGGCCTATACGGGCCGGACAATTATTCTATTTCCGTAAACCCGGATAACCTTAACTTCGGAACCGGCTTCGATAAAGAGGCCGTCCGCTTCTACGGTAAAAAATTCCCCGCCGATTTCGGCCTTTCCCGAAGGTCTGAGGGTTGTTGCAGCCACGCCGGTTTTGCCGGTCAGGGCCGTATAGCCGTCTTCTCCGGAAACGGGAGCCCCGCCATTGGCGGCGGGAGGCCTATCGGCGGCGTCTTCAACGCCTGACAGCGCCGCATCCGGGTCGGGACCGCCGGCGGTACCCACAATGCGGGTCTTTAGGGTGAGGCCGTCAAAAATGCGGATCTTCGGCCCCATGAGGGCGATAAGGGCAATTCCTGTAATCGCTGCAATAATGCCTATTACCACCACTACCACGTTCCGGCCCAGGAGGTTCCACTCCCACTCAAAGCGGGGTATCACAAAGTCCTGCATAGAGAGGACCAGGGAAAGGCCCACCAGAATGAGACCGGAAATGCCGGCGATCCCGAATCCGGGGAGAACGAAGATCTCCACCGCCAGAAGACCGGCGCCCGCAAGAAAGAGGATCAACTCCAGGGAACCGGCCCTGCCCAGGAGGGCGCTGGAACCAAAAACCAGGATAAAGGCTATAAGCGCCGCTGTTCCGGGAAGACCGAAACCGGGAGTGTTGATCTCCAGAAAGATCATCACTATCCCGATGACGATCAGAATAATCTGCACAATCCCGGAGGTCAAAAAGGCGATGATCCCGTCGGCAAAGCCGGGGGCGCTTTCCCCTATGGCTGCTTTGGCCCCCAGAGCCGAGAGCAGGACCCCCTGATCGCCGGCAAGTCCCGCAAGACCCAGGCGATGGGCTTCGCCGGCGGTAAGGGAGAGGAGCTTTCCCGGAGGGGAAAGCTCCGAAATCCGCTCAACCTGCCGGTTTGGGTCCCCTTCAAGCCGTTCCAACTCTTCACGGGTAAGGGCCTCTATCCGGCCGTCCACGGAAACTTCCCACAGATCCACATCGTAATCTACCATGGCCAGGGCGATCCCCACGGGGTGGCCGTTCCGTTCCGCCAGAGCCGCCATCTGGGACCGCACCGCAGAGACGGTTTTTTCCCCAGCGGACTCCATAGAACCGCCAGTTCCCGGCGTAACCGGCGCGGCGGCCCCCATGGAGGTACCGCTGGCCATGTAGATCTCGCCGCAGGAAAACGCAATAAGGGCGCCGGCTGACCAGCTTACCCCCATAGAGGCTTCGCTGCTATGGACCCAGGCTACGGTTTTGGCGTCTCTTATGGAGGTAATAAAAGAAGTAATCTGCAGCGCCGAATCCACCCGGCCGCCGAAGGTATCAATCTCAAAGACAAGGTAGTCCGCCTTTTCGGCCAGAGCCTTCCGGGCCTCCCGGCGTACAAAGGTAACCACCGAGGGAACAATATCTCCGCGGATGGGAATGATCCAGCAGGTCCCCCCCGGCGCAGACCCGTCTCCGCCCGCGCCGTTGCCGGCGGAATCAGCATAAACCGGGGCGCCGCCGCCTAAAAAGACCGGCGCCAGAATCAAGAGCAGGCAAAGGGCCCTGGGCCTAAGCGGAAAAATCATAGTCCCATTGTATACGATACGGCTTTGAACTTAAAGGGTTAAACGGACAGGGTCTCCGTTATTTTTTGGCGGGGGCCAGCTTGGTTTTTGCATCCAGGGAATTGAGCAGCGCATTGAGTCTTTCCTTGTCTATCAGATCGATAAGCCGGGCCTCGGTGTACCGCTTTGCTTCAACGGTGAAGACCCCGGGACTAATACATATCCCCTTGCCGGCTTTGACTTCTTTTAGATGGGAATGGAAATCCCGGACAATTAACTCCCCGGTAGAACCCTGGCTGCGGATAAAACGAAACATCACCACATCGGACCATTTAGGGGTATCCACCTCGGCCAGCAGATCCGCCCATTCGTTTTTACTGACCGCAATGTTGGTAATCTTTGTCTTGGCCCGGGGATAGTAGTTCATCACCAGCCTGCGGCAGAGGGCAATAAAGTCCGCCGAGGGGGCCATCAGGAAGATCTGCAGATTCTTGTTGGCGTTCAGTTCCTGATACCGGGCGATGAGCTGGGAGACATCTTTATAGCTGCCATTCTCGCCCTGAACCTCCCGGAGCAGGGCCAGGGCCTTGGACATTTCGTTCTGTTTAAGGTAGGCCGTGGCCAGGCGGTATTTTAACTCTATGGCCACATCGGGTTTGATATTGACATGCTTAAGGCCGATTTCAAAATCTTCAATAGCCTTTTCGGGCTGATGCTGACTGATATTGATGGTTCCCGAGAAGAGACAAGCGCTGGGTCCCATGACGGGATCCGCCCGGAGATGGGCAAAGATGCGCAGGGCCTGATCGGTCTGATTTGCCTCGTAGTAGCACTCGCCCAGGGTATAGAGGGATTCCTTGTCGTCCGGGGCTATATCCATGGCCTTGCGGATAAACGCCATGGCCTCCTTGTATTTTTTTATCTTAAAAAAGGAATGGCCCAGATAACGGAGGGCAGGAGCATGTTCCGGGTCCTGAGAACGGGCCTGCTGGAGAAGCTGGATAGCCTTTTCATAATTCTTTTTCTGGAATTCCAGAGTACCAAGGTTGAAATTAACCTCAAAATTATTCTGTTTGAGGGAACGGGCTACGGCAAGGTTCTTATAAGCCGCATCGGTAAGGCCCAATTTGAGGGCGGTAACGCCGCTCCGGAGATTTACCTCAAATTCATCGATGTTCGGATGCGACCCCACCAGTTCAAGCAGCGTCTCGTAGGCCTTATAGGCCTTATCCCAGCTTTCTTCCCGGTAATAATTATCCGCCATAATAAACAGAGCCTCGGGGTCCCGGGGATTCTGCATCAGCCTTTTCTGCGCATTCTTGAGGAGGGCGCCATCGCCCTTGGAACGTTTTCCGCTTAAACCGCCGCCCCTGGACCGGCCCATAATCACAGCCATGGCTAAACCCACCACAAGAACAGCCACCAAAGCCAGAAGGATAGGAAGAAAATTCATACACCTATTATCGGAATAAAAGAGCTAATCTTCAAGGTAAGAAGATATCTTCCAAATCGATCCATAAAAAGGCTGCCGGGCCGGACGGAAAAGGCGTTGACAAACGGGGATACCCCGACTAGTCTATTATTGTATTGGATTTATTCAAGAACCCGGTTGGTTTTCGACTAAATCTATTATACAAAAGGAGCGGAACCAATGGCAGCAACTATTGGCTTAAAAATCGCAAACGGGGAATTTTATTCTCTTCTGGAAGAAAATTCCGCCGTTAAAAAGCGGCTCATCCTTACCACGGTGCATGACGGTCAGAAAAGCGTACAGATAGACTTATATAAGAGTTTCACAAAATCCATGGCCGATGCCCTCTATATCGGCAGCCTAGTGGTCGAAAACATCAAGCCTAAGTCCAAGGGAGAGCCTTCCGTAGAGATGATTATCGCCTCCAATAAGGAGGGGGAAATTGCTGCGGATGCGGTGGATCTGGATACTTCGGTCAATGCGGAACATCACCATCTCAGTGTCTCTCTCAAATCCCTTGATGAAGATAACCGGGATTATGAAATTCCCGACTTTGAATTGGAAACAAACGAACCGCCCCCCACAGGCCTCTATGAGAAAGCTTCGGCAGTTAAAAAGAACGGAAATAAGAAGGGGTTCCCCTGGATTATTATCATCATTATAGGCGTCATTATCATTGCAGCCTGCCTTCTGGCCTGGCTTTTCCTTTTTAACAACAAAGAAAAGGGCCGGTATTCCCCAGCCGCCGCCCCTCCGGCGGAGATAAACGAGCCGGTGCCGGTTATTGAGGCGCCGCCGCCCTCCCGGACTGAGGCGGCCAAACCAGCGGAGACTGCCCCTGCGGCATCGCCGCCGGTTCAAAAGGTGGAACCGGCTAAACCGGTAGAGGCCGTTCCTGCGGCGTCTCCGGCCGGGCCCGCTGCCCCAACGCCGCCTCCGGCGGCGCCTTCGGCGTCCCGGAAAAGGTCCGCCGCTCCGGTTGCCTCATACAAGGCGCCGGCCACTATTCCCCCGGAGGGGGTTACCTACAAGATCCGCTGGGGGGACACCCTCTGGGACATTTCGGAGGCATTCTATCGCAATCCTCGGCTCTATACTCGTCTTGCCCGGGTTAATAATATCCGTGACCCGGACCTTATCATCTCCGGAAACAATCTCCGGATACCGCCCAAATAGGGGGCCGCCGGCCCTTTTTCTAATACTCTACTTTCTTATCTCAGGACTAAGCTCCTGCGGAGCCAACGGTGTGCTGGACATTTCCCGGCGGAATGCAATCCACAGCTTAAAAAAGGGTGATGTGGATTTTATCCTGAGGGGGGACCTGGCGGAAATGGGACAGATCGCAAGGATCCATCCTGCGGCGCCTTTCTACGCGGGGCTTCTGGTGGATGGGCAGGACCCGCTTAGGGGAACAGCTCTCTTTGAAGCCGCCCTGGAATGTCCCGAAAGGCGGATACGGGAGGAGGCGGGGAAAAAGCTCCTTATCCGGCTCCTGGAAGAAAAAAACCTCTTCCTCGCGTCCAGACTCCTCAGCCTGATCCAGAGACAGAACCCCCCCTTCCCCTTTTCAGACGATCCTGCCGTAAGGCCCCTTTGGGCGGCGGCATCCTATTTACTGGGACACTATGACGACGCGGCCCGGTTCCTGCCGGATGCGGAAAATGCAGTAACCCGGGCCCTGGCCTTGACCATTGAAGCGGGAATTCTTGTTCCCGCCGGAAGCCCGCCGGAAGATCCCTCCGGGGGAAAATCTTCCGGCCTGAAAAGTCCCGCGGAAAGGGTGGAGTTTCCCGAATTTTTCCGCAGAAAGGCGGTCCGTTTCTTTTTTACCGGAACCCCGGACTGGTCCTACCTCTGGGCGCTGGGGGAGCTTAGAAAGCGGGGCTATACCTTTACCGGAACGGAGGCCGCCGTCATTGCAGGACGGCTCGCCGTGTCCAGAAACGCCTACGGCCAAAGCATGGAAAGTTTTGAGCCCCTTCTGAAACAGAACGGGGACCCCTTTCTGGAATACCCTGAACTGCTGCGGGATTTGGGCAGAACCTTTCAGTACGGTTCCTATCAGGAGAAGGGAGCGGAACAACTTCTCCAATGGAACGGGAAGCTTGCTGCGGGCAAGACGGATATCCGGTATCTGCTGCTTTTCTTTACAGGAAGGATCCGGCGTCAAATGGGCCGGCGCTGCTATGCCGGGGCCGCAGAGTGCTTTGCCCGGGCCTTGGAGCTGGCCCCCGATGCGGAGCAGGCCGACGCCTGTATATGGTATCTCCTCCACATGACCCTGACGGATAAGCCTGAGGATCTGCTTCCCCTGCTGCGGAATTATGTTCCCCGGTGGAATTCGGAATTTTATTTCAGGGATATCCTGGATCGTTATGTCCAGTACCTTACGGCAAACCGGAAATGGGAAGATCTGGAGGAGGCCTTTTCCCTGATCCGTTCCGGCGCCGGCGGGGCGGCCAAGGTAAAATACGCCTATATTTTGGGCCGGGCCGCCGGCGAAGGCTATCTAAAGACGGAGACCCCGCCGGAAGCATTCTTCAAGGCCGTCCTGGAGGAAGACGGCGCCCCCTTTTATTACCGGACGCTGGCGGCTTTCCGGCTTGAGGAGACCCTGCCCCCCATACCGGAGGACAATCCCGTACCGCCCCGGAGAGAGGAACTGACCTTCCTCCTTAACTTCTTTGAATTCGGCGCCGCCGGTTTTGTCAAACCCTATATAGAGGAGACCATGGACCGGCTCAGTACGGAAGAATTGAGACAGTTATCGGAGGCCTTTGCCGCATCTCCCTATCCCGAGGAATCGATACGGCTGACGGGCCGTTACATGGAACGGCAAGACTACCGGCTGGTACGCCGGGATCTGGAACTCCACTACCCCCGGTCTTTCAAGAGTCTTATTGAAGACCGGGCCCGGGAGGCGGGGATTCCCGTAGAAATCTTTTTTGGCCTTGTCCATACCGAAAGCGCCTTCATCCCCAGGGCGGGGTCCCGGGCCGGCGCCCAGGGACTTGCCCAGCTCATGCCCGCCACGGCCAGGGAGACCGCCCTGCGCATTGCCCGCCGGGGGGGACCCGACTACATTGGAGAGGGAGAGCCGGATCTCTATGATCCGAAGGTAAATGTCCACCTGGGGGCGGTGTACCTCAGCTACCTGATGGAACACATGGACAGTCCCCTGCTGGCTCTGTTGGCCTATAATGGCGGCATGGGCCGGGTACGAAACCGGAGAAACGCCGAATCAAAACTGCCGGAGGATCTCTTTCTGGAAACCATTGACATCCAGGAAACCCGGGAATACGGCAAAAAAGTGCTGGGGGCCGCCGCCGCATACGGTTATCTCTACTATGGCATGACGATGGAAGCGGTTGCTGCCGATATATTCAAATAGGCGAGACCGTTTCAAAATTTGAGATTTTGAAACGGTCTCAAGTAATGGACTTGTCCGGAAACTTCAGCTTTCTGCCGGACTAAAGTTTAAGACAACCAGCCAGGTTGTCTCACAAATTCAATGAAGGAATCCGAAACTTCGTGTTTTGAGAAGTTCCTTGACTAAATTGACGAGGTTTTTATTCTGATGAAAAGCAGCCCTAACCAACAAGCCGGAAAATTCCGCAGCGGTTCCCGAAGCGCCGCCCTTATTGGAACGGCGACCCTGACCCTTGCCGCCGTACTGCTGGCCCTTATCATCGGAGCTTCCCTTTTGGAAAAATCCTTTATCGCCGCCGGAGCCGGGGATTTCCTGGTCCGCTCCTACGGACTGCTGGCCTTCGCCATTCCCCTCTATCTCCTCCTGGCGGCGCTGATCCTGGCGGACCCTGTCTACCGCCCCGGCCGGATTTTCATCCTCAGCAGCGCCGTTTTCCCCTTCCTGACCCTGGCGCTGGGTTTTGCCTTTGTCCGGGATTTTGGCCGGAGGGCCGGGGACTTTGCCTTTTTGCGTATCGCCGGAAGGGGGGGCTTCAGTTTTATCATCATCATCCTTACGGTCCTTGAGGGGCTGTTGATAATCAACCTAAGTTCCCTGCTCTTCAAGGGGAAAAGAAAAACGGCGCAGCCGTTTTCCGGAGCGGGGGGACCCAGGGCGCTGCTCCCCTCCCCCCGGTCAAAGCTGAAGGATCTCTATACCGAGGCGGCTTCCGGAATGGAGACCCCCCTTCTTCACGGCAAGATTCCCCCCGGCGGCGCGGCGGTAAAACAGGAAGCAAGATCTCCGGGCCGGATTATTCCGGAGCTGCCGGAACTTAGACCGCTTTCCAGCAGAGATGCCTTTAGGCAGCTTGAACCGGAGACGCCCTTTCCCGGGGAGGGGTCCGGGGATTATGCCGCCGGACAGGAGACCGGCGGGGAAGGCGGGTTTGACGAACCCGGCGGCTTTGATGAATCCTGCGAAAACAGCGAAGCCATAGATGCGGATCTGGAACAGGCCCTGCTTGATGCGGAGACGGAAGCCGCCCGGCATACCGCGGCCCTGCTGGAAAACAGAGATGAAGCCGGAGGCATGCAAGCCAACGGCATGAAGATTGATGATATGGAGGCCGCAGATAAGGCAAACGGGCCGAAGCCGGAGTTTCGCCTTTCTAAGAAGCGGGGGCCCTATTCGGTGCCGGTGGAGATCCTCAATCAGTATCCCGACGGCCAGTACTGGATCATCGATTACGATACCAGGGAGGCGGGGGTCATCCTTAAGGAAACCCTTAAAGAATTTAATATCCAGGCGGAGGTAACGGGTATCCGTAAGGGGCCGGTGATCACCATGTTCGAGATCCTGCCTGCTCCGGGGGTAAAGCTCTCCAGGATAGTGAACCTCCAGGACAATATCGCCCTGCGCCTGGCCGCCTCCTCGGTGCGGATCGTAGCCCCCATTCCGGGGAAACATGCCGTGGGTATCGAAGTTCCCAATGCAAAACGGAACATCGTATCTTTCCGGGAAATTATCGAAGGGGAGATCAACCGGGCTCTTGCGGGAGAAGGAAAAAAAGAAGGCCGAAAATCCGAAGTTCCCGTAGTGCTGGGGAAGGACATCACCGGCGAGGCCCAGACGGTGGATCTGGTACAAATGCCGCATCTTCTTATCGCCGGAGCCACCGGGGCGGGAAAATCGGTCTGTGTCAACGCGATGATCCTCTCCATCCTGTACCAGCGATCCCCTGCGGAGTGCCGGCTCATCCTCATCGATCCCAAAATAGTAGAGCTTAAACTGTACAATGACATCCCCCATCTCCTTACCCCGGTGATCACCGAACCAAAGCGGGCCTTCCAGGCCCTCCAATACTGTATCTATGAGATGGAGCGCCGCTACGCATGCCTGGACTCCATGGGGGTCCGGGACATACGGAGCTATAACAAGCGTATCAAAGAGCGGCGCATTGCCGCCGAGTATATGCCCTATATTGTGGTGGTCATTGACGAATTTGCCGATCTCATGGCCACCACCGGGAAAGAGCTGGAAAGTACCGTGGCGCGGCTCGCCGCCATGAGCCGGGCCGTGGGAATACACCTGGTACTGGCTACCCAGCGTCCATCTATCGATGTTATCACCGGTCTCATCAAGGCCAATATTCCCAGCCGGATCGCCTTTATGGTGGCCAGCAAAATGGACAGCCGGATCATCATCGACATGGTGGGGGCGGAAAAACTTTTGGGTAAGGGGGACATGCTCTATGCCGGAGCAGTGGACCCCTTCCCCGTCCGTATGCAGGGGGCCTTTGTCTCGGAAGAGGAAGTGGAACGGGTGGTGGAATACGTTAAAACCTTGGGCGAACCGGATTACATCGACGATGAAATTTTCTATGATGAGGATGAAGAAAACGCCTCCCCCTCCCTTTTTTCGGAGGGAGAAGACCCGCTCTACGAGAAGGCCCTGGAGGTCGTCATGCAGCAGGGCAAGGCAAGCGCCAGTTATATCCAGCGGCGGCTCAAGATAGGCTATAACCGGGCCGCCCGGCTGGTGGAGGAAATGGAACACCACGGCGTCGTGGGTCCCGCCCAGGGATCGAAACCGAGAGAACTTCTGCGAAGCGTGTAAGCCTAACCATATCTTTATAGACCGGGTAGTCTTCACAAGAAGTTAAAACCCGTTGACAAAAAATTCTCTTTTTTGTAATACTAGGCTAACTTATTTGCAGTGGGGTCTAATACTCAAGAACCCGCCCTTCAGGGCGGGGAGGTTCATTGAATTTAAGCCCTGGAAACTCCGGTTAAGTTTTCAGGGCTTCCCCGCAGAACGGAGATCTCCGTCATTCTGCGGCGGGGAGAGTCATTATGAAGAAAAGAGTTTTGAATACCGGCCGCTTGTCCCTGGAAAATTTAAAGGCCAAGCCTGTTCGTACCGCCTGTCTTGTGGTGACGGCGGCGGTTCTGGCGTTTACGATCTTTGGCGGATCCATCCTTGCGTTAAATCTCCGTCAGGGTTTAGCCGCAATGACCAGGCGTTTTGGAGCGGACCTGATGGTGGTTCCCGCGGGAAGCTCCGAAAAAGCCCAGTCCATACTGCTCCGCGGGGCAGCGGGTTACTTTTACTTTGATGCGGCAATTGCCGGCAGAATTGCCCGGACGGAGGGCATAGCCTGCGCCAGTCCTCAGTTTTTTCTTACCTCCCTTTCGGAGAGTTGCTGCGATGCGATGGTGCAGCTTATCGCCTATGACCCGGAAACGGATTTTGTCATCCAGCCCTGGATGGCGGAGAAGTATAACAGGACCGTGGAAGACGGGCAGATTGTGGCGGGCAGCCGGATCGCCATCCGCCCGGACGGAACCATCAGGCTTTTGGGGCATACCTATCCGGTGGCGGCCCGGCTTTCAAGAAGCGCCAGCGGGCTGGACACATCGGTTTTTATGACCATGAATACCATGCGCCTTCTTATCGGCCGCGCCCGGGTGGAGGGCTACGGCTTTTTGGCATCCCAGGAACGGGAAATGTCACGGGGGGCCGTTTCGGTGGTTTTGGCAAAAGCCGGTCCGCCGGCTTCCCCGGCGCGGCTTGCCCAAATCATAGGCCGGGAAAACGCCGGCGTGGACGTGGTGGTTTCGCAGAGCATATTCTCCGGCATTTCCGAAACGCTTGCCGGACTGACGGCATATATTCACCTTTTTTCCATCGTCCTCTGGGTATTGGCGCTTATCGTGCTGGCGGCAGTATTTTCAGGTTCCATTCACGAACGAAAAAAAGAATTCGCCGTACTGCGGATTCTCGGCGCCACCCGGGGAAAGCTGGCCGGCATGGTGTTGGGCGAATCGGTCATGGCCGGTATTGCCGGCGGCGCGGCGGGTATCATCTTGGCCGGCACGGTGATATTTCCCTTCAGTACGCTGATAAGCGAGCGGCTTGAACTGCCCTATCTTGATGCGCCGCTTCCCAGCATTATTCCGCTTGTTTTAGGAAGTCTCTTCCTCTCGGTTCTGGCGGGGTCCCTGGCGCCGCTTTATTCGGCAATCCGAATCAGCAAAGCGGAAACATATTACACCATGCGGGAGGGTGAATGATGGAACCGCTTGAATTAAAGGAATTAGCCAAATAGTACAAACGCGGGGGAAGGGCTTTTATCCTGCTTGAGAAAGTGGGGATAAGCCGCCTTGCCGCTTCGTACCCCAAAGAACTGTCGGGCGGCGAGATGCGGCGGGCGGCCATTGCCCGGGCCCTTATCAAGGAACCCCGGCTTCTCATTGCCGACGAGCCGGCCGGCGATCTGGATACGCAGACCACGGCGGAGATCATGGGGCTGTTCAGCCATATCGCCCGGGAAGAAACGGCGGCGCTCATCGTTACCCACGAGTCTGATACGCTAAATTACGGCAACAGGATCTATTCAATGGACGCGGGGAATCTTTCGCCCCGCGCCGCTTGAGGGCGGCGGCTAATGGAATCCGGCGCCGGAGAGGATGCCGCATTTAACGGCATCGTCAAGCGGTATTCAAGCGGTATTATGAAAGGATCCTCAAATTCCGGAACTCGCCTTCCGGCAAAAACGTCCGTTGAAAGAAGCGGCGGCCCGGCTCAATATAAGCCTCGGCGCTGCAAAGTCGCGGTCCGGCAGGCTGCGGCAAAAAATGAGCCTCCGCGGGGCAAGCCCCGCGGTATCTTAAGCTTCGCTTTTGTTTGAACGGAGGCTCGTTCGATAGGAAGTTTATTATACCGTCTGGTTTACTACCAAATTTTTGTAAGCGTTGCGACCTTTGAGCCGCGGCAAGCCGCGGGGTATTAAATCAGACTCCCGAATAAACGCCCTGGCCAGGGAATTGCTGGCGGATTAGGCTTATTCGGGAATCCGGTTGATTCGCAGGCGGGGTTCATACCCAGGGGCTTGCCCCTGTTGCCAAATAATGTAAGCGGAGTGATGGAATTATAATGAGCGAGGCAGGTATTGGTATGAACCCCGCATACAATCCATACCTTGCAGAACGAAGATACCGGCAAGCAAGCTTGCTTCGAGCTTGCTCCTGGGT
>JAISMC010000141.1 GCA_031276965.1 Treponema sp.
ATGGATTGTATGCGGGGTTCATACCAATATCTACCTCGCTCATTATAATTCCATCACTCCGCTTACATTATTTGGCAACAGGGGCAAGCCCCTGGGTATGAACCCCGCCTGCGAATCAACCTGAACGAAAATCACAAGGCCGTACTCTCCTGCGCCGCGTTTCAGGCGGGTTTTAACTATGTCCTTGAGGGAACGGCGGACATTATTCAGTGGGGGCATCCCGCCTCGTTTAAGCTGTTTGGCCTTGGAGCCGGGAAGACGCGGTTAAACGGTTTGCATCTTTTTTGAAAGAAGGCAGGCTGAAACCGCACAATCCGTCCTGATACCCGTTTTGGGGAGTTAAAAGGTGATGAAGATACCCTGAGTGTCTTCATGGCTCCGTCCCTGTCGAAGCGGCGGCGCCGGACGTTTTTACGGGATCCATGCTCCGGGAAGAAGAACGAATCATCAGGCGGATTATTCGTATTATCAGGATGATAATGATGATCAGCAGCAGGATGATAATTAGCAGCAGAATGAATATGCCGCCGCAAGGCTGGGCCGGCCCTGGGAGGTACTGTATTTCCTTGATGGTTTGAACCGGCGGAGCCTGGCCCGCCGCGGCGGCAGCGGGCTGAACCTGATCCTGCGGAATCTGGTCCGCCTCAGTGGTCTTGGCTGCAGGGGGCGGCGCGGCGGCGGACACGGCGGCGGCAGGTGGAGGCGCAGCGGCGGGAGCTGCGGCAGCAGCCGGCGGCACAGCGGCGCTCTCGGGAAGCAGAACCTCAATCTCCACCGGCGTCAGGCCGGACTTGTTCATGTCCAAAGCGTCCCCCGTTTCCCGGGAGACATCGATAATGCGGCCGCTCTCTATGGGGATACGGCCATTTACCACGGCTTCCACGGACCGTTTGTTCACCAGATTGGTTATCCGTACCCTGGTGTTAAAGGACAGGCTGGGATGACTTATGGTAAACCCTGCCTTTGACGAATTGTACGATGCATTTCCCGTCTGGGTCTGGGCAAAAGCGCCGGATAAAATCAACAAACCGAAAATTACTGCCGCGCCTAATTGTTTCATTGAAATCCTCTTAGTTTTTTCCCGTTAAAAAACCCGAACTCATAGCCCAGGTACAGGGATAAAATATGCCTCCGGTAGCGTAAATCGTTGTCAATAATGGCTTCGCCAAAATCAACCGCATATCGCAGTCCCGCTGAAAGCCTCCCCGGTCCGTACTTTATTGCCGCCTCAAAACCCGCAGTAAATCCCAGGGGCAGGGAGTAGGAATACTTATATGACGCTTCGTCCCCCGTATTTGTTTTGAACCGGGTCTTTCCCAGAGGCAGGACGCCGTACAGACCCGCCAGGGGAGAGAGGATCACCGGGCCGGTCCTGAAATTTACCTTGAGCAGCAGGGGGATCATCAACGAGTAGGACGTAAATTTTTTATTGGCAAGAAAGTACGTACCCCCCGTCAAATTGAGGCCCCGGTATACCACTGCATCCGCTCCAAAGAGAAGCTCAAGCTGAAGGGTAAACAGGGAGTTGAGGCGCAGGGCGGCATATACGCTCCCCTCCGGAAGAAGGGCCCATGCGCCGGGGCTTCTGCCGTTAGAATCCGTATACCAGCGCTGGGAAAGCCCGGCCCGAAGACCGACCATAAAGAGCGGATCCCAAGGGGAAAGGATCCCGGGCGTTTCGGAGGAAACTGCGTGGATATGAGAAAACAGCCATTCCACCAGACCGGGCAGGGTCTGCAGGGCATTATCGGTCTTCTCATAGATCAAATCGTCGGTATAGATCATCATGGAACCCGCCATATCCCATAGCCAAAGCTGCAGGTAAAACTCTCCGTCTATGCCGCCGGGATACACTCCGCCGGTCAGGGCGTACCGTGCGCCGGCGGTAAGATCCGGATGAGGAGGCAGATCCGTAGGAATTTTTGGTTCCGAGGCAAAGACTGTCTCGAGTTGGATCTGCCGGGGGTTGTAATTCCCCAGGGCGGCTACCGCTTCCACGGTTCCCAGATACAAGCGCCGGACCATTTCCGCCATTTCCGCCGTTTCCGCCCCTGCCAAAGGAAGCACCGCCACGAGGGCCTTCCCTTCATCATCAAATCCCCAGCCCCCCGCCTGGCCGAAGGCAGGAATGGAACCTAAAAAAAGAAAAAGGACAAGCAGACCGGCGCCGGCCAAAGAACGGCTCCTTTTTCCCGGCAGCTTGTTTTTCCTGTTCGTACCGGTGATTTTTTCCCCCTTCATGGTTTGTTTCTCTTTACAGGGAAGAAGGCGAATTCATAGCCTACGCTCAGGGTTATCATGCTCCGCCGGTACGCCGGTATGTCTTTACCCGGTTCCACCTCTCCCAGGTCAATGTCCCAGCGCAGGTCGGCAAAGACAATGCCCGGTCCTGCTTTCCGTCCGACACTGAGGCCCCCGGTCAGCCCGATGGGCGGCGAAGCCTTCCAGGACACCCGCCGTTTGCCCTGGGAATCGTTAACCGTAAGTTTTCCCAGGGGTTGGAAGTAATAGATGCCAAAAAACGGAGATACCCGGAACGCGCCGGGGTAGAAATCCAGCCGGAGCAGCAGGGGAAAACGGAACGAGAAGGAGGTATATTCCCTGGCGCTGATGTTATATTGGGTAAGAGAAACGGGGATATACTCATCGAGGGACAGATCGTCCCAGGTCCAGATTATCTCGGCCTGGAAGCTCAGAAAGGGCAGCGCCCGGAAATTCGCTTGAAACGCGGCGTCCATGGAAAAAGAGGAGGCATCGCCCCCGGTATAGGGAATATCATCCTCGGGGGTGTATATCCGCAGGGACGGTCCTGTCCGCAGGCCCAGATAGATCTGTTTATCAAATTCCGCTTCTTCGGACGGCGTATCATCCTCTGCGCCAAAACGCCCCCGGTCCGTCCGTTCCTCCGAGAAAACGGGGAATATGCAGCAGAGCAAGACCGCCAATGCCGCACCTTGAGCTTGTCTGTTCACCGGGCTGCCTCCTCTATATTTTCTCCGTTTTCCGTAACAAAAGATTCCGCAGCGGAAAAGCCGCCGCGGTCCGCCTGATCTTACCGGGCCCGCAAAACCGCCGTGGTTCCGCTCACCGCCAGATGGTAAGCCGCCGTTATATCCTTTCCGTTGTTGTAAAGGCGGAAACGGCCATTGTTGACAACCTGATGTAATTCGGTATTGGCGCCGGTTAGTATTGTCTTGCCCACCCAATTGGCAAGCGTTCCCGTCAGATCGATGATGGCTATCTGGTCCGTCAGGGTATCCGTATTGAGAAGATCAACGACGACCGGGGGATTCGCATTGTAGTTCAGGAATATGGTTCCCAGCCGGGCGTTTTCCTCCAGATTAAAACCGGTGCCGGGGTTACCTGGTATACCGGTAATATCCACATAGGCGGTATTTATCCTGGCGTTTTCCCCTATGGTAAAGGCGATATTCCTGTTGCTTTGATAGGCCGTTCCCGCCTCTTTGTTTTCGGCGAAATCGGAGGTGTTGTTGTTGATCGAAGCGCTTCCCCGGATATTGACGACTATCCCGGTGCTGCCGCGGAGGAGGGCGTAAAGCCCCGCGCCGTTGGTGGCGGCGTTGGTTCTGTTAAGGCAGATTTCCCCGCCGGTCATCTCGAAGGCTCCGGAAGATACATACACCCCGCCGCAATAAAGCCCCCTATTGCCGGTAATGACCCCGCCGGACATGATAAAGCCGTAGTTTGTATCCGACGGCCCAAATCCGCCAAACCGGCCGTATACCTGTACCGCCGCTCCGTCCTGGGCGGCGGTGTTGTTGGCGATGGTTCCACTGGCCATCCAGAAGGTGCTTCTGCCGTTAACGGAAACGCCTCCGCCGCCGGCCCATCCGGTTTTAAGGGTAGCGTTGTTGCTGATTATGGAGCCCCCCATAAGGGTGAAGAAATTTTCGGCATTGCCTGAATCTTCAAGATACACGCCGCCCCCATTCGGAGCGCTGTTGTTGGAGATACTGCCCCCGGAGAATCTAACCTTGCTGCCCCCGGTGATATAAATTCCGCCGCCTCCGATGCCCAGGCTTGCGCCGGGAAGATTCCCCCCGGTGATGATAGTATTTTCGAAGACCAGATCCGCGCTGCCGGCGGCGTAGAGGACTCGTTTACCGGAGACGCCCCTAAGGGTTCCTCCGGAGATGGTTATCTGTTTGCCCCTGGTGCCATAGAGGGTAAAGACGCTGCTCGTCCCGCTGCCGCTTGCGTGGAAACCGGTGGGGGAGGCGTCGTTATCTTCCCATGCCCCTCCCTCGGTGGTATTATTCAGCTCTCCGCTAACCACTATCCTGTTAATAACCGGATGATTCGCGGTCTTGTCTACCGCCCAGGCCAGGGTCTTAAAGGGCCGGGCCTGGGAACCGGCGCTGGGGTCAATGTCGTCGATGCCGGTATTGCCGTTAACATAGTAGGATTCCCCCTTGCCGCTTATCGTTACCGCGTACTGCTGGGTATTGCCGGCCTGGGCCGTTACCGTATAGCTGTGCTCGCCAAAGCCAAGCCCCCCTTCGGCGTCAAGAGAACCGTCGGGCGCTATGGTACTGGTGGAACTTTCCAGGGTAATTGCCGGTATAAAGCTGCCGATGTTGATTCCGTAGGGAACCTGTACGACGATGGGTATCTTTCCGTCGCCGGCCCGGGGGTTCGTACCGATAAGTATTTCGCAGCCCTTAACATTGGCAATGGAAAAACCGGAGATCCTCGTATTGGTGTCGGCGGGCTTGTTACCCAGAATAACCTGGTAAGACTTGGTGGTACTGCCGTCTTCGGCAATAACGGTATAGTATACGGGGGCCCGGAAATCCTGGCCCTGCCTTGAGGGGGGACTAAGGCTTTTCCCCTTGTACTGGATAATGGGAGTCAAATGGGCCAGGGACACGCCGTAAGGCAGGGTTCCCGTGATGGTTCCTACAACAGGGAGAGGATCAATGGTAAACGAGATGCCGGAATAGCCGTCGATGGTAAATTGGGTGATAGACGCGTCGGTATCCAAGGCCACACCGGCCGTTACCGTGTAGTCCTTATATCCGCCGCCGCTATTATCGTATACCCGGAATGTCTGAGGCGACGAGAAATCAAACGAAGGGGAGGGAGAAGCGTTTAAATCCGTTTCATTGGAAGATCCGTCCACGTGAACGACATTTTTCCCCATAAAGAATACGTCCGGAGTAAGGCTGCCGGGATTGGCGCCCGGGGGCAGGGTTATATTGATTGTTCCGGCGGCCTGATCGATGACCCCCGGATGCTCGGGATATTCGTCGAAGGAGAAATAGGTAATGTTGCTTGTATTCGCGGCGGATTCGGAAACGATAACGGTGTATCTCTGTACGGCTCCGCCGGCGGACTGGACGGTCCAGGAACTGGGAGTGATAAAGTTTATCTCCCCCTGGGCATAACCGGAACCGCCGCCCATAACGGACGCGGCCACCGGAAAGGTAATGAACGAACCGGGGGCGGTAGTTACCAGGGGGGTCAGGCGCGTAAGGTCCGTACCCGGCGGCACCATCACCATGATAAGCCGGGTCCCGTCCGCGTCCGCCGTAGAACCGATGACCGTGGTCCCCCGGACCTCCTCAAATTCAAAACCGGTAATAAAGGGGGCGCCGGGATCGGCGGCTTCGTTGATTGTGGTAAAGCGTCCCGCGCCGTAGTAGAAGGCCGCAGGGGTGGTAAGGTTGGAATAGATGTGGGCAATGTCGAAGTCGCTGCTTACCAGACTGCCGTCCAGCATAAGGCTTACCACAAGTTTGTATTCGCCCGGCGGCAGACCGATAGCGCCCGAAAGGGCCGAATAGACTTCGCTTACGCCGTCGTTCCGCAGCAGGAGGATGGTCCCTTCCGCTTCCGTGCGGGCAAGACCCGCGCCTAGAATGTATTCCGCCTCAATGGGGTTCCATTGATCCGGAGCGCCGGGACTGTTGGCGCTTATCTGTAGCTCCGCCCGGCCGGGCATGCGGTTAAGCCCTTCCCAGGACAGGGAAAAAGTCAGGGTTCCCTTCTCTTCCGGCGCCTCATAGGGTTCAAGGGAAAAGGAGAGGCTTCCGGGGCTGACAACCGTACCTCCACCGCTTACGTTGACGGCTGCCGATACGGCGCTTTTTGCCGCAACGGCGTCCCCCACATAGCCCTGAACGATAAAGTAATAGGACCCGTCGTCCAGAGGAATGTGGACGGTACTGTTAAAGAAGTCTACGGGCGGGTGGTAGTTTAGATCCCCCGGCTGGAAGGGATCGCCCAAATTGCTGGTAAACACCAACTGATAGCGGGTAAACACCGGCTTGGAGGGCAGCATGGTCCGTGATACCGGCAGCGTGGAGTTTACCTTTACCAGATTATCCCCCGACAGCGATACCGTCAGAATCCGTCCCGGTGACGCTCCCGCTCCGTCCCCGCCGGAACCGCCGCCCAGGAACACATTCGAGCAGGCCGCAGGACCTACCAGCAGGAAGCATAGGACTGCATGGAACAGGCCGCCCTTTACCGTCCTCAAGGTTTTGTATTCATCCGCCGCTTTTTGTATAGTTGCCATGGCATTACTCCACCGTAAATTCCGCTCTGTTGGTATAATGCTTGCCGTCCCCGTTTTTAACCGCCACCGCCACCACCGCGTGTTCCCCCCGCGCCAGGGCCTGGGGCCCGGAGGTAGACAGGGTCAGTGTCTTCGTAGTAGGGGGAACCGGCAGCTGCTTGCCGTCCACGTACCACTCGAAGGAGCCATCTTTGAATTGATCGGGGCCGCTTCCTGTCTCCGAAGCCTTTATTTCCAGCGTTACCGATCCGGCGCCTTGATTTAACCGGCTTTCCAGGAAGTCCCCGTCCACCACGTGAAGATAGCTTATGGTCAAACCTAAGTCCTTGGTTATCGTTACCGTGTAGGGTACTTCGTTGCTATTGTTCTCCGCCTTTATTTTGTAACTGATGTTATTACCGCTGAAGTCCCGGCTTGTATCGGTAAAGGGATGGGCCTCGGATGGGGTCTGGTTCATGCTTCCCACCACAGGGATAATGGACCCTCCTATCCAGGTGATAACAGGCGCGAGACCGGTCAACACAGCATTGTAGGGTACGCTGATGTTTATGCTCTGACTGCCCTGATCGATGAACCCCGCCGCCGGAACCGTTCCGCCGCCGCCAAGGGGAACCGCGTAGAAGGTAAAGCCGGTAATGATCGCGGCGGAACTTGCCTCTTTATGTACGGTAACCTCATAGGTTTTGACGCTGCTATCCTCCGCAGTTACCCTGTAGATTTGCGTCATCCCGCCGGCAAAGTTCCGCGGTCCGTCGTTAAAAGGATTGGCGGTCCGCGGCGTCTCCCCCTCCGGGGCAATCGAAGCGCCCCTGTAGCTGATTACCGGGCGCAGTTCTCCCAGCTTGGCGGCGGTAACGCTCTCCGGCACGGTAACGGCGATGGGGATACGGCCGCTGCCGTCTTCCGCCGCCCCGATAACAGTTTCCCGCACGGGGACGCCGGCAAAACTGAAGCCGGTTATCTCTTTCTCTGCGGAGGGCCGCAGGGTAACGCTTACCGTATAGTTCCGGGACGAGCCGTCCCGGGCTTTTACCGAATATATCCGGTTGGCTTTAAAGTCCCCGGCCTCCCCCGGCGGCGGACTCACCGAGGCCCCCCGAAAATAGATCGTCGGCGTCAGATTGCTCAGGTCCGTACCAGCGGGCGCCGATACGGTAATGGCGTTATTCGCCTGATCTATTTCGCCGAATACGCCGGGGCCGGCAAAGTAAAAAAGATCAATTTCCTTGACGGTATCGTCGTTATTCTGCTCCCGCACCGTTACCGTGTAGATTTTTGTATCACCGTTCTCCGCCGTTACAGTGTAGTCCGGAAGCGTTATGGGACTGCCGGAGAAGCTTACCGGGCTGCCGGTTGCCGTGGCAGGGTCGGGCGTATTTGCGTTTGATCCTGAGATACCTCCTCCGGAAACCGACGCTCCCGTATAGGTAATTCCTGGCGTTAGGGAAGTTGTTCCACTAGGGACGGTTACTTCGATGGGATATTTCCCGCCGCTGTTTGGCGCTGCGGATATGAGGGCGGCGGCCCCGGTAACTCCGGCAAATTCCAGCTTGGTTATCTCCCTGGCCGTGTTCAGGATCTTGGCCGCCTCGGTAACGGTTACCGTGTACGTTTCGGTTGAACTGTCTGCGGCCGTTACTGTAAATGTTAACGGCGGCGGCGGTAACGGCGGCGTACCCCTAAAATCACCCTGCATGTGGGCGGGATGGACCGTCTGTAGGACTCCCGTTATATCCTGTTTGATACTAGCTCCGGTATAGTGGATCTCCGCCGTCAGAGAGCTGACATTGGTCCCGTAGGGAACCGTTACAGCAATGTTTGTCCCGGTAACCGATCCCGCCGCCGTTATGGGGGCGGTAAAGTAGAAACCGTCTATCCGGGCGATAGAATTATTCGTAGTATCCGCTTCTTTTATCACGGTTACTTCGTAGTCCTGGAAACTGCCGTCCCCGGCCGTTACCGTATAGCTTTGCGGCGAAGAAAAGGCCGCCGCCGTACCGGTTACCGTTCCCGCGCCGCCGGTTCCGGTAATTCCGGTCCCGGTAATCGAAACCCCCGTATGGGTAATTACCGGGGTCAGGCTTGGGCCGGCGTCATAGGGAACTGTAACCACTATGGGCAGCGGGCCGCTCCGGGGCGTAACGCCGATGACGCCGGTCCTTGCCGGATATTCGCTAAACCGGAAACCGGTAATCGCCTTGGCGCTGTCCTGCTCCACGCTTACCCTAACCGTATAATCCGCCAAGGACCCGTCCCCGGCCCTTACCGTATAAATAACCGGATTGATAAAATTCCTTGTCTCGCCGGAACCGGGGTTTATCGAAACCCCCGTGTGATAGATAACCGGGGCCTGGCTTAAGGACGTTCCGTGGGGGACCTTCACCTCAACGGCCTTTGCCGCCTCGTCGATGACCCCCGCAGCGACAAAACCGCCGCCCAGATCAAAGTAGAAGCCGGTTATTTCCTTGGACGTAAACCGGCTGCCCTCATAGACCTTGACGGTATAGTCCCGGTAGCCGCCGTTCTCCGCCGTAACCCGGTAGTCCGCCGTCTTGCCGGCGGAAAAGTCCACCGCCGTACCGGTTACCGTTCCCGCGCCGCCGGTTCCGGTAATTCCGGTCCCGGTAACCGAAACCCCCGTGTGGGTAATCACCGGGGTCAGGGTGGTTAAGAGTGTACCTGGGGGAACCATTACCATAATGGCATATTTGCCGTCCGGCTGGGGGCCTAAACCTATCGTTACTATTTCCCCGCTTATCCCCAGGGACAAAGCATTTACAACATTATCCCCGGCTTTGTCCCGGATCACCGTAACCTTGTATCGGGTCTTCTCCTGCCCGCTGGAGGAACCTGCCTCCCAATAGGTGGGGCTGGAAAAACTGCCGGTGTATGTTTGGGTTAAAGATTCGGAAGACGAGGGGATCTGCTCCCCACTCCTAAAAAGGGCCCCGCCGGTATGGGCAATTTTTGCCTCAAGACTGGATAATGACGGAGTACTGCTGGGGACGTGTGTGGGGTAGCACCAAGATTTGGAATTGCACAAAGCCCAGCCGGAAGCCGTAAGTCTATATAATATAAAGAATTAGCAGAGGGGCAGGCCCAAAAAGCCCGCAAAAACCAGAGCGAAAAAGAGCGAAAAACCCACACAAACAGAGGAAAAACCACGAATCCGTCCGGTAGCTTCAGGTAGCTTCAAAACCATTGAAATGGCCTTTAATGCCCCAAGAATCCCCTAAAAACCCGCCTAAAAGCCCAAAAACCCTATGGAAACCTGAAAACTCCGGGAAACAGCGCGGCCGATCATGAAGAAAGAACCGGCAAGATACCGCCGAAAGCGATTAGTCAAATTCCAAAACCAAAAAAAGCGATCACCACGACCGTAACTCTTTATAGGATAAAGACTTACGGCAGATTTGTAAGCGAAAGCGATCAGGAGAAGCGATCACTACACTTTTTCAGGAAAGCGATTAGCGGATCGGCGAATTTTCCTAATGATCTGCCATGCGATAAAGGCAACCGCCACGATGCCAGCCCCTACCAGCCCGGTATAGGCTCCAATACCCACAAAAGCGGCGATCCAGAAAAAACAGGAAAAGATAAACAGACAGCCCTTTTTGATCGCCGCTTCCTGCTCAGCCTTTTCCCGAATATCTATATCATCATCCTGAAGGTTCAAAAGCGGCTCATCCGCCGCCTTTTCCCGCTCAAAAAACAACAGATAAGACCGGCCTTTCTTTTCCCGGCGGATAAGCCCCTCTTTTTCGGCAAAATAGAGAGTGTAGGTTATGTCAGGCTTGGACAGGTGGAGGCGCTTATAGGTCTCGGTCTGTAATATACCGGCCTCCTCCTGAATAAGGCGTAATACTTGTTTAAGATTGAGCCGGTAATGAGGGTCCCGGTGAACCACAAAATCGTAATACTCGGTTTTAAGTTTCTCTACATAAGCGATGGCGGCGGGGTACTCGGCTAATTTTTCGGCTTGCTCAAGGCTCTCAATGGCCTTGAGATAAAGGCCCCTAGCCTTCCCATAATCCCGCCGGCGTTCGGCTGTCCGGGCTTCCCGCCAGAATGTGTAGGCCCCAAACACCCTCTGAAGTATAAAATCATCGAGGGAAAATTCGGGGTGTTCCCTCGCATACTGCAACATATTTTCACGAAAGGTATTCCATCCCTTCGCTCTGGCTTCTTGCCTGCTCATATTCCTGTTCCTTTTTGGCAGTTTTTATCGCTATGCATCCTCCGGCAAAACCGCAATGAAATCGCCCTGAATATGAAACTCGTCTCCGGGGCCTATCTCGATATACCGCCCCGTATGGTCGTCAAAACAGATCTTCCATCCCTTCCCCGGAATCTCCCGCATCCGCTTAAGCGTGGCCTCCCCCTGACATTCCACCACCTGAATTGCGCCGTCTCTGGGAACATCCGATATGCGGATGAGGACAAGAACCCCATCCGGTATCCCGGCGGCAGTCATGGAAGTCCCCTTGATATGCCCCACGTAGTAATCTTCCGGCTTGGTCTTGATATACCGCTTGGGTACGGGAATGGTAGACCGGGCTTCAGATTGAAAAATGGGCTTTCCGGCGGCAATACCCTCCACATAGATAATATCCTCTTGCTCCTCACCGTATTCCGGCTCCGGTTCTGACACAAACATCCCCGAATCCGGGGCTTTTGACGGTCCGGCATTGATCCGTCCCTCTATTTCGGCAATTCGAGCTTCAATTTTTTCCAGTTTTTTATCGACTATGGCCTCTAATTCAGCAATAAATGGGTGTTTTTTATCGTTTTGGGTGATAAGTATCTCCCCTTCGCCAGTCAAAAACCAGTCAAGACTGACCCCAAGTTTAGATAAACCCAATAGAAATTCCTTAGACGGTTCCCTGGAACCGCTGGCAAATTCTGAAATAACCCCCTGAGATAGTCCCAATTTTACGGCAAGACTGGCCTGTTTTAGCCCCAGCGTCTTCATGAGTAATTTTATTTGGTCCGAAAAAACGATATTTTTCATCAAATTCTTTGAATTTTCAAATGATTTTCTTGACATACTTTGGAAAATCCGATAATAATATAGTATCGGTTGAATACTTTACAAACCGATAGAAAAAAATTGCAGGGGCCGGGAGCGAGCCGGCCTCTGCAATACTTCACAAACCCGCCCCCAAGAGGCGGGAAAGGAGCCCGATTATGGCACGAAGGACACGTTCCCCGGAACATCCCATGCCGCCGGAGGGGAGTTGGATCAAATACCAGCTCGACCTTCGCAATATCAAGATGGAAACGGTCGCCAAAAAAGCCCACCGCACCATCTCAATGGTATCACAGGTTGTCGCCGGGGTCAAGAATTCTGATGCCGTGGGGCTGGCCCTGGCCCAGATGCTCGGCTATGCCTCCTACAAAGACTTGATGGAAGCCGCCTGCCTCCATGCCAAAGGAGGCGCGGCATGACTTTTGATCCATTGTGGGCTTTTGAAGGTTATGCCCCGGCTTTACAGGACTTGGAATCATCTTTCCAAAAAGCCGGATGTGAAATTTCGTTTTATGGCACCGTTTTACCTGCTACTGGAAAAACCATCCGTATCCTTTCCGATGGAGTTGTATTCAATTCTATCAGCATTGAAGGCGACAGTCCGGTTCAGGCGATAAAGGATGTTGCCCAGGCCGTTAATTGCAACTGGGCACGGAGACCTAAAGGGGGAGCGGTATGAACATGATCATCAGCTCCACGGATTTCTTGTATGAAGGTGTTCTGTTTTACAGGAATATCGACACCGGCAGATGTTACCGGCTGGTCGAGCCCTCCGGGGTTTACGGCAGGGCGGCCCGGAAGGACTTATTGGTAAGCAAACGGGTCTCTCTGGCCTATTACAACAAATGTTTTGCCGCTTGCCGGCGGGTAGCAGGAAGCGCGGCATGATAGACAAATGGCTGACCACCAATGAGATCGCCCAATTGGTATCTCGAACAAAAGGGAGGATTATCCAAAGGGCAAAAAAAGAGGGTTGGCCATACCGCAGTTATGCAGTCCGGGGCGGCAAGGAACGGCGGTATCATCTGGCGAACCTGCCGGAAGATATCCAGACCGCCTATGCCGCCAGTATAAAAACAAGTCTTGAGGAACTTCAAAACCAGTTAAAGCCCAATTCAAAACAGGATAAAAAAGTTTCCATCCCCCGGTATTCCGGGCGGGGCGCAAAAACCGGGGATGTAAAAACTATTGAAGACACCCCGGAGGAGTACCTGCGGATCGCCGCCATCCGGCGGAAAGTTCTTGAAGCCTATTCCGCTTCCGGTATTTCTCCCGCGCAATTCGTAACCGCATACAACAACGGCGTGGCGGTACCGGAACTCCGGGGCCAGCTGGGAACCTTCGGGGAAATATCCTCGCAGTCAAGCCTCTACCGGTGGCTTGAGCGGTATGAGCAGTTCGGGCTTGCCGGACTTGCCCCGCAGTATCCAAAACAGCGGGGAGGCTCCGGGGCTTCCCTTGACGAGAAAGCCAAGGAATTAATCCAGGCCCTCTACCTCGATTCCCACAAGCCAAGCATCAGAACTGTTGAACGGGACATTAAGCAATTCGGATACGATCTGAATTACACCATCATAAACCGTTACATCAACAATGAAATTCCCTTATCGGTAAAAACCTTCTACCGCATGGGAGAGAAAGCCTATCATGACCGCTTCGATCCGTATATCACCCGCGATTATACCCTGTTCCGGCCTATGGAATGGGGAGTGGCGGATCATCATCTTTTCGATTTTGTGATCACACACAAGGGCCGCATTTTCCGCCCCTGGCTTACCCGTTTTGACGATATGCGGAGCCG
>JAISMC010000166.1 GCA_031276965.1 Treponema sp.
GGAGAAGCTGTTGAAGCTCAATCGGGAAAAGGGTTACCTTGGAAATCCTCCCGGTCAGGGAGGAGGAGATCAGGCCCCCGCGGCCTGATTTCGGCTGGATTTTATTACTGGGCAACCGCCCCTTTTTGGCTGGAATAATTATTAGGCAATGCGCAGCCTTGCATCTGAGCGCCGGTACATGCTATGTTCTTAAGATAACGCCGCTTGCGCGGCTCCTTTGCCGGCGTGGTGGAATGGTAGACACGGCAGACTCAAAATCTGCTGTCCGCGAGGATGTAAGAGTTCAAGTCTCTTCGCCGGTATAAGCTAATTCCTTGCTATAAGAGGCTACGGTTTTACAAGAGCGAATGCTGCAGGAAAAACCTGCGCATCAATCAAATCCATATGAGAAATCGAACTAAAAGTCCGGCCTTTTCCCAAAGGATGGGGTTCATGTGCAGATTTTATTCGCAAATTCTGGTTTAATACCCTGCTCCTTTGGGGCGGTTCAATTTCTACGCCAATAATGGCGGTGTTAAGGCCCCGGTTCATGGCAACCACCAGGGCGGAGAGCAGCGCAAACCATCGTTTCTTCCGGTCCCCGAATGCCCCAATCCAGGCGGTATTCTTTTTGCCAAAAGTAAAAACCCTGCGAAGAAAAGGGAAAAGAGGATTCTAAAGGCAAAAATATGAAGGGGAGCCGCCGCCTTTCTTTTCTTTGTTTGGCCGGCCAATCATTGTTCCGCAGCGGTTTTTCTTGTACTATTAAAAAGTATGGATATTGGGGAAATTCTCACCGTCGGGAATGAGCTGCTTAGGATGAAGGCGGAACCGGTCAACCGTATCGGCCCGGAGTATGTTACGCTTGCTGCAAAGATGATCGAGGCCATGCATGAGGGGAAGGGGGTGGGTCTTGCGGGGCCCCAGATCGGCCTGATGAAACGGATATTCGTGATCCATGCTGAAGGGGATACCCCCCGGGTGTTTATCAATCCTTCCATCATAGAAACCTCGCAAGACATGGTAAAATACGAGGAGGGTTGTCTTTCGGTTCCTGGTATATGGGCCGAAGTTATCCGGCCTTCTGCCATACGGATTCAAGCCTGGAACGAAAAAGGCCGGCCCTTCACCCTGGATGCGGGGGGGCTCCTGTCCAGAATCATTCAGCATGAATACGATCATCTGGAGGGGGTGCTCTTTATCGACCGCCTGTCCGAGTCCAAACGGAACCGGATCCTGGCCAGACTGGAAAAGCGGAAAAAGGCCTAGATGCGTATACTCTATGCGGCAAGTCCGGCAATCGCCGTACCCGTCCTGGAAAGCCTGGTCCGGGAACCGGAGGGGTTTTGGGAACTGGCGGGGCTGTTGACCAATCCCGACGCTTCCAGGGGCCGCCGGGGCGGGCCGGTTCCCTCTGAGGCTGCCGCGGCGGCGGCGGGGTTTTTGACTCAAGATCTGATACTAAAACCTGAAAAGCTTGACGCCGCCGCCCGGGAAGCGGTGATGTCCCTTAGGCCGGATCTGCTGGTTTCCTTCGCCTATGGCCGGATCTTTGGGCCAAAGTTTCTAGCCCTTTTCCCCCTGGGGGGTATCAATATTCACCCTTCCCTGCTGCCCAAGTACCGGGGTCCCACTCCGATCCCGGCGGCTATTCTGGGCCGGGATCGGGAAACGGGGATCACGATCCAGCGGCTGGCGGCGGCAATGGATGCGGGGGACATACTGCTCCAGGAGCGTTTTCCTTTGTCGGGCCGGGAAACCACGGAGGATTTGAGTGAAACCGCCGCCCGGCGGGCTCCGGTTCTGTTAAGGCAGGTCCTGGCGGGTCTTGTCCGGGGGGACATCCAGGGAAGACCCCAGGATAACCAGGAGGCGTCCTACTGTTCCCTCATCTCCAAGGAAGACGGCCGTATCGACTGGAACCGTTCCGCTGCGGATATCGACGCCCAGATCAGGGCCTATACCCCCTGGCCCCTCTCTTGGACCACCCAGGGGGATCGGCTGCTC
Organism: Treponema sp.; assembly: GCA_031276965.1. GTDB lineage: Bacteria > Spirochaetota > Spirochaetia > Treponematales > Breznakiellaceae > JAISMC01. The sequence goes on from JAISMC010000166.1 coordinate 1,987, forward strand.
ACGATCCTGGAGGCTCAGCCCTGTGAGAAGACCGGGTTGCCGGCGCCTGTACCACCGGTATCCATACCGGTTCTTCCCGGTTCGGTTCTGGGCGTAGACAAGAACCGGGGTATCCTGGTACAAACGGGAGAGGGCGTTTTGGGGATTACCCGTCTGCAATACCGGACAAAGAAGGCCCTTCAATGGCAGGTTTTTCTTAACGGCGCCAAAGATTTTACTGGTTCCCGGCTTTTATAGGGGTTGTTATGAAATTGGGTTTTAATCTGGACGCTATTGAGGGGTATATCAATAATAATCTCAGGCTCTTTATCTTTCTGACCCTTGGTCTTTTGGTATTTGTGGGTATCATAGCCCTTTCGGTTTTTTTTATCGCCGTCCGGGGCATGGAACAGACCATGGTTCCCGGGGTTGTGGGGAAGGATCTTACCGGAGCGCTGCTGGAACTACAGGTTAAGGAGCTGTATCCCAAGATACAGCTCCGGTATTCCCAGTCCGTCCAGGATAAGGGCTTGATCCTGGAACAGGATCCTCCGGGGGGGACCATTGTCAAGGCGGGACGCCGGATCAGGCTGGTAGTCAGCCAGGGGGTGGTTCTGGACAGTGTGGGGGATTATGTGGGCCGGAATATCCAGGAGGTCAGGATGGATCTCCAGACCCTCTTTGTTTCCATGCCTCAGCCCCTGCTCTCCTTAAAAGAGCCCTTCATGTACGCCTATTCCGAAGCCCCCTCGGGGACTATTCTGCAACAGAAACCCGAGCCGGGTACTGCGCTGTCCGGACCGGCGGAGCTGGAATTTGTAATCAGCCGGGGACCGGAGAGGACCATGGTGCAGATTCCCGAATTGGTGGGCCTTTCAGTGTCCGAGGCATTGGAACAGATCGACCGTTCCAAGGTGAATTTTGTCTTTTCCCTCAGGCCCGCCCAGGCCGGTGAGCGGGGAGGTATAGTAGTCGCCCAGGAGCCGGAACCGCTGACCATGGCCCCGGCGGATGTTCTGGTTTCCGTGAATGTCGCCGCCCCGTCCAGGGTGGAAGAGGGTGAGGTATACGCCCTTTTCAGCCATGCCATCGCCCCCAATGTGTATCCCCTCCCGGTCCGGCTGGAGGCCCAGCTTCCCAACGAGGAACGCCGTATCCTGGCGTCGGTGCATTATTCCGGAGGGGACTTTACCGTTCCCTACCGCCTGCCCGTAGGTTCGACATTGATCCTTTCCATGCTTGACCGGGAGATATACCGGGAAGAGGTGCAGCCCGGGGCCAATACCTTCCCGCCGGATCAGCTGTAATGAGGGGTCTTTCCCCGCTTCTGGCGGCCCTGCTGTTTTTATGGGGATCTTCCCTTTATGCCCAAACCGGGGAGCCTGCGGCGGAGGAAACGCCGGAGGACCCTTCCCTCGAAGGCGGGGAAGAGCGGTTACTGGCTGATCCCGCTCAGATCATCGGCTTAACTCTGGAGGGGGCCATCGCCCGGTTTGGGGTTCCCAAGTCGGTCTATCCCGTCCGGGGCCTTGAGGTCTGGCAGGATGACGTGGTCTTCGAATACGAGGATCGGGATCTCTATGTATACAGGGACCGGGTCTGGCAGGTAGGCCTAAAAACGGCCTACGGTATTTCCCTGGGGGACCGGCGGGCCGCGGCGCTGCTGGCCCTGGAAGAGGGGTATCAAAACGACGAAGATCACATCCTCTTTCCCCTGCCGGTCCGCGGCTGGCCCATGACGCTGCGGATAAATATAAACGCCGCAGGAACGGTGTCCGCTCTTTTTGTGTACCGTTCCGATTTTTAGTTCTGTGTGAGGAGTATCGGGTGTCCAGGATATGTCTCTGTTTAACCGGAAAGACCCTGGGGCGGGATCTTGAACTGCTGGAAAAGTATCGCAAGCTGATCGATCTTGCCGAACTGCGTGTAGACTGTCTCGACCCGGACGAACGCTTCCTCATCCGCAGCTTTCCTGAAAAAGCGGGGGTGCCTGTCATCCTAACTATCCGGAGGAAAATCGACGGGGGCCAGTATATAGGCGGCGAGGGGGCCCGGATAGCCCTTCTCTCCAAGGGACTTGCCTTTGCGGATGCAAACCGGCGGCGTAATTTTGCCTATATCGATATTGAAGAAGATCTCGACGTTCCCAGCCTGGAAGAGGCGGCCCGTACCTTCGGTACCAGGATCATCCGTTCTTATCACAACCTCCAGGGGGTTGATGAGGACCTTTCCGCAAAGATCCGTTCCCTGCGCCGCGTCGGGGATGAAATCGTCAAGACCGCCGTAATGCCCCGTTCCCTGGAGGATGTAATCCGGATCTTCCGGACGGCAAAGGAAACAGCCGGCATAGACAAGATCCTTCTGGGGATGGGTTACTACGGCATCAGTACCCGTATCCTCACCGCCTGGCTGGGGTCCCATTTAACCTATGCCTTTGCCGCGGGAGAGCCGGATATTTCCCCCGGCGCGCCGGGGCAGCTGGACCCCAGGGAACTGGTAAAACTCTACCGGTTCCGGGAGATTACCCCCAAGACCAGGCTCTTCGGCATTACCGGTTTTCCCCTCGCGGTAACCTCAAGCCCGCTTTTCTTTAACAGTGTTTTTTCCATGGAGAACATCAATGCCGTATACCTTCCCTTTCCTTCGAATTCTATCGGCGTCTTCCTGCAGTTGGCGGAGGAACTGGGCATAGGGGGCGCTTCCATAACCGTCCCCCACAAAGAGGCGGTCCTTGCCGCCCTGGTCTTCCGTTCCGGGAGTGTACAGTCCATTGGAGCCTGTAATACTCTGGTACAAGGCCCCGAAGGCTGGATGGGATACAATACCGATGCCCTGGGTTTTTCCGGCTCGCTCTTGGGTTTTATGAAAAGGAAGAATCTGAGGAGGGAAGGGGTTACCATTATCGGCGCCGGCGGGGTGGCCCGGGCGGTGGCGGCGGAGGTCTTTCGTCTCAAAGGCAAGGCGGTGATCTTAAACCGGACCGTAGCCAGGGCCCGGGATTTGGCGGCTCCCTACGGCTTTTCCTGGGGCCGTCTGGATAATCAGGGACTGGAATTGATGGAAAAACATACGGACATCATCATACAGACCACTTCGGCGGGGATGGAGCCGGAGGTAGACAAGGATCCGCTGGAGTTGTATCCCTTTACCGGACGGGAACTGGTGATGGACATAATCTATAGGCCCGAAATGACAGCGTTTTTGAAACGGGCCAGAAATGCGGGCTGCGCCGTACTGAACGGCCATGATATGTTTCTCCGTCAGGCCCGGTATCAGTACAGTCTTTTTTTCAAGAAGGAATTTCCGGAACAGCTTATGGACCGGATCAAAATATAGAAAAGGCCGCGCAGGGGCCGGAGGATGTATGGATCAGCAGGCAATGAAAGAATTGGCCGGAAGAACCGCTGCGGATTCCCTGGTACATTCGGGAATGAAGCTGGGACTTGGTACGGGTTCCACCGCCATGCCCGCGGTACGCCGTATCGGCGCCCTGCTGCAGGAGGGAAAGCTGCAGCATATTCTGGCGGTGCCCACCAGTTTTCAAACGGCGATTGAATGTGAAAAATGGGGAATACCCCTCTTCACGCTGAATTCCCGGGAGATAGGGGGCAGACTGGATCTTACCATTGACGGCGCCGATGAGGTGGACCCCCGGGGTTACTGCGTTAAGGGAGGCGGAGGAGCCCTGCTTCTGGAGAAGATCACCGCCTATGCCTCCGCCGCCTTTGCAGTGGTAGTGGACGAGTCTAAGACCGTGGAGAACCTGGCCCTCAAATTTCCTCTCCCCCTGGAGCTTGTCCCCGAAGCCAGGGTCCCGGCGATCCGGGCCCTGGAAAGCCTGGGGGCGGAGGCGGTTCTCCGGGAGGCGGTACGGAAGGCCGGTCCGGTGATTACCGAGCACGGAAACCTGCTGGTAGATATACGCTTTAAGGAGCCGGTGGATCCCCCCAGCCTGGAAGCGGAACTTAACCGTATTCCCGGAGTAGTGGAGAACGGGTTCTTTACCCGGCTTCGTCCCCGGATCTTTATCGGCCGCGTTGGCGGTACTGTAGAGATTCGGGATTAGTTTGTGAAGGAGAAAACCATGACCGAAGAAGTACGGGAGATAGCCCAGCGGGTTAAGGTGTTGCGGGAAATCGAAGAAATATCCGGAGAAACTCTGTCCAAAGAGTTGGGCTTTAATCCCGCCGAATACAGCCTATGGGAATCGGGTGAGGTAGAATTCCCCATCGGCGCCCTGGTGGAAATCGCCGCCCGGTTCAAGGTGGATCTAACCGAGCTTATCACCGGGCAGACCCCCAAGCTGAAAACCTACTGCCTTACCCGGGCGGGGAAAGCCCCCGAGGTGAGCCGCCGGCCCATGTATGCGTACTGGAATTTGGCCTATAAATTTCACCATAAAAAGGGAGAGCCCTTTCTGGTGGAGGCCGATCCCGGTACTGAAAATAAACCCCTGAGCCTCAACACCCATCCTGGTCAGGAATTTGACTATGTCCTGGAAGGTCATCTTTTGATCTCCGTAGGGGGGCACGAGACCGAGTTGGGACCCGGGGATTGCATCTATTACGATTCCAGCGAGCCCCACGGCATGAAGGCCGTGGGCGGAAAACGGGCCCGGTTTTTGGCCGTGGTATTATAGGAGCGCCCCATGGATGATTTGTTAAAGCGTTTTCTGCCCCGGGAAGAATTCCATTCTTATGAAGATTTCTACGCCAACTTTGCCATAAATGTTCCGGATGATTTTAACTTTGCCTACGATGTGGCGGATGAGCTGGCCCGTATCCGGGGGGATAGAAAGGCCCTGGTCTGGTGCGACGAACAGGGCGCCGGGGCGGTGTTTACCTTTGCCGATGTAAAGCGCCGTTCCGACCAGGCCGCCAATGTGCTTAAGGCGGCGGGCATAGGCAAGGGGGACCGGGTTATGCTTATCCTGAAGCGCCGCTATGAGTACTGGTTCATCCTGCTGGCTCTGCATAAGCTGGGGGCAGCCGCCATCCCCGCCACCCACCTCCTAACCGCCAAGGATATTATCTACCGTTCCGAAGCGGCGGATATCGCGGGGATAATTTGTGTGGATGACCCTGACCTAATGTGCCGGGTGGACGAGGCGGAAGCGAGGATGGAGCGGAATTCCGACAATACCGGCGAGTGTAGTCTGCGTTACAAGGCCTTTGTCCGCTCTGTTCATACCCCGGCGGAGCGGGACCCTGCGAAAGAAACGGCCCGGCTCTTTGCCTCCCGCCACGGAGGCAGCGCCACGGACGGCATGGTCCCCTGGACGGACTTTAATGTGCTGACGGAAAAGGCCCCGGAGGAATGGACCCGTCCGGACAATACCGGAACCAAGGGGGATATCATGCTCCTTTACTTTACTTCGGGCACTACGGGGATGCCCAAGATGGTCCGCCATGATTTTGCCTATCCCCTGGGACACATCCTCACCGCCCGGTATTGGCAGAATGTTCAGCCCGGAGGCCTCCATCTGACTGTGGCGGAGACCGGCTGGGCCAAGGCCGCCTGGGGCAAGATCTACGGCCAGTGGATCTGCGGTTCTGCGGTTTTTGTCTATGACTATGACCGCTTTGTGCCTTCCGCCATGCTGGAGGTTATCATCAAACACAAAGTTACCACCTTCTGCGCGCCCCCCACGGTTTACCGTTTCTTTATCAAAGAGGATCTGTCCAAATACGACTTTTCTTCCCTCCGCCACTGCTGCGTGGCCGGAGAACCCCTAAACCCGGAGATCTATGAACAGTTCAAGGCCGGTACGGGACTTAAGCTCCGGGAATGTTACGGTCAGACGGAACTGACCGTTACCCTCTGCACCTACCCCTGGCTGGAACCCAAACCTGGTTCCATGGGCAAGCCCTCTCCGGGCTACGATATCGATCTGCTCCGGGATGACGGCTCTTCCTGCGACATGGGCGAGGAGGGGCAGATCGTTGTTCGTACCGGCAGCCGGCAGCCCCAGGGTATGTTCGGCGGTTACTACCGGGACGATAAGCTTACCGCCAGCGTATGGCACGACGGGATCTACTATACCGGGGATGTGGCATGGCGGGATGAGGACGGCTATTACTGGTTTGTAGGCCGGGCCGATGATGTGATAAAAAGTTCCGGCTATAGGATAGGTCCCTTCGAGGTAGAGAGCGCCCTTATGGAACATCCCGGCGTTCTGGAATGCGCCATCACGGGGGTGCCCGATCCCGACCGGGGCACGGTGGTTAAGGCTACCGTGGTTTTGGCAAAGGGCTGGGTTCCCTCGGAAGAGCTGAAGATAGAACTGCAGAACCACGTTAAAAAGACCACCGCCCCCTATAAGTATCCCCGGATTGTAGAATTCGTAACGGAGCTTCCCAAAACTATCAGCGGAAAAATACGGCGGATTCAGATCCGGGAAGAAGATGAAGCCTTAAAAGACTGAAGGTCCGGAACGGCCTGCCCTTGGAAACGGAAGTCTCCTCAATTTCTGTGCGGAACGAATTCCCCCGCCCTGAAGGTGGGGTATTAGACCCCGCAGCGAATAAATACCGCCGCGGAAGTTCGCCGTTATCCCTCCGGTCCGCCGGATCTTGTAAAAATATTCATTTTACGTTATGATTTCGTATAAATATACGGAGGCTTCATGTCCGGCCCCAAGGAATATATCTCTAAAATTATAAGTAACGATCTAATCGATCCAAGCCTCTACAGCCGCTTTAACGTTAAGCGGGGACTCCGCAATGCCGATGGTACCGGCGTGCTGGTGGGACTTACCCGGATTGGGGATGTCCACGGCTATATCATCGACGAGGGGGAGAAGATCCCCGTGGAGGGCAAGCTCTACTACCGGGGCATTGATGTGGAGGACATTGTCCGGGGCGCCGGGGCGGACAACCGCTTCGGTTTTGAAGAAACGGTTTACCTCCTTATGTTCGGGGCGCTTCCCACTAAGGCCCAGCTTGAAAAATTTTCCGCCCTTATCGGGGACTGCCGGGAACTGCCGAAAAATTTTGCCGAAGATTCCATTATGAAGGCTCCTTCCCGGGATATTATGAACAAAATGGCCCGTTCCGTACTGACCCTCTACTCCTATGATGATGATCCGGACAACAATTCACCGGAGAATGTACTCCGTCAGTGCCTGGAGCTTATTGCCCGGTTTCCCACCATAGCGGCTTATTCCTACATGGCAAAGAAGCATTACTACGATCACGAAAGCCTGATTATCCATCTTCCCGCCCCCTCCTGTCAAAGCGCGGAAACCATTCTTTCCCTCATCCGGCCGGATCAGCAATATACCCGGCTTGAGGCGGAGATCCTCGATTTGGCCCTGGTGCTCCACGCCGAGCACGGCGGCGGAAACAATTCCACCTTTGCGGTACATCTGCTCTCTTCCGCGGATACCGATACCTTTGCCGCCATCACCGCGGGGATCAATTCCCTCAAGGGATTCAAACACGGCGGGGCGAATATCAAGGTGATGGGCATGATGGAAGATATAAAGGGGCACGTTAAAAAATGGGACGACGAGGGGGAGGTGGCGGATTACCTTTCCCGGATCCTCCGGGGCGAGGCCTACGACGGCTCGGGGCTTATCTACGGCCAGGGCCACGCGGTGTATACCCTGTCTGACCCCCGGGCGGTGCTGCTCCGGGACAAGGCGGCGCTCCTGGCGGAGGAAAAGAACCTCACCGGGGAATACAAGCTGTTCCGGCTTATCGAGCGCTTAAGTCCGGGGATCTTCAAAAAAATAAAGGATTCGGACAAGGATATTTGTTCCAACGTGGACTTTTATTCCGGCTTTGTTTACAGCATGATGGGAATTCCCCGGGAACTTTTTACCCCCCTCTTCGCGGTAAGCCGGATTGCAGGCTGGTGCGCCCACCGGCTGGAAGAAATTGTCTCCGGGGGCCGCATCATACGCCCGGCCTACAAATGCGTCCAGCCCCGTCTGCAGTACGTGCCTTTGGATGAACGGCAGCCGCCGAAGTTGGGGGACAGCCCGTTCAATAATTGAGCCCCGGCAGCCTGCCGCACTTGCAGGTTTTTATGAGCGAAGCGCAGCAAACCCCTAACCCAGAATCCGCATACCCCGGCTGTTGCCGATCCGGCTGGCCCCGGCGGCGATAAAGGCCTCCAATTCTTCCAGGGTTGATATGCCCCCGGAAGCCTTTATTCGAAAGTCTGGTTTAATACCCCGCAGCTCTGCTGCGGCTGAAATAACGCAACGCCTACAAAAATCTGGTATTAAACCAGACGGTATAATAAACTTCCTATCGAACGAGCC
>JAISMC010000174.1 GCA_031276965.1 Treponema sp.
ATAAAAAATCTAAAATACATTTCTTTCCCGAAATGTCCCAATATTGGTAAATTTTTTAAAGAATCTGAATCCGATAAGAAATAAAATACTAATTGTGCGTTAGTACCATCTATTGTTTCCCGTAGTAACTTTTGATTTCTATCTAAAATTCTCTCAGCTATGATATGAAACACAATTTTGGATTGATGCATAACTTTCAGAATTGAAGCCATTAAAACACCACAAGGCATCGCAAAAGCATCGTTTATTCCAAATGCGATATGTATCATAAAACTCCTCCATGTTGAGTACCCTAAAGGATTATTTTTATGCCCATTGAAAAATAAAAATTGTTATTGTGGGGATATTTATCCGCATCAAAGGTTGGATTAAAGACATGAGAGTAAATTATACCAGAATAAAGGCCAAGATATTTATAAACATTGATATAGTTATCAATGCCGAAAGAAAAAAGTGCTTTTTGATTATTACTAATTTGGCTGCCATACCGTACATAATCGCTGTCAATACCCTGTCTTTGGATAAACAGATCCGCGTATCCCTTTTGATAAAAAAGGGTAAATCCAAGATATTGACTGTTTCCGCCCGTTCCCAATCCGGCGCCGATCCATTGGCCCCGGTTTGTATGACCCTGGGTAACAATATGATGGACGTAAAAGCTTTGCGGGGTTACTCTCGCCGAGCCAATATGGCTGATTTCAAATAAAAGCCTCCCCTGCAAAGTATTACTAAATATAAGGTTCTTAGCGGCGCCGAACGTATAAGCCTCTGAATCAGAGAGTTCCCGGAAGAGAGAATTAAAGTTGCTCATATCATTCCTCCCCCATTCAAAATACAATTCAAAACCGATGGATGAAAAAAGATAGCTGAGGGATAGGGTTATTCGCTGATCATTGGCATCCTCCATGGAATTAGGAAACAAAAAGGCTGAAAATATGCTGGAATAACCAAGGTTGTCCCATTTGGACAGCATGATCCGGTTAACGCCGATGGTAAAACCTTTGAGATAGGCAGGAAAAGAATAAGCCATGCTTAAACCGGCTATTAGGTTACGATTGTTTGAATTGTCGTCGTCAAAATAATCAGATTCACTTAACAGGCCCCAAAAAAGTCTGGCCTCTATATCTCCAAAGTGTTTGTTATGGATGATAATGGGTTGTTTACGAAGGCCTATATCCAGTTTTGGCCAGGGGGGGGCGTTATTGGACAATAAAATAGGATTGATTTTTGCCGGACCAAGCCAAACATTCTGGGTGCCAAATCCGACAGTTAAAGTCTTCCATGAGTATCGGATTTCAGAGCCGCCCCAGCTGAATTCATAGTAGGGAGCATCACCGAAACGCTGGGGAGCATCAACCGATGTCAGCCCATAGTAACCATATTTGGCAGCCTCTCCCGAGGAATAGGCGGGAGGGACCAAATCAAATGAGGCATTTTGGGAAAATGCAAATTCCGGACGCAGGGTAAGCTCAAAACCGTATAGTTCCAATCTTGCTCCGGCGCTGAAGAGCATATTAAAACCTCTGCCCTGCCAGAGGGTGCTGTCGTTTTGACCATAGGGATTGGCAGTGTTGTAAGAAGTTAATAATTCAGGACCATAAATTTTATAACTTATTTGATCATTTACCTTTTTTCTTAGTCCAAGATTTACATTAGACCATATAGTATTGGTGTTTTCACTGTCATCCCATGTCGAATCGGAGAGGGTGCGGTAATTAAGATACGGCCGTTCAATATATCCGCCAAGAGAAAGAAAGTCATAGTATACTTCGTTAGGTGATAGAAGTATTTCCTGGGCATAACTCTGAAATGCTGCGATAGTAAAAATTAAAAAGAAATATTTTTTCATTATTTTCCTTCGACTCTTTTCTTAAAAAACGGATTCCGCCAAATCTTCAGAAGATGTAAAATACATCTGCCTAATTTGTTATCAGCAGAGCATTTTTTCGGCCAGCTTCATAGCATATTCAACGGTTGCGTCAGAGTTGTAGTGTTGATGTTCTCCCCAGCGTCCAAGGCCAATGACATTTTTCGATTTTGACCAAGAGAGTAAATCGATCATTATTTCAGGTTTTTTTATTGTATTTAAAGGATAGGCATAATTATTAATAAATTTATAAAATCCTTTGTTTTCGCTTACTCTTTCGAGATTGGTTTCCGTCCAATATCCTTGCGAATTCGCACAAAAATTATGGCGAAGTAGAATCCGGTGATATGAAAGTTCCGGGTTTGGGTAATAAATCCAGTGGGCGTCAAGATTAAGGTTCCGAGAGAAATATTCAACCTGAATAGAAGTATGTTTTAAAAGCTTGATTTTTTTCTGCAAATCAGCGGGTACCCCATTTAAAAGGCTAATACTATTCCAGGGAATAGTAGTTATAATATACTGCGCCGAGTAGGAAATTTTATTAGCGGTAACGCTGGTATTGTTAAAATCAATCTCAGTAACGGGAGCATTATAGACTATATTCTTTTTTATTACATTAGCCATGCGCAGCCATAATTCTCCGTAACCATATTTTTTAGGATAATAGAATTTTGCATGTCCCGGCTGGGCACCATGGGCCTTATGGGTAAGGCAGCTTCGCAGAGTTTCTTCAAATGAGACATTTGGTAGCTTATCCAGCCAATATGTTCCAAGCTCATTTAAGGCCCCCCCAAACATTTTTTTGTTATAAGGAATCATATAATCATCAGCAATTTTCTCTCCCAATTTCCAATAGATCCAGTCTATGAATTCGCCCGGTTCCTTCCCCTCCATATTACTTCCCGCCCGCACAATGGATAATAGATACTGAATTTGTGTTTCTGTATCCAATTGCCAAATATTTGCTTCAATGGGATGATCTATTAAATTATTTTTGTTTAACTGAATTTTAGAATTTCTGATAAAAAAATTCCATTCTTCCTCAGGCATAAATTTAAATAAAAACTCGTTTACTTTTGGCCGCCGGACATCTAAAAAATGTCCCCCTCCGGTATCTAGAAAAGAACCATCAACCTGTTCACTGCGGCATAGCCCGCCTGCAACACTTTCCTTTTCCAAAACCAGAAAAGAATCTTCTCCATGCAATTTAAGATAATTTGCAAAAGTTAAACCTGCGGGTCCGGCCCCTAAAATTAAATATTTAAGCATGTATTAATCCTTTTAATCTTTTTCTTGTTTTACGTGGAATAAATGATCTTATTGTATTTTTTATTATTCTCAAGTAAGTTAAAAATCTTAGTTTACGGAATTGTTTTAATTCAACCATTGATTCTCCGGGAATTATTTTGTATAAATAATGACAATAAAGCATATCCATTATTTTTTTTGTGCATTTTTCATTTTTTATAAATGATTTTAATGTCTGAATATTTCTTGATTGGGATTCGTTTAAAAATGTTTGTGTTTCATTGTTTACTACGCGATCGTTCTCAATTTTATATATCCTACTAAGTAAGAAAATATTCTTTCGGTTTTTTGTTGATAATTTAGCTACCCCAGCTAAAAAATTTTCATATGCCCCCCAGTCATAATTACGATAATTTTTAATATAACTAAAATATTTATCATTCCGAAATATTTCGGAATTAAAAAACATAATGTCTATGCCTCTTCTTAGAGGATTAATTGTGATTATATTATTTTCATAATCTTGAGGAGTATTTGAAATAAAATGAGGATGGCAAATTCCTGCCAAATCAAAGGTGTTTATTTTCTCTAGGACATCAAAGAAATTATTTTGAAGTATAATGTCACATGTACACCACAAAATGAGAATGTTATTTCCTAATAATGCTTCTTCTATACAATTAATTAATACATCTGTTAATGAATAACGATAGTTTTCAAGGTGAACATCTATGACTTTACTTTTATTTGGAAATTCCGACTCTATAACGGAGGAAACCGTTTTTTCGCCAAATGTCGTAACAATTAGTTTGTAATTTTGATTGGACTGCTCCTTAATGCTCTTTAAAAACAATCTTTGTATCTCATCATTTCTGGATCCATTAAATTCCCTAAACGTTGTACAAAGATAAATCATTATACGTCCCCTTTGATATTATTATGCCAAACACACTGTTAGTCAAGTTCTTTTCCATCAAACCTCACCTTTTGTGCTTTAAGACCGGTCCTTTCCATCTGCCATTTTTCTAAAAAATTTATTCTTTTTATAAAGCTCTTCGTGGTTTCCCTGATCTGTAATAACCCCTTTTTCCATCAGATAGATAATATCGCAAAATTTTACGGTGGTTAAACGGTGGGCTATCATAATGATAGTTTTTTTATGATTCATATTATTTATAGCGTCTATTATCGCATTTTCTGTAATACTATCCAATGCGCTGGTAGCTTCGTCTAAAATCAAAACAGAAGGATCGTGATAAACCGCTCTGGCAATTCCAATTCGTTGTCTCTGACCGCCGGAAAGACGGATGCCCCTGTCTCCGATTATAGTATCATACCCCTTTTCTAATTCATTTGTAATAAAATCATGGATATTGGCTAATTTTGCAGCCTTTATAACAGCCCCATCTTCAATTTTATCAGGCTCCATTCCGAAGGCGATATTGTTTCGTATTGTATCATCAGTTAAGTAAATAAATTGGGGGACGTATCCCAAATTTTTTTGCCATGATTTTCTGTTTTTATTAGTTATTACTATGTCGTCAATAATAATACTGCCGTTCTGTGGTTCCAATAAACCCAAAATGATATCGACAAGCGTGGTTTTACCGCATCCGGTAGATCCAACGAATGCTATTGAGGTATTAACTTTTATTTGCAGACTTTGTTTCTTTATAACATCCTTGTTAGTATTTGGATATTTAAATTCTATATTTTTTAGAAAAATATTATTGTTAACAGGCAATTTATAAGAATCGTTATCAAGGCCTTCTCCATCCGGTAATTCAATGAGATGGTTATAAAGATTTTTTACCACAGGTAAATTATATCTTATGCCCGCAATAGCTTTAAATATTTTTTGCAGTGAAGGTAATAAGCGGTACGCTCCGAAAGCATATACGGTTAAAAGAGGAAGGAATGATTCTATTTTGGTTCCTGCATTAATTCTATAAATAATAATACCCAGGATGCCGCCGAATACAATGGTTTCAAGTAAAAATTTTGGAAGATCGTTAATGGCATCACTTACAGCATCGTTCATGGCATACTTTTTTGATGGTTCAGAAAAGAAATTCAAGAAGACCTTTTCCTTGCCAAGTATTTTAATATCTTTAATGCCGCCGAAAGTTTCGTTGATATATTTAAACCTTAAAAAGTTTAAGGTAGCTTTTTCTTTGCCTTTTCTTGTAAGAGAATTCTTAATTAGAAAATATATTATAAAATATGCTGAAGCCAGCATAAAACTGACCATTAAAGCCAATAAGGGATTTATTATTATAAGTAAAATAACAATGCCTAAGGAAATAATAAAACTCGAAATAAGCTGTAAAGATACCATCAGTACCCGGTTAACAAATGTGTGCACTTCAGTAAATAGTGTTTTTGATAAATCGGCGCTATTTGTATTAAGATAAAAAACATAGGGCTGACGCAGGTACTTTTCAAGCATACGCATGGAAATCGAATGAAGCCGCTTGCCGGAATAATAATAAATAATAAAAGATACAAACGCAAGGCATAAATTACTAAAGGCGATTACACCTATAACAACTATCCCAAAGGCAATAATAAAACTGCTATCCGATGAAAAATTAAAGTGTGTATAGATTTTATTAAGGTAAGCGTTGGTATGAATAACTGAAGGGTTTGAAACCACAGAAATAAAGGGGCTGATAGATCCGACCCCGATAAGTTCTATAAATCCCATTACCAGGAGGGCAAATAAAACAAAGATAAGCTGCCTTTTTTCCCGTTTGTTAAGCAGGTCCAGAATCAATTTTAATTTTTTTATCACTTACTTTCCCACCCCAAAATAGTCCAGGCCCGCCGTTTCAACTTCTTCCCGTTTATACACATTTCGAAGGTCAAAGAAGCAGGGAAGGGCAAGCAAGCTCTTTACCCGGACAAGGTTGAGGTTTCTGAACTGGTTCCATTCGGTAAGGAGCGCCAGGGCGTGGGCGCCTTTAACGGCGTCGTATTCATCCTGGGCAAAGAAGAGGGAATCCTTGACGGAGGCAAGGCGCCAGGCCGCTTCCTTCATGGCGGCCGGGTCCCATACCCGCAGTTTGGCGCCCCGCCGGACCAGGCCTTCGCAGATGGCGATGGCGGGGGATTCCCGCATGTCGTCGGTATTGGGCTTAAAGGCCAATCCCAGGACGGCGATAATTTTACCCGCCAGGGAACCGGGACCGCCGAGGCCGGCTTCGATTTTTGCTGTCATCCGCTGTTTTTGCCGTTCATTTGCCCGGATTGTGGTTTCCACTATGGAAAGCGGTTCGCCGTGGTCCCGGCCGGTTTTGGCCATGGCCCGGGTATCTTTGGGGAAACAGGAGCCGCCATAGCCGGGGCCGGGGTGCAGAAACTTGGCGCCGATTCTGCCGTCCCTGCCCATGGCCTTGGCCACATCCTGGACATTGGCGCCGGCCTTTTCGCAGAGATTGGCCACCTCATTAATAAAGGTAATTTTAACCGCCAGGAAGGCGTTGGACGCATACTTGATCATCTCCGCCGATTCAAGATTGGTTTCGATATAGGGGGTCTCGTTTAGATAGAGGGCGCGGTAGACATCTTTCATAAGCTGCCGGGCCCTTTCGCTTTCGGAACCAATTACCACCCGGTCGGGATGGGTAAAGTCCTGTACCGCCGAGCCTTCCCGCAGAAACTCGGGATTGGAAACCACATCGAAGGCCGTGCCGCGGCCCCGTTTATCAAGCTCCTCCCCAATCCACGCTGCCACCCTGCGGCCGGTACCGACGGGCACGGTACTTTTATCGACCACCACCGTATAGTTTTCGATGATCCGGCCTATGCTCCGGGCAGCTTCTTCCACATAACGGAGATCCGCACTGCCGTCATCCGCCGGGGGGGTGCCGACAGCGATAAACGCCACGGCGCTGTTTTTTACCGCCTCATCTATACCGGCGGTAAAGGCAAGCCGTCCTGCCTGAACGTTCCTTGCGACTACTGCGTCAAGGCCCGGTTCAAAGATGGGGATAATTCCCCGCCGGAGGGAGTCTACCTTTTCCGCATTGTTGTCCACGCAGATTACAGTATTGCCAAAGTCCGCCAGGCAGGCGCCCGAAACCAGTCCCACATAACCTGTACCTATTACCGCTATACTTGTCATATTTCCTTATGAACGGCCTTAATAGTGATGACCGAGGCCTATGAAAAGCTCCCGGTTGATTCCCGAAGGGATATAGTGGGTTTGAAAATAGTAGGCCAAATTAAATCCGGCGCTGACCCTGAGATAGATACTGCGCATAAAATGGGGGAAGAGGATCAGTTCCAGACCGCCGGTAATTAAAAAGTTTTTGTAGGAATTGTCCTCGTCCATGGGCTCGGAATTATCCACCACGGCCATATCGATAAAGGGGGAGGCGTGGAGGTCAAAGCTGAAAACCCGCATGTGGCGGCTGTAGAGCGATTTGGCCGCATCGAAGCGTTTAATCAAAATGGGAAAGTCGAGATTGAGGGAGAACATATATTTGGCGTCGAAGGAACTGTTTTTTATTCCCCGCAGAACATCCCCCGCATCGTCGTAAATATCGCTCTCGTTCGGTCCGGAAAACCATTGCCGGTATTGAAACCGGCCGGACATGCCCAGGCGTTCAGCCAGGGGCAGATGACCCACGGCGGTAAAATCAATCTCATTATCCAATTTTATTTTATAATTATTAAAGGTATTACTATTGGAAAGGGACACGTTCAGGCCTTTGCGGTAATTGCCTGCCCAGTTAACTTCGCCGAAGCCCAGGGTATGATCGAAAATAGTTTCCGGTCCGGTACGGAGATAACCGATATTCCCCAGGGGCCGGTAGTTTATGGCTTCCGCGATTTTGGGGGTATAGGTTAATTCGCCAAAATTGGGGATTTTAAGCCCCAGGGGAATTTTCCACTGGACGTAAAGTTCGCTGGACGTATACCAGATATCTTCAAAATATTCTCCGTATTCCGCCTTGTACTTATCATCATTTTCTTCATTGACCGAAAATCCCTGCTCAAAGCCAAAGGTAAGGGTAGTCCGTTCAACGGGTATATCCATGGCGATGCCCGTGGTATTTTCATACTGGATCTTTTCCCCGTAGGAGAAAGAATTGTCGAAGTTAAAATTCCACTTATACCCGAAGGCGGTAAAGGGGATATCCGAATCGATGTCAACAAAGAAGCTTCCATTGGCTTCATCGTCATCTTTTTTATAGCCCAGATCGATCCGCAGGGGGCTCATGGTTCCAAGGAAGTTATAATGCCGGGTCTTGAGAGTTATCTCCATCCCCGAATTGCTGTCATATTCGAACCAGGGGATGGCGATGAAGTTCCAGGTATCTTTGACGTTTACCAGGATGTCCACCGGGACTCCGCCGGCGTCCGCTTCGCCGGCGGTATAACTGATGTGGACCTCCTCCAGTACCCGCTGGTTATAGAGGATTCTGGTTTTTTCCGCAATATACTTTTCCAGATTGGTCTTGCCGGTGATTCGTTCCCCCCTTTTGAATTCGCCCACATAAAAGAGGGCAAAGTGCCGGGTATGGCCGATAACGTTAAAGTCGATGGTACGGATATAGTAAGGGATGGTCTCTTCGCCGGCCGCGGGTTCCGCCTGGGGAGACGCCGCAGCGCCGCCGGCTTCTTCTTCAAGGGAGAACCCTCCGGCGCCGTCTGAAGCATCGCCGCCGTTTGAGCCGCCGTCAAGCTCCTGGGCGGAGACGGGGAAGACAAGGGCCGCTAATCCGAGAATCACCGCAATTACTCCCGCCTTTCTCTTAGTCAATGGCGTACCCCCCTGATGATATCTCTTAAAAGCTGTTTCGGGACCGCATCCGCCCCAAGGGAAACCGCCCGTTCGGCGGCGGGAACAATAAAGGTAAGTTTTCCGCCCCTTCTTTTTTTATCGCCCCCCAGGGCGTTAAAAAAAGTTTCGGTGTAATCTGCCGTGGAATTGTGGTCCCCGCTCATCAGCGGATGGGGGGCGGCCGTTTCGCAGCCGTAATCCTCGACACAGCGGATTATTTTCCGGGCCCGTTCCGGGGGGGTAATCCCCAAGGCCAGCCCCAGTTCGCAGGAACGGACCAGGCCCCAGGCTACGGCCTCCCCGTGGGAAAGAACGCCCAATCCGGCGGCGGATTCCAGCGCGTGGGCGAAGGTGTGGCCCAAATTGAGGAGGGCCCGCCCGGAACCGGTTTCCCTGGGATCCGCCTCCACGATATGTCCTTTCACCTCAACCGATCGGGCGATGAGCTCCCCGGTCTGTTCCGGCTTCCGGCGAAAGGATTCCGCCGGCATGGCCTTGAGGAGGGTGAACATGGTTTCTCCCTCTTCAAGGACGGCGGTTTTGATCAACTCTCCCAGGCCGGACTTCCATTCCCGTCCGGGAAGGGAAGAAAGGGCCTCCAGGGGCATGTACACATGCTCCGCGGGATAGAAACTCCCCGCCAGGTTTTTGATGCCCAGGAGGTCAAACCCCGCTTTGCCCCCTACCGAGGCGTCTACCATCCCCAGAAGGGTGGTGGAAATCAGGCAGAGCCGGGCGCCCCGCATGTAAACCGAAGCGGCAAAGGCGGTTAAATCGCCGGTTACCCCGCCGCCCAGGCCGATAAAGAGGCCGTCCCGCCCCAAACCGGCCCCGCGGGCGGCGCTTATAATGGCCTCAACCGAGGACCAGGTCTTCGCGGTTTCCCCCGGGGGAAGCACGCAAAGAGCGGTATCTTCCGGAGCAGTCCGGCCCAGGACAGCTCCGGCAAAGGCCTCGGTATGGGTATCGCAGACCAAAAGGACCGCTCCCTCCTGGTTAAAGGCCTCTTTTATTGTATGCAGGAGGGGAAAACTATCCTGAATATGTACCCAGGTTGTCCGGTCTTCAAAATGAAAGCCGAATTCCCGGCTCATCCCGTCTGATTCCCGTAGTTTAACCGTTGATGGAGCACTATTTGGGATAAATACAGAGTATTCTTACCGGATTCGGGACCGGGACAGGTAAAATTTTCGGAATAAACCATCAAAACGCCCTCAAACAAGGCGTCCCTGGCGGTTTTTTCATCAAAAAACTTTAGAAGACGCAATTCATAGAGACTACAGCCATGTTCTACGATGAATTCAAGATCGCTTTTTCCGATTAAAAAAACGGCGCCAATATTTTCGCCGCTGGCCCGGTAGAGGACTTCTTCGATTTTGTCCTTGTAGAAGACCACGTTCCGTATGGTCCGCTTAAAGTAACGGTAACTCCGGCGGATCACCTCGTTGATACCCTCGGGGGTAATGACATACTGAATGGTACGGCTGTTTAGTTTTTTGATCGAGATCCACCCTTTTTTTGCCAGTCTTTTCAGGATGGAGTTGGTCATTCCCAGAGAAATACCGGCAATATGGGCAAGATCCCGCTGCCTGAAAGGCTGTACCGGAGAATCGTAGATGTTTTCCAGAATGCGGTATTCGGAATCGGCTGTATTGAACATGATTTTAGGGCAAAAAAAGACTTCCGGAACATGGAACGATTCCGGCAGAGACCATAGCGATTGAGCCATCAGGTCAGCATAGGCAGCCGAAACACACTCTATGATCCCCTATGGTTGTTCAGTTACTGAACTATACTATAGGAGGCGGAAGAAATTCAATCGGTAAGGCCAAGAATTCCTGCTTCTATAAAATTGAGTAATTTTGCCTGAAGTATGGTTGAAGGGATCTCCACCGCAGAAAGGTAGGTTTTCCAGAGCTCCACAAACTGTTTAGCTTCCCTCCGGTCCAGGGGAAGCTGTTTTCCCGCGAGAAAGGTTTCGCTGTTTTTGTCCCGGAGGACGATTTGACCGGCAAAGACCACCCGGATCTCGGTAAGGATGTTTTTCTGAATTTGGGCGATAAAGACCGCCGCCCCTTCTCCAGGCTCTCCCGGCCGGGAGGGCTGCATTTTACGGCAGAGCGAGTAGTCCCACTGCTCCAGGGGGATGCGGATGCGGGTTAACAACTCCTGACGGTTAAAGGCCGGGGGACCCGGAAGGGAGGAGAAACGGGATGCGGAGATCCACCGGACCTGGGCGGCGGAACGCAGCTCGTACCGGGCGTCCAGAGCTATCATGGGGGCGGCGGCATCCATCTTCCGGCGGGAGCTGCAGAGGTTTCCCCCGATGGTGGCGATATTGCGGAGGAAGGGGCCGGCGATGCCCCGGAGGGTCATGGAGAGGACCTCGGGTACTGTTTTCCCCAACTGGATAATCTCGTTTAGTTTTACCATGGCTCCGACTTCAAGATAACGCTCTGTCCGGGTGATACGCTGTAATTCATCCATCTGGTTGAGGGAAAGTATGTTCCGGGGAAGGACCAGGAGGCGTCCGTCCTGGCTTCTGACCAGTTCGGTTCCTCCGGCGAAGAGAACCGCATCGGGAAAGCGGGTCCAAACGGCGAATAATTCGGAAAAGCCCGATGGAAAGAAGACCTGGCTATGGGGAGCGTCCATACAATCTCCGTTGGCGGATATCCGCGGCGGCCAACACTCCGCCCACCAGGCTGTCCGGGTCCGTACAGCGGCAGTTTATACCCTCAAAACCGGCGAGGATCTCCTCCCGGGAAGGCCGGACCGCCTTTGCCAGCAGGGTCTCGGCGGCGAAAATCTTTCCCGTATCGCAGAATCCGCAGTTTTCCACCCCCGCCTGGGAAAAACCTGCGGCGATATCCCGGTATTCTTCGGTTTGGGCAAAGCCCTCTATAGTTATTATCTCGCTTCCCCTGATACTGAAGGCGGGGATGATACAGGAGGGGACTACTTCACCATTGAGAATCACCGAACAGGCTCCGCACTTTCCCCCCAGACAGCCAAGTTTAGCGCCGGGCAGCTTGAAGTTATTCCGCAGTAGGTCCAGCAGCCGGCGGTCCGCTTCGGTCTTAACTACTACGTCCTCGCCGTTCAGGATAAACCCTATGGTCATGCTTCATGCTCCTTTTCTTCGAGCTTCTTTTTTGCGTCCCATACATCCTTGGCGGTGAGGGGTATCTTTTCAAAGGGATAGTCCATGGCCTGGGAAACCGCCTGCACATAGGCGGCGGGGATACAGTTGAAGGGGAGTTCCCCGATACCCTTAGGGTTTACCGTGTCGTTCCAGATGAAATCAATATGGATTGGGGGTATTTCCCGGAGTGAAAGGATGCTGTAATTATGAAAGTACGCATCGGGGATGCGGCCCTCTTCGTAGACAAGCTCTTCCCGGGAGGCCCAGCTCAGGGCGTGGATGGCCCCCAGTTTGAGGGAGCGCCGGGCCCTGCTTTCCGAGAGGATGCGTCCGCCGTCGATCCCCAGCCAAACCCCTTTGATTCGGGGACTGTACTCCACGGGATCGATCTCCACCTCCGCCACCGCCGCGCCCCAGCTTAAATGGGTCAGGACATTCTGATCGACGGGCCGCTCTCCCCAGCCTGCGGCCCTGGCGGGATGGTAGGACCGGCGTACTGTGATGGGCAGGGGATCCCGAAAACGCTGCTTCCGTATAACCCCGCAGGCCCGCTCCACCAGGTGGGTGATCACCGTTACGTTCCGGGAGAGACAGGCGGGTCCCGAATCGGGGACCCCCTCCGTATTGTCCGAAACTACCCGGACGGCTCCGGCTTCCAGGGTGAGGATCTCCGCGGCAATGCTCTGCCAGAGGAGTATATGCTCTTGATCCGAGGAAACCATACTGGTCCGGATCTCCAGGAAGCCCTCCTTGTCCAGGGTCAGTTCCACCGAATAGGTTCCCCGGTCCCGGCCGGCATAGAGGAAGCCGCTTCCCTGATAGGCCACGGCTATGCCTATGCCCCGGAGGGGTTCGCCCTTTTCTTCATCCCGCCGTTTCCGGCGGTGAACCCGCAGAAGTTCAAAGGAGGCCCATTTCCGGCGGTAGTCGCTCATGGCCGTGGTGGTGTCAAGCAGTTCCTCCATGAGGATATGATCTCTGTGGCGTATGCCCATGGAAAGGGCGGGGTTTTTGGAGAAAAACTGTTTTCTCCACTCCGCGGGATCTATCCGCAGGGCGTCGGCGATGCGGGAGGCCTGCCGTTCGGAGGCGAAAAAACCCTGGGCCATGCCGAATCCGGAAAAGGAACCCGCGGGAGGAACATTGGTTCTGATGGCGGCGCCTTGAATAATGGCGGTCTCCCAATTGTAGGGGCCCAGGGCGGCAAGGCAGGTCCGGTCCAGGATCTCTTCGGTAAAGACCTCCTGGGCTCCCATGTCGGTGATGAGGCTGATCTCCGTCCCCAGAAGCCGGCCCCCTTCGCCCAGGGCGCTGCGGAACCGCAGTTCCACTCCGTTCCGCTTGGGGGCATAGCGGAAGTTTTCCAGCCGGGTGGGGATGATCCGTACCGTTTTTTTCAGGAGGAAGGCTCCCAGGGCGGCGTGGCAGGCGATGAGGGAGGGATACCAGATCTTACCGTCCAGGTGTACGCCGATAAGGGAAGGTTCTACCGCCACCATGCCGGGATCGATATTGAGCATCGAAACGATAGAACGTTTTACATGAAAGGGCCATTGGGTGGCGGTATGGATGAGCAGTTTCTCCCGCAGCCGCTTTTTTTTACGGGCCGCCTTTTCTTTACCGGAAGCTTTCTCTTCCCGCGGGTCTCCGGCGAAATCTTCAGCGGTTTCGGTAAAGATTGCCACCGCTCCGCCGGGATCGGAGCACCAGTGGTCCTGGATACTGGTCCGGTAATTTCCCCCTAAGATCCGGACCGCTTCGGAAAAAGCCTCTTCCGCATCTCCGATGTGTATATCCCGCCGGGCCAGTACCGCCCCGGGGGGAAAGGAACTCCGGGAAAAAGAGGGACTCTCCTCATCTACCACCACCCGGCACTGGCCGGCGTATTCCTCAAGCCGTACCTCGTCGGATCCCGCCAACAGGGCCACAGGTTCCCCAATATAAGAAACCGATTCGGCGGCCAGAACAGGAACAGGCAGATCGTCAAGCTGGTTTTTTCCGGGTATATCCGGCGCCTTGATCAAAGTATAGTTTCCGGGGAGCCGGGGACATTCCAGGGCTTTGATTTTTCCCCTGGCCGCCGGAGAGCGGATCACCACCGCATAGAGTGAATGTCCGGGGGCAATGTTTTCCGCAAACAGGGGTGTATCCTTCACGTTGTCCTTTACCGCCGGTTCAATGGAACCTGTTCGGGAACCCGGTTGATTCGCAGGCGGGTCCATTCCCCGCCCTTGGCCTGCGGGGAATTACCCCGCCGCAGCGTTTTTTACTGCGCCGATAACCCGCCGTACCTGTTCTTCCCCCATCCCCGGCCAGATGGGGAGGGAGACTTCCCGTTCAAAATTCCTGCAGGATTCAGGGAAATCATCCTTTTCCAGTTTATACCATTTTTGATAATAAGGCATGATGTGGAGGGGAATAAAGTGCACCGAAACGCCGATCCCCGCTTCCTGCAATTTTTTGATGAAGCCGTCCCGGGAAAGAGACAGGGCGGCGGGATTAAGCCGCAGGGGGTAGAGATGTCTCGCATCCCCCGCGCCCGTGGGGGGAAGAAGAAAACGCTCGTCCTCCGCAAAGGCTTCGTCGTAGCGGCGGGCTATGCTCCGTCTCATCCTCAGAAATTCCGCCGCCCGCCGGAGCTGGACCCGGCCTATGGCAGCCAGCATATCGGGCATATTGTACTTGAATCCCGGCGCCGTTACTTCGTAGTACCAGGAGGCCTTTTTACCGGTATAGCGGTTCCATATAGTCCGGTCTATGCCGTGGGACCGCATCACCTCCATGCGTCTTGCCAGGTTTTGATCCCGGCAGACCGCCATACCTCCCTCCCCGGTAGTGATGGTTTTGGTCGCATAGAAGGAAAACACCCCGGTGTCCCCCAAAGTACCGGCGAATTCCCATGCTGCGGAATCGTCCGTTCCGGGAATAAGGGAGGGGAAAGAGTGAGCCGCATCTTCGACGACCCCGGCGCCGTATTTCCGGCAGACGGCCAGAATTGCTTTCATATTGCAGGGGAGGCCGCCGTAGTGGACCGGTATTACCGCTCCGGGACGGCCCCGGGGACCGAAACCCTGTCCGGAAGTTCCCCTGCGGGGCGGATAGGCGGGAAGGCCCCGGTTAAGCCGGTCCAGCGTTCTTTCCAGGGCCCGGGGATCCATGTGGAAACTATCCGGGGCGGTATCGACGAAGACCGCCTCCGCCCCCAGATAACGGACCACTTCGGCGGTGGCGGTGAAAGTATAGGAGGGAACCGCCACCGCGTCTCCGGGGCCGATGCCCAGGGCCTCCAGGGCCAGGTGGAGGCCGGAGGTTGCGGAATTTACCGCCAGGCAAATAAGCGGCGAAGACTGCGGAAAATGTAGCGCCGGGCCGCCGGAGGGCCGCGCCGGATCGGGCCCGGCGCTTTTTAGAAAATCCTGGGGATTTTCCAGAAAGGCGGCGAATTCCTTTTCAAAGGCCAGAGTTTCGGGGCCGGTGGTGATCCAGCCGGATCGGAGCGCCCGGATCGCCGCCTCTTCTTCTTCCCTGCCGAAACAGGGAAAGGCAAAGGGAATATTATCCGTGGACATGCTGGGGAATGCCGAGGTTTGGGATAGCTTCCTGCAGTACCCTTCGGAGCAGGCCGTTGTTCCGGTACATGCCGGGCTTTTCAGAATCGAAGCGGCAGATGGGCCGCAGCTTATGCATCAAGCCGGGAAGATCCAGAACGGGGGGCCTCTGCCGTTCGATCCGCTGTATACGCTTAAATTCGGTGTTCACCGGCCTTTCGTCTTTCCCCCAGAGCCGTTCGTCCATCCTTTCTCCGGGACGGGTCCCGATGTATTCGATGGCGATATCCTCTTCGGGCTCGAATCCGTAGAAACGGATCATCTGTTCCGCCATGTCCCGAATGCGTACCGGCTCCCCCATGTCCAGGAGATAGAGGTTGCCGTTTTCACCGACCCCGCCGGCCTTGAGCACCAGGGAACAGGCTTCGGGGATGGTCATAAACCATCGCTTCATATCGGGGTGGGTTATGGTTACGGGGCCTCCCTTTTCAATCTGTTTTTGGAAGAGGGGCATGATCGAACCCCGGGAGCCCAGGACATTGCCGAAGCGGACCACCATAAAGTGGGATTCGCCGTTTTCCGCGGAGGCCGAAGCTTCCAGTACCAGCCGTTCGCAGAGGTACTTGGAAACCCCGTAAACCGAGACGGGGTCCACCGCTTTATCGGTGGTAATGAGGACGAAGCGCTTAACCCCGTGTTTCCGGGAGGAGCGGACCAGGTTATCCGTACCGAAGAAATTATTTTCGATGGCCGCCACGGGGTTTTCTTCCATCATGGGGACGTGTTTATAAGCGGCGGCGTGGAAAATGACATCGGCCTTAAGGCGGCCGATGATGTAGTCCATATAGTCCCCGTCCTTCAGATCCCCGATGATGGGGATGAGGGTAGCTTTTTCACCCACCCCCTCTTCCTGGAGGAGCCGGAGTTCCCGGTCAATCTGGTAGATTGCATTCTCGCCGTGGCCGAAAAGGTAGAGCCGGGAGGCCCCCCCGGAGAGGAGCTGCCTGCACAGTTCCGAACCTATGGAACCGCCGGCGCCGGTTACCAGGACCCGCTTGCCCCGCAGATAGGAGAGGCTCTGTTTTAGATTTACCGCCACCGGAGTCCTGCCCAAAAGGTCCTGGGGATCGATGGAACGGGTCTGGATCAGGTGGGCGTCCCCCTCGATAATCTGGGAGATCCCCGGCAGGATGCGGATTCGTTCAAAGCCCGCCCTTTTCAGTATGCCGTACAATTCTTTAAGATACTCCCGGCTGGCGCTGGGGATGGCGATGACAGCCTCGTCCGCGGGGTTCATTCTGAGGAGCCGGGCTACGTCCCGGATGGGACCCAATACGGGGATGCCATCGATTTTACGGCCTATCTTTGCCGGGTCGTCGTCCAGAAAGGCTACGACTTCGCCGAAAACGGCCTTGGCCCTAATCTCGTTCGCCAGCGTTTGGCCGGCAAACCCCGCCCCGATAATGTATAAACGTCCCGGTTTGAAGGTAGTCATTTTTTTCGATAAGGCCCCCGACAGCCTGCTGCGCCTGGTTACTTTTTTGCATGTCCCTGCAAAAAATCCCGATTTTCGGAGCTTTTCCCAAAACCCGGTTAGTTTCGGGAAAAGCTTCCGAAAAAACGGTCAAAAGCCCGTTTTTTCATATAAATCTAAGGCAGCTTTCCCAAAAACTGAAGTTTTGGGAAAGCCTCTATGGGCCGCTTACGTTCCCTTGGCTTCAATAACTTCAAAGGCAAGATCAACGGCAAAGGCTTCCTTGTACAGATCCAGTTTGATCTTTGCCCGTCCCTTTCTTTTATCGACCTTTATTATCCTTCCCTCAAGGCCCATCAGGGGGCCGTCCGCCACCACAATCCGGGAATTTTCATCAAAGTACACCCGGGACTTTCCCGCCAGGGGGCCCACGTTTTTGATAAAGTGGATTACCCCCTCCAGATCCCTGCCCTGAAGGGGAGAAATATCCTGATTTGAGCGCAGAAAGCGGAAAAATCCGTCGGTTCTGCGGAAGAGCCAGTGGTAGTTGAGGATGTCCTCCCCGTCGTCGAGCTCCAGAAAAACGTAGCCCGGAAAAACCGCGGGGGTGGTATGAAGCACCGCCCCCTTCCGGCGTATGTCGATTTTCCGTTTGGGAAAGTACATCTCCACCGGCACGCCGGGGTGCAGGGCCTTGAAGAGCTTAATGTATACCTCTTCGGATCGTGTTTTTACCTGGACGGCATAGTAACGCATCGGCGGATTGCTCCATGGAAAGGCGCCGGTTTCCGGCCCCGGAACAGCTTACCCGGAAAGCCGGCGGCTGTCAAACAGCCGCGGCCCCGGCGTTTTTTGTGGATCCGGCGGCGGCGGCACGGTGAACGCCGCTGTCAGTTTGACCATAGAGCCGCGGCAGCCCGGAAGATCCCCGGACGGCCTGTTTGGTGGTCCGAATGACCTGTCCGGACATCCGAACGGCTTGTCCGGTACCATTGTTTGCGGAAACAGGCGGAACGGGAAGGAAGGAGAGCAACCGGCATAACGCGCTGCTGTTCGTGATGGTTCGTGTCTGTTCGTGGTTACCTTTTTTTGATATATGAGCCAGTTCAGCCTTCAGGACACGGGGAGCTTCATTTCATGGAGCCGCCGCTTCACCCCCCTATAGTCCCCCGCCGTTTTTGCCGATAGATAAGCGGAGGATTCTATGGCGCTTAAACACCGGCTCCCGGTTCTTTTTTTTACGGCCCTGGCCGTTTTTCCCGCCTCCGCGGCGACCGTTTCTTTTTTGGTTGTCGAAACGGGTATTGCGGAAGGAGCGGCGGCGGAGTCCTCGGGCATTTGGGAAAGCGGCCTGATGGATGCGTTTTTCGACGCGGGCCATATCGTCAGCAGCGCCCCGGTTCTCCGGCTCTCCGGGGCGCCGGACAAGCCGCTTCCCGGTGAGGCCGAGGGATCCTTTAATGAAGCGCTGGAGGGGGGGGCCGATTTTTTTGTGCTGGCCCTGCTGGAATTTCAGGATTCCCCGGATAATCCGAAACCCCGGCGCATATCCCTTAGGCTTTTCAGCACCAGGCCGCGCCGGTTTATATACGAAGAACAGCTTAACGGCGGCCCGGAGACGGTTCCCGGTGAGGAATTCGCCGCCGCCAGGAATGCGGCCCGGGCGATTGTTTCCCGCCTGCAGGAGAGGTAACAAAAGATGAGGTACGGTATGATGAAGAAACAGGCAGTTACAGCGCTTGCCGCCGCCGCCCTGCTGCTATTGCAGGGCGCCTCCGTCTGGGAAGGCGCCGCGGCGGTGGCCCCGAACGGAGAGCTCCCCGAGGGGGGTTACTATGCGGCGACCAATTCCTTTCCCCGGAATACGGTGGTGGATATTACCAACCTTGAGACGGGAAAGACCGTCCGGGTTATCGTGGCGGTGGGTCTGGATTCTCCGGGCCTTCTGGCGGTGGTATCCCGGGACGCCGCGGAGGCCGTCGGCCTCCAGAGCCGGTCCATAGGCAGGATCCGCATGACCCAGCCTTCGGATCCCATTGCCTTTTCCCGGTTTATTGAAGGACTTGGTTCCAGCGGCGATCCCGACTACGATCCCAGGGCCCGGATAGCGGAGACCCTGAACGGTCCTTCCGCCGCCGGGACCGGTGAAGATTTTGTGGATCTGCCCGAAGCCTCCCGGCAGGCCGTTACGGAGGATCCCCGGGACCCCTGGGCGGTAAGTCCGGGGGCTGCAGGGGAACAGGGCGGGATTGCGGATCTGCCCGAAACGGTTCCCCCCCCGCTTGTCTACCCTCCCGGAACCGGCGATTCCCCGGCGGCCCTTCCCGGGGTTCTGCCTGAACCGGACATTGCGGAACAGCCCTATATCCCGCCGGACGTGGAGGCGGCGCCGCGTTATCAGCCGGAAACGGCTCCCCCTCCGCCGATTGCCGGCGGATCAGTTCCTGATACCGTCCCCGGCGCCGCTGTGCCGGAGGAGGCTCTGTCCTGGGATGCCGGCGCCGTCCCTGACGCCGCTTCCGGCGCCGCTGTGCCGGAGGAGGCTCTACCCTGGGACGCCGGCGCCTACGACCTGACCCTGGTTCCCGCCGAAGAACGGCCCCCTGAGTCCGCCGGCCGGACCATTCCCGAGGATCGGATAGTGCCCGGTATTCCCCCGGCGGCGGAGGAGCTCCAACTGGTAACCGAGCCCTTTATTGATCCCCGGTACGTTATTGATCCCGTTCCGGCTCTTGCCGCAGCGCCGGAGGGGCCTCCGGCGGAAACGGTTCCCGGCCCGGCGTATTCGATCTTTTCGGTGCCCGTAATCAGCCGGCTTGAGCAGGGAAAGTATTACCTGCAGCTGGGCGCCTTCAGCAGGGCCGAAGCGGTGGAGTCAGAGCTTAACAGGATTGGAAGAACCTACCCGCTGGCGGTTCAAAGCGGCGGCAGCCCGGAGAGCCCCGTTTACCGCATCCTCCTGGGACCGGTTAATCCGGGCGAAAGCGGCGCCCTGCTGCGGCGTTTCAAGGGAAGCGGATACCGGGACGCCTTTATAAGACAGGACGGGTAGCGTCCGCCGGACAGCGTCCGCCGGACACGGTCCGCCGGGCTTACCGTTTCCCCTGGTAGCCGCGGGCCCGGTACAGGGCGGATGCGCCGATGAGCGGGGCGTCGGCGCCGAGTTGGGCCAGTTCAAGCCGTACATGGCTGCGGACGCTGCGATAGGCATAGTGGTAGAAGTAACGGGTCAGGGGCTTGAAGAGCAGTTCCTCCTCCGAGGAAAGGCCGCCGGAGATAATTACCGCATCCGGGGCCAGCACCACCGCCGTGGCGGCGAGCCCTTTGGCAAGGTAGCGTACCATTTCGTCAATCACCCCGGCGCAGAATGTATCCCCCGCCCCGGCGGCGGCAAATATCGCCGGAGCGTCTATCTGATCCGGGGAGAGCCGCCTGGTAAGTTCCGTATGTCCTCCCCGCTCAATCCCCCGCATAAACAGCTTGACCAGTCCCCGGCCCGAGGCCCGCGCTTCCAGGCAGCCCGTATTGCCGCAGGCGCATTCGATGGGATCGTCTTCGATGTGGATGTGGCCTATTTCTCCGGCGGTATGACTTGCGCCGCCGTATAGCTCTCCGTTGATGATAATGCCGCAGGCGATGCCGCTGCCCACGGTGGCGCAGACTACATTCTGCAGTCCCCGGCCTGCGCCGAAGAGGTACTCCCCCCACACTGCGGCGGCGGTATCCTGTACCAGCCGGACCGCCAAACCGGTTTCCCCCTCCAGCACCGGCGCCAGGACCAGATCGTTCCAGTGCAGATTGGGGGTGTATACCACAACCCCCCGGGCATCGTCCACGGTACCGGGCAGGCCTGCGCCGATACTGTTGAAACGGCGGATATCGAATCCTTCAAGCAGTTCCTTTACCAGGGAGATGAGGAGCTTTATGTTGTCCTCCAGCGCCGTATAACGCCAGGATTCCATGGTTCTGGTTGCCAGGATGGAGCCCTGTTCGTCAACGACGCCGCATTTGATCTTGGTGGCGCCCACATCGATGCCGATACCCAGGTCCTTGTGCAAAACAGCCTCCGTCGTTTTGGCGGCCTAACGGCCGTGACAGAATTTATACTTCTTCCCGCTGCCGCAGGGGCAGGGGTCGTTCCGTCCTACCTTGGGATAGACCCGGACCACCGTGGCGGTATCCGGCTGAGACCGGGAGGAAGGACCGGCGGGCGCGCCGCTTCCCCCAAAGGCGGTAACGCTGCCGTGATTGGCGGACTGGACCGCGGCAATGGACCGGCTCTGGACATTCCGCTCTTCCGCCGCCTGGACCCGTACCAAATGGACCCGGGAGGCTATCTCCTGGCGTATCGTATCAATCATGGCGTCGAAAATTTGGAAGCCTTCAACCTTGTACTCCGTGAGGGGATTCTTCTGGGCATAACCCCGAAGGTGTACCGCCTCACGAAGGGCCTCCATATTTTCAAGATGGTCAAGCCACTTGCGGTCTATGGCCTGGAGGTATTGAATTCTGATGAAGGCGTTGAGATTCGTCCCCCCCGCCAGGGCTTCCTTTTCCCTGAGGTCCCCCTCAATATCCGCGATGATCCGTTTTTTCAGATCCCCCGGATTACGGGCGTCGTCTTTTCTTTCCTCGTACCTGTAGCCGAACCGATCCTTCAGATAAGCGGCAAGATCCTTCTCCGCGGCGGACATGTCCCGGCGCAGGGTTTTTTCGTACTCCTCCAGGGCAGCGTCTATCATATCGATGGTGGCGTCGTTCACTCTTTTGATAAGGGCGGCATCCTGCAGTATGGCATCCCGCTGCTCGTAGATAAACTTGCGCTGCTGGTTAAGGACATCGTCATACTCCAAAAGGTGCTTGCGGATCTCGAAGTTCCGCTCCTCCACCTTTTTCTGGGCCTTTTCGATATTTTTGCTGAGCCAGGGATGATAGATGGGTTCCCCCGGTTCCATGCCTATCCTGGACATGAGGTTCTTGATATTGGCGCCGCCGAAAAGGCGCATCAGGTCGTCGTCCATGGAGATGAAGAATTTCGATCTTCCCGGATCCCCCTGCCGGCCGGAGCGGCCCCGGAGCTGGTTGTCGATACGGCGGCTTTCATGCCGTTCGGTGCCGATCACATAGAGGCCTCCCAGGGACTTAACTTCTTCGTAGTCTTTTTTCCACTTTTCGTATTCCTCCCTGTAGGCTTCGGCGTATTGTTCCGGGGCCGCGTTGGTACCCGTCCGCTTCCGGGCCCGGTGTTCCGGGCTGCCCCCCAGCTTAATATCCGTACCCCGGCCGGCCATATTGGTGGCGATGGTAACCGCCCCCTTGGACCCCGCCTCGGCGATAATTGCCGCCTCCCGGGCATGGTTTTTGGCGTTGAGGACTTCGTGGCGTATCCCCCGCCGGGTAAGGAGGGCAGAGAGGGTTTCCGATTTTTCGATAGACACGGTTCCCACCAGCATGGGCTGACCCTTCTTGTAGGCCGCGGTAATTTCATCGCAGAGGGCCTTGAATTTATCCTCCTCGTTCAGGTAAACCACGTCGTCCTCGTCGTTCCTGATTACCGGAAGGTTTGTGGGGATCACCGCCACATCCAGATTGTAGATCTTGCTGAATTCCACCGCCTCCGTATCGGCGGTCCCGGTCATGCCGGAAATTTTTTCGTAGAGCCGGAAGTAATTCTGAAAGGTGATGGTCGCCAGGGTCCGGTTCCGCTGGGCTATCTTGATCCGTTCCTTGGCCTCAATCGCCTGATGGAGCCCGTCGGAGTAGCGCCTCCCGTGGAGTATGCGGCCGGTGAACTCGTCCACAATCTGGACCTGCCCGTCCTGAACGACATAATCCACATCGATATGAAAGAGCTTATGGGCCCGCAGGGCCTGGGTAAAGTAGTGGATGTATTCAAAGTTCTGCTCGTCCACGATGGACCCGGAGATAAGATTCCGCTTCTGTAGAATCTCCTCGATTTTTGTCAGCCCCGCGTTGCTGAAAGAGACGTGTTTGTTCTTCTCGTTTATTTTATAATCCCCGGCAACCTCTTCCCCCTGGGTTTCGTCGGGATAGTCGCCGTCCGCTTTCTTCTTTACCTCCGTCAGGCTGCCCAGAAGCTTGTCTACTTCGGCGAACTTAAAGGTATCGTCCTCGGCGGCGCCGGAGATGATCAGGGGAGTCCGGGCTTCGTCAATGAGGATGGAGTCAATCTCATCCACCACGCAGAAATTATGTCCCCGCTGAACCCGGCTGCCCATATCCCAGTGCATGTTATCCCTCAGATAGTCAAAGCCGAATTCATTGTTGGTTCCGTAGGTAATGTCGCAGAGGTAGTTCCGCTTCCGCCTTTCGTTGTCCATATCCGAAAGGATGGTCCCCACGGTGATTCCCAGGAAGCTGAAAACCGGCCGCATCCAGTCCGCGTCCCGGCCGGCAAGGTAATCGTTCACCGTTACCACGTGAACGCCTTTGCCGGGGATGGCGTTAAGGTAGGCGGCGGCGACGCTCATCAGGGTCTTGCCTTCGCCGGTTTTCATCTCCACGATCTTGCCCTGGTGCAGCACGATGGATCCCAGGACCTGTACGTCGTAGGGCCGTTCCCCCAGCTTCCGCCGGCTGGCCTCCCGGGCCAGGGCAAAGGCTTCGGGGAGCAGGCTGTCCAGGCTTTCTCCCCGGGAAAAACGTTCCCGGAACCGGGCGGTTTCCTGGGGAAATGTCTCCGCCGGCAGGGAAGCCGCCCAGCTTTCCTTTTCGTTGACTGCGTGCAGTATGGGCAGCAGCGCTTTAAGGTCCCGCTCATGCTGGGAGCCGAACAGAGCCTTGATAAAAGCATCGAGCATATCAGTACTGTACCGCTTTACCCTTCCTCTGGCAAGCCGCGTATTGCTTCGGCATTGGTTACCGGATAAAATCAGGATATGAAGCCCTTGTTGATCGCGCTCTGTGGACTGTTGTGGCTGTCCTGTACAAAGACCGGTGTGTCTTCGGTGGGCCGGGAGGATATTTTCAGCCTTGATATAGGACGGCTGGAGGATCAGATCGATCTCTACAATCTGGACGGGAACCGGAGTATGCGCAAAACCAGGATTGCCATGCGGGACGGTTTTTTCTATATCTCCGACGGCAACGGCGAAAAGATCACCCGTTTTACCTCCTACGGGGATCTGCTCTTCATGATATACAACGAAGAGACTAACCCGCCGCCCCTGAGCCTCAGGACCAACATGGAAGAGAACGGCATCGTTACCCGCTGGGCCTTCGCCTATCCCCTGCAGGAACCGGGAGAAATTGCCGTGGATTCCCGGAAGCATATCTATGTGGAGGACAAGCTTCCCTATGAGCGGCACGGCTTTGATGTTGAAAACAAGGCCCTCCTGGACAGCATGGTCCTCCACTTCGATCAGGACGGTCATTTTCTTGAATACCTGGGCCAGGAGGGAATAGGGGGTTCCCCCTTTCCCCGGATTGAGGGGCTCTATGCCTCGGTCCAGGATGAACTGGCGGTGATCTGCCGTTTTTCCCAGGGATGGAATATCTACTGGTTCGACAGCGGCGGGACCCTCCTGTTCCTTATACCATTGAAGGATGACGCCATTCCCCTGCCCCCGGATAAGCGGCGGATAATTTCTTCCATCGACACCATCGCCGCCGCCCCGGATGAGCGGAAGCTCTACTTAAAGGTTGATTATTTCCGAGAAATCCAGGACGGGGAAGGGGCCGCCATAGGAACCGAGCCGGACAGTTCCTTTATCTGGATCATGAGCGCCGAGACCGGCTCCTTCAGCGAGTCTATAGAGGTGCCCTTCTTTGAATACACCTTTGTGGAAAACGACCGCCAGATAAAGGAAAATCTGCTCTACTCCATGCTGGGGGTTATTAAAGACGGACGGGTTTTCCTTACCTTTCCTGTGGACGGCGGTTATTCGGTTTTAGTACTCTCCGCCGGATCAAGGCGGCAGCGCCGGGGTTTTATCCAGGTAGACAATGATGAGCTTGAGTACAACGTCTTTGATCTTTCCGAGGACGGCATTATTTCGGGGCTTTTGGCCTCCTACTGGCAGGTAAAGATGGCGTGGTGGCGGACCGACGAACTTATGGGGGGCATTAACCCGTGAGTTCCCGGATCGCCCGGCTCATCTCCGCCGGAGAAGCCGGGGAACTTGACCGGGAAGCCTCCGCTTCCTGGGGGCTCGATCCCTTTGCCCTGGTGGAAGCGGCGGGCAGAAACGCCGCCCGGGTCTTCACCAAAGCCTGGGCCTCCCTGGGGGGCGAAAGTCCGGCGTCCGGCGGCGTCCGTGCCGGCGGCATCCAGGCCGGCGGACGCCTGCGTATTGCCGCCGCCGCCGGTTCCGGGAACAACGGCGCCGACGCCCTGGTGATGCTCCGGGCTTTGATTGTAAGCGGCTGGATCCCCGCGGAAAACGCCGCGGTCCTCATCAACAAAGTGCCCGCCGCCGGCGAGCGGAATCCCCGTTCCGAGGCGCTCCGTTCCCTTAAGGCCATGGGGGTTTCCGTCTCGGCCTGGAAAGCCGGAGGGGCCTGCCTGCCGGAGGCGGACATTATCATTGACGGTATCGCGGGAACCGGCCTGGAGGGCCCCCTTAGGGGGACGGCCCTGGAGATGGTGGAGGCCCTCAACGCTTTAAGGCGGGCCGCCTCTCCCTTTATCGTTTCCATCGACATACCTTCGGGCAATTTTGATTCCTGGACCCGGGACATGCCCATCCTCAGGGCCGACGCGGTCCTGGCCGTGGAGCCCTTGAAGGAGGCCCTCTACAAACCGGCGGCCCGGCCCTTTGCGGGGATAATACTTCCCGTCCGGGAGATCTTTCCCCCCGCGCTCCTGGACAGCCGCCGGGGGCCCGAGCTGATTGAATGGGAAAATGTCCGGCGGACCCTTCCGCCGGTCCGCAGCGACGCCTATAAGCACGAGCGGGGGCTGGTGGAGATCCGGGCCGGATCGGCGGGGGGCGCCGGCGCGGCCCGGATTGCCGCCCGGGGCGCCCAGGCCGCCGGGGCCGGCCTGATACGGCTGGTGGCGGACGATTCCATCTATCCCATCCTGGCTGCCGGCGCCGGGGGGATAATGGTTGTCCCGGCGGGGACCGCCCGGCCCGAATCCCCGGAACCGGCGGAGCGGGATCCCGGCGCTTCCGCGTCCCAGGCCGCCCGTCCCTTTCATCCCGACGCCGTGCTCCTCGGCCCCGGATGGGGAAAGACCCCCGACCGGCCCCTCGTCCTGAAAAACGCCTTGATCCGGGAGGAACAGGGGATGCCCCTGATCCTGGACGCCGACGCCATACCCCTGGCGGCGGATCTGGTTTTCCACGGCCATGCGATCCTCACGCCCCATCCGGGGGAATTCGCCGCCCTCACGGGCATTCCCAAGGAGGAGGCCCTGGCCCGGCCCGGCCCCGTCCTGCAAAGGGCCGCCGGGGAAAGACGGGCGGCGATACTCTTTAAGGGCCACGTAATCGTCGTCGCCGGGCCGGACGGCCGCCTGGGGTATCTGGACGGGATGAATCCGGTTTTGGCGGCGGGGGGTTCCGGGGATCTGCTGGCGGGACTTTGCGCCGCCCTGGCCGCCAGGGCGGTCAGGGCGGGATGCTTTGACCCCTACGACTGCGCCGCCGCCGCCGCCGCGCTCCTTCTGAAAGCGGCGGAATCTGCCGATATATTCATGGATCCCCTGGACCTGGCGGACAGGGCCGCGGCCGCCGCCGGCGCCGCCTGGCTTCCGCCCCGGTTCAAGGCCGGGGACTTTGAAGGAAATGCCCATGCAGGACGGAGAATCACCGAAGGCTAAACCGGAACCCACGCAGGAGCCGGTTTTCTACTATTCCCGGGAGAGGCGGCTCGAGCGGGCCTCCCCGGCGCTGCGGGCCTTTGTCAGTGAATCCGGGCCCCCTCCCCGCCGGGGTTTTTTCCGTACCCTCACCGCCAATAAATCCCAGGCCATGGTCTTCATCTCCATCATCATCATAGCCGCGGTCATGGCGCTGACTTCCATCTTTTACTCCTCCGGGAATGACGTGCTTCTGGAGGGGAATGTCCTTGCCGTTTCGGCCCTGCGCTATCAGGGATCGACCATTCTGCTTATCAAAAAGGAATTGAAGGATGCAAGGAACCCCTATACGGGGGCGGTGGACGTGGGGGTTTCTCCGGTTCTCTCCGGGGAAGCGCTGGCCGCCGGAGCCGAAGCGCCGGTTTTTGCGCAGCGGATATTCTTTACCCTGGAGAACAGCGAGGAGTACCGCATCTCTGTCCCCTTTGAAGGGGAGGAGCTGCTGCTCCTCTTCCAGGCCGAAGAAAAACGGACAAGCCTCAGGGTAAAGCCGGAGTAGCGCCGTTGACCCGGCGGGGGCAATGGACTATCATTTAGCGAAGCATGGTACAAATTTATTTTTTATCGGTTTTTTTTAATGTCCTGGCCGGTTATGTCCTGGTTACAGGCGGCGTAGAGGAAGGGACGGATCCGGAAGCCAAATTCCGCTTTTCCATTAACAACGGAACGTTCCGCCTTATCCTGGGGGCGCTTACCGGCATAACGGGCCTTTTGAAGCTGCTCTCCCCGGTACAGGGGGATGTGCCGGTGGCGGGGGATCTCCTTTCCGCCCTCGCCGGCCTGGCGGCGGGGCTGATCCTGGTTTTTGATTTTTACCGTTCCCGCTCGTCCCTTGTCCCGGAACCGCTTGAAAGGGCGGAGCTCTTGCTGTCGCGGGGCAGGAAATGGATAGGCTTTGCCGTCATAGCGGCGGCGATCCTGCACTTTATGTTCTCCGCGGTTCCCCTGATCTAAATGGCCGGATCCGTCGCGGGCATAGCCTTTGAGGACGGGCGTTTCTTTATCGCCCGGCGCAAGGCCGGGGGCGATCTGGGGGGAAAGTGGGAATTCCCCGGAGGCAAGGTGGAGCAGGGCGAATCCGACGAGGAGGCCCTGCGCCGGGAATACCTGGAAGAATTCGGCGTCCCCATACGGACCGGCCCCTTTTTGGGCAGCGCTTCCTTTGAGCATCACGGCAAAATCCGCAGGGTAAACGCCTACCGGGTCTACCTTCCCGGCGGGGACCTTACCCTCTGTGAACATACCCGGTGCCGCTGGGCGGATCCCGAAGAGATTGGAACCCTCGATTTTGCCGAATCGGACGTTAAGCTGCTGCCGGCCCTGCGCTCCGCGCTGGACCTGTAATCCGGCGGGGCCTCGCGCCGTCCGCGGTTCTTTTTCCCCCGTTGGACCCCCCGCCGTGTACCCTTAACGGCAAACCCGGGCGGCTCCGGCAGGCCCCTTTCGGGCGCGCCGGTTCTCCGCCCGGATCCTTCCGGAAACCGGATAGACCATTCTGGAGACCGGATGGACCATTCTGAAGACCGAACGGCTCATTCTGGAGACCGGATGGACCATTCTGAAGACCGGATGCTTCATTCTGAGGACCGGATGGACCATTCTGAGGACCGGACGGCTCATTCTGGAGACCGGATACTACATTCTGGAGACCGGACGCCTTATTCTGAGGACCGGATGCCTCATTCTGGAGACCGGATGCCTCATTCTGGAGACCGGACGGCTCATGCTGAGGACCGGGCACTACATTCCGGGGACCGGACGCATGGCGGCGGGCGCCGCCGCCCGGAAATCCCTGCTTTTCCGGGCAATGACCGCTCAGGTCCGGGGCTTTAAGGCCCGTATCAGCATCACGTCCCCGAAACCGAAACGTTTGGCGGCCCCGTCGGCCAGGCGTTTAACGGGCGCCGGGGCGGTTCCCGCGGCCAGGCCCCCCCAGGTTTGGATTTTTTCCACCGTGAATCCCGCGGAGCGGAGCAGCGCCGAAAGGGTCCTGACCGAGAAGAGGTAGAGATGATCGAAGATGGCCGAGCGCCAGCGTTCCCGGAAGAGCCGGGCCTGGAATCCCGCGATGTTCGGGGTGCTGACGTAGAAACGCCCCCCCGGCGCCAGGATCCGGCCCGCCTCCCGGACAAAGGAGGCGGGGTCGTTGAGGTGTTCGATAAGGTGGGAGGCCAGAACCGCCTGGAAGGAATGGTCCGGGAGGCGGCTTTCCTCCAGGGGGCTCTCCAGGACGGTAAGGCCCCGGACCCGGCGGGCGTATTCCGCCTGGGGGCCGGAGATTTCAAGGCCCCGGGCGTCCCAGCCCCGGCTCCGCAGTTTTTCCAGCAGGGCCCCGGTGGCGCAGCCGGCGTCCAAAATCCGGGGCCGTTCCGCCCCCGGCGGGACGGGCAGCAGGGCTTTTTCCAGCCGGTAGAAACCGGCGCCGGCCAGGGACAGTTCCTGGAGGCGCAGGAAAGCGGCTTCGTTGGCCAGCTCGTAGGAGAGGTAGTCGTCCCCGTGGCCTTCCCGGTAGCGCCGGCGCACCGCTTCCGGGAGGGGCTGGGGGTTCATCTGAACCAGGCCGCAGTTTCTGCAGCGGACATAGGAAAAGCCCCCGCAGGAAAGGAGCTCCTCAAAGCCGCCGCGGGCGCCGGCATGGAGGCCGCCGGCATTCATCCCGCAGAGTACGCAGGGGATACGGGCCTTTTTTTCGCCGCTCACCGGGGTGGACCAGGTTTTAACGGCTCCCTTCTCAGGGCTATTCAATCTGCAGGCGGTAACCGGCGCTCCGCACGTTTCCGCTGATGTCGTAGGCGGTTATTTCCAGATTCACCTGTCCCCGGTTAAGCCAGACCTCTCCGATTTCAAAAAAAGGGGCGGCGGCGTAGATCCGCTCCGCCGTTACCAGGCCGTCCCGGCTTACCATGAGGGAGCCGTCCCGGGCGGTAAAGGTTTCAAAGCTGAGCCCGCCGATTTCGACGCCGTTGACCGAACAGGCTATACGGTGGGGGGCCAGGGGCTTCTCTCCCGGATCCAGCCGGGTATCGCTTGCCTGTACCGAAACCACATAGCGGCCCTGGCCCAGGCTCCGCGCCGGCACGGGATTGATGATCCGGCCGTCGTTGTTTTTAAGCTGGACCCCCTGGATTACCGGGGCTCTGGTATCGGGCATGGGGGCGATAAACATGGAAGGGTTCACCCAGCGCCGGTCCTTCCGGTCGAAGAAGGAGAAGTAAAAGCCCTCTTCTTCGGTCCAGCCCGACCGGCCCGAGGAGGCGATGATCCCGTCCTTTTCGACGATGGTTGCATACCCGGATTCCTCTTTGTCCTCAAACCTGCTGTAAACGCCGATCAGCCAGTCCCCGTGATCGACGGCGGCCCAGGAACCCAGGGGAGAGGGCATCCGGGAGGCAGTACTGGTTTGGCTGTGGACAAAGAGCAGCTCCCCGGCGGCGGCGGCGTGAATGGGGCCCTGCGAGGCAAAGGAGACCCCCAGGACGGGCTGCTTTCCGTTGATCCAGCCGAAGTTGCTGAGGGGCGCCGCATTCGGGGAGGGCCATTCCATGCCAAAACCGGGAGCCCAAAGAAGGAAGAAGATCAACGGCAGGACGGCCCGCCCGGGTTTAATGCGGAGGTTCATCGCTTATCCAGTTCAAAGGAGGCCAGGGTCCCGCCCCCTCCGATGTATAATTGGGAATTACGGCGCTTGAAGAATACGTCTTCGCTTTGAAACGGGGCGTTGATGATGACCGTTCCGGGGAACCGTACCGCCACCAGCCGTTTCCGCCCTTCCTCCTGGGCCAGTACCAGAAACAAAAGGCCGTCCCCGCCGCTTTCATCGACCGCCGCAATTTCCCCCGGGAGGGGCAGCTTTAGGCTGTTCCGGGCGTTAATCTCGTAGATACCCAGCCCCCCTTCCCGCTCAAAGAGGATGCGGCGGTCCCGGTCGATAAAGGCCAGACGGACGTTCCGCCTGAAGCCGTCTTCAAGGAATTCGTGGTAGATCACCTTGTAGGAGTCGCCGAAACGTTCCAGCACCAGAAAACGCTGATCGTCGATACCCGAAACGACCGTCAGATAGGAGCCGTCGCCGGAAATACGGCAGCCCAGGATCACCGAAAGCCGGGATGCGCCGGGTTCAAAAAAGAAGATCCGTTTTCCCGTACTGTCCAGCAGTTCCACCGCGCCGTCAAGGGAGCCTACCGCCGTCAGCCCCGCGGCGGCGTCAATGCAGGTAATGGGGGCGGTGAAATCGTAGGTCCAGAGGACGGCGCCGGACGTATCAAGTTCGGCGACGGCGTTCTGTTCTTCTTTGATCAGGAAGATCCGCTTGTCCAGAAACAGGGGGTAACCCTGACCGTTTTCTATGGTCAGCCTGCTGTTGTTCCGGGGGTCCAATACCTCGATGATCTCCGGCACCGCATCGTATTCGGTCCAGTACTCTTCGGATAATTCCACATAACCCTTTTTAACCTGATTAATGGTATAGCGGCCTTCGGAATCCACATAACCAAAACGGTTTCCCAGTTTGAAGGGCAGCAGCGGTCCCGTCTCTTCCGAAACGGGATAGGCGCTTTCCAGGGAACTGATCCACCGGCGGATAAGGATGGTTTCTACCGGTACGGGCCGGGCGGCAAGAAAGAAATAAACGGCGAAAAAGAAAAAGCCGAGAATAAACCAGCATTTTTTTTTGTTCTTTGCCACGGAAGCCTCCGAAACAGTATGGTATACTCTAAAGAGATATGTCAAGAAATACCGGGAGGCGGCGAAGGATATGGATATGGAAATGTTATTCAGGGAAGCCCGGGGAGCGGCGGAAAATGCCTACGCCCCCTATTCTAAATTCCGGGTCGGGGCGGCCCTGCTTGCCGCGGACGGGACGATCTTTACGGGCTGTAATGTGGAGAACCGTTCCTTCGGCTTAACCATCTGCGCCGAGCGGAGCGCCGTGGTCCAGGGGATCAGTCAGGGCCGGAGGTCCTTTACCGCCCTGGCCATCGCGGCCCCGGATTCGGCGGTTCCCGTAGGACCCTGCGGCGCTTGCCGGCAGGTGCTCAGCGAGTTTATGGCGCCGGAGGCCCCGATCCGTTTCGGCGGTTCCGGCCCGGAACGGGTGGACGCCACCATGGGGGAACTCTATCCCCACGATTCCCTCCACGATCTGGCGAAATGACAGCGCTCTCTTCCGGCCTTGCCGCCGTCTGCTTTCAGAGGGCTCCAAGGAAGCTGTTCCAAAAACTGAAATTTTGGAACAGCTTCGTATAACTTGCTATTTTTTGCGGTATGGTGTATTATAACTGCAAAACCAGGGATATTTCGCATGGGGATTGTTAATGACAGAAGATGCTATATTGACCATAGAAGAGGTTGCCAGGTATTTACGGGTTTCCGAACGGACCGTTTACGACTGGGCCCAGCGGGGGGAGCTCCCCGCCGGTAAGATAGGAACTGTTTGGCGTTTCAAAAAGGCTGAAATTGAAAGCTGGGTAAACGACAGGCTCTCCGCCAGTAAGCTTATTCCCCAATTCGGCTCGGTACAGGTAGAATCGGTGCTTTCCCCGGACCGTATCCTCTTCCTTGGTTACTCCTCGAAACAGGATGTGCTTCTGACCCTGGCGGATAACCTGGCCGGCGCCCCCCAGGTAAAAAACCGGAAGGAACTGTCCCAGGAGATACTCCGCCGGGAAGAGCTGATGAGTACCGCCATTGGCCGGGGCATCGCTATTCCCCATGTCCGGCTTGCTTCGGTTACGGATCTGGTGGTTTCCGTGGGGATCAGCCGGAACGACATTCTTGGTTTTCAGCCCCTGGACGACGAACCGGTCCGGCTTGTCTTTATGATCGCCGCCGCCTATAACCAGCATGCCTACTATTTGCAGACCCTTGCCTTTTTCAGCGCCCGCTTAAAGAACCGTAACCTAAAAGACGCCCTGTTGGCTGCTCAGGACCCCGGAGAGGCTTACGCTCTGCTTACCGGCTGATTGGACATTTCGGCGCTTCGGGCCGAAGGGCCGAAATGTCCAAGCTTCAAACCCGGAATTCCGCGTTCCGCCCCGTTTGCGGCGGGGCCTGATGTCTAAGAGCCCTCTTGTCCGGCGGAGTTGAGGGGAGGTTCATTCAAAGAGAATGCCCAGCCAGTTATCCGTTACGCTGAACGATTCGGCGATGAGGCCCAATGAAACCGGCGCGGTAGTTTCCGCCACCAGCCACTTCTTCCCCCCCAGTTC
The DNA here is from genome assembly GCA_031276965.1 of Treponema sp. GTDB lineage: Bacteria > Spirochaetota > Spirochaetia > Treponematales > Breznakiellaceae > JAISMC01. Next base: position 33,106 of record JAISMC010000174.1, read on the forward strand.
AAAACGGCCCCCCGTTCCGGCAAGATCCGCCAGGCCCATGGCGTGACGGTACTCCCGGGAAACCATGATCGCCGCAGGGATATTCGCCTGTTCCAGTACAATCGCCCAGAGGAGGGCGCGGCTGTCGCAGTCTCCCCGGCCTTCAAAGGCGGCGCTTACCAGGTTGATAAAATCGCTGCCTAGAAAATTCCGTTCATAGGCGAAGGACTGGACCCACCGCACGGCCCGGCCCGCCAGATCCGGGGCCGCCAGGGAAGGCCCGGTATTTTCCGCCGCCTGCTTATACCAGGCCCGTTCCGCCATAAAAGCGGCGTCCGCCAGGCGGTCATAGGAGTCCCGGTATATGGCCCGGTAGAAACGGATCCACGCCTCTTTCCAGAGGGATGAATCGAGGTAATGCTTAAGAACCTCAAATTCCCGGTCCACCAAAGCCTGGGCGGCTTCCGCGTCGTGTTCGTATACCAGGGCTTCAACTCCCAGATTCGGCAGGGGCTTCCGTATTAGTTCCCCCCGGGGATAGTTGAATTCCGTAACCGGACCGGGGTTCCGCCGCTCTTTTTCGGTGGGGCAGATGGAATCCAGGGCGGAAAGGTGAAGGGGTTTCAGCTTTTCCTGCCCCTTGGGACCGTAAGCCAGGGCCAGAAGCAGGGGCCGGGTTTCCCCTCCCAGTTCTATGCAAAGGGCCCAGCCCTCCCTGGCGGCGCCCCCTAAACCAAAGTCCAGGCTCACCAGGGCCGCCTCTTTATTATGGTAATTAAAATAGTTGACTGTCCCCCGGTTATTCAGCCGTTTTTGTATGTCCTCCGCCATGACCCTGACCGAATTGTGGTTTCCGGCTTGGACGGAACCGCCGTATACCGCCAGATCCAGGGAGGCTCCCTGGGGAGACTGGAAGGAGAAACGGCTCATCCCGTCTCCGTCCACATAGGCGTATCCCTCGGGAGGATCGATCCGGAAACCCCAGGTGGGCGATACCAGGGGTTCCCCCCGGATAAGAACCGGCGTCAGCGCCTGGACAATGAAGACTAAAAACAGAACTTTTGCTAATTTCATACTACATATTATCGATCTTTTTAGGGATGCGCCAGTTGAAAAGGATAAGCCTGCTTTTTGAAAACGACGACTATCTTGTTTTGAATAAACCCGCGGGGCTTCCTGTTCAGGGCGGAACCGGAGTGGGGGCTTCCCTGGACGCCCTGCTGGCGGAGGAATGGTCCCCGCCGCCGCTATTGGTGCACCGGCTCGACAAGGATACCTCGGGGATTATTCTGGCCGCAAAGAACCGGTCCGCGGCGGGCCGGTTTTCCGCGTTCCTCCAGGCCCGGCGCATAGGCAAGCGGTACCTGGCGGTCTGCGCGGGCCGGCCTCGTCCCGGGCGGGGAACGATACGGATCAGCCTTGCGGCGGGGGGCCGGGAGAAGGAGGCGGAAACCGCCTATGTCCGGCTTTCTGGCGGCGCCTTTAAATCCGGCCTGGGTGTTACCCGTAACGCCGTCATGGAGGATGCCGGCGGAGAAACGGCGGCTCCCATGACGGCATATTCCCTCCTGGAATTGACTCTGGGCACGGGCCGCATGCATCAGATCCGGCGCCACCTTGCCCAAATCGGCAATCCCATTCTGGGGGACGGCAAATATGGGAATTTTCCCCTGAACAAGACCCTCCGCAGGACCATGGGTCTTAAGCGGATGCTCCTTCACGCTTCCCGGCTGCTGCTTCCCCCGGAATTGACGGGAAGGGCTCTGGAGATTGAGGCTCCGGTCCCGGACTACTTTGCTCCCTTCATGCATGGTAAAGTCTGACGCCCGGGGGAGGCCTGGGGCGGGGGCCAAACCGGTAGTCCCCGCGGGTCAAAAGTCTCTGGGCCCCGCTTATATTGACAATACGCCCCCTTTTCCCGATGATACACCAAATATGGATGATCTTCGCATTACAGAACCCTATTTGGAAAGTTTGACAACCGGGGAATTAATAAAACTGGCGGATACCCTGGGGCTCGATATTCCCCCCGGCCTGGAGCGTATTTTCATCATAGAAGAGCTGCTGGATTTTTCTTCCGAACAGAATGCAGAAGAGGAGGACCCCCCCCTTATTTTGACGGAGATAGGCTTTTTAGAATCCGTCCCCCTGCCCAAACAGTACAATATCACCTTTATTGAAGTGATGCTGCGGGATCCCCTTTGGGCCTTTGTATTTTGGGAGGTGAAGGCCCATGACCGGGAGTACTACGAGGGCCACCCCGGCTTTGCCGGTTACCAGATACGGGTTTCTCCTCTGGGGCTCCCCCGGCATGAAGCGGAGGCCGCCTCCTTTGCCGTTTCCGTGGGAAATGAAGATACCGCATGGTATCTTGGTTTCCCGCCGGATCACTCCGGCCTCTTTAAGGTGGATCTCTGTGCGCTCCGGGGCGGGACGGTTTTGGTTCTGGCTTCCTCCGCTTCGTTCAAACTGCCGAAGCTGCTCCGTTCCCCCGCCGAGGCATACGGTGAGAACCCTCTGATCCGTTTATCCGGGGCGGAGGATTTTCAAGTACTCCGCAGCGCCGATAGATTGTCCCGTTCCCGGCGTTCCTATACTGGTTAGGTTCACATGAACGGCTGTAATGTTATTATCATAGTACTCAATGCCCATACTCCCTTTGTACGGCATCCTGAGGTATCCCGTTCCCCGGAAGAACGCTGGTTTTTTGATGCGGTCTCCGAAACCTATATCCCCCTTCTTGAAGTTTTCGATCGCCTGGACAGGGATCATGTTCCCTTCAGAATGGGGATAGTCCTTTCCCCGATCCTCTGCCACATGCTCCGGGATGAACATATCCTGGACCGCTACCTGGCCCATGTGGACCGGCAGATTGAATTCGGCAGGGAGGAACTGGCCAGAAATGCCGGTGCGGAGGAATACCGTCATTTGGCCCAGCTCTTCTGTGAGGATATGGCGGCTAAACGGAGGTTCTTTACCGAACGCTGCGGCGGGGACCTGCTCCCGGTTTTCGACTACTATCAAAAAAAGGGCCGTATTGAAATCCTGACCACTGCGGCGACCTATGCTTTTCTTCCTTTTTATGCAAAGTTTCCCGAGGCGGTTCAGGCCCAGCTTGAGGTAGCGGTAAATGCCTGCCGGGGCGTCTTTGGCCGCAGCCCCCAGGGTTTCTGGCTTCCCGAGCTGGGCTGGTCCGCCGGTTTGGACAAGTACCTCAAAATGTACAACTTTGGTTATACCATCCTGGAAACCCACGGGGCGGTCCTGGGAGAGCCCTTTGCCGGGCGGGGAAGCTTCTATCCTGTAAAAACCCCCGCGGGGATTCCGGTGCTGTCCAGGGATTACTATGCCCGCCGGGATATTGAGGATCCCGGCGGCTTTCCCCAGGACCCGGTATACCGGGACTATTATGCGGATGCGGGTTACGAACTGCCGGTTACTATGGTAAGGCCCTTTCTTGAGGCCCAGGGGATCCGGACCCAGACGGGATACAAGTACTGGGCCTCCGGGGTCCGGGGTACGGAGAAGCGGATCTATGATCCCCGGCTGGCGGCGGAAAAAGTCCGGGAACATGCCCGGTCGTTTTTGGAGGCCCGTATTTCCCGGCTCAACCAGGCGGGGGCGTTTATGAAGGAACAGGCGGTAAATCTCTGCGCCTATAATGCGGACCGCTTTGGCCGTTTCTGGTACGAGGGGCCTCAATTTATAGAGGCCCTTTTCCGGGAAGGCGCCTTCCGCAGGGAAGTACAATTTATGAATCCCGCGGAATACCTCTATAAGCAGCATCCCGCTTCTTTTCAAACCGTGGTCCCCGAATTTTCCTCCTGGGGGGTAAACGGTTATGCCGAGATGTGGCTTGACGCCTCAAGCGACTGGATGTACTGCCACAGCGTGCGGGCCCTGGAGCGGATGATAGAAATAGCGGACCGTTTTCCCGACGATACGGGCCTCAAGGAGCGGGCCTTAAACCAGGCCGCCCGGGAGATACTGCTGGTACAGAGTTCCGACTGGGCCGGGATGCTCTACCGGCAGGAACATGCCGAATATGCCCGGAACCAGATTGAAGGCTCCCTGCGGAACTTCACTACTATTTATGAATCTCTGGGCAGCAATTATATCAGCACCGAATGGCTTACCAGCCTGGAACGGCGGCACAATATCTTCCCCGCGATCAATTACCGGATTTTCCGCAGAAAAAGCTAACGCCAGGTAAAGGCTGTACTCTATTCCCACGCCGTTGCTCCGGCACAGTGTGTAACCGCAAAACTCCACGCTGCCGGCGCCGAAGGACGCCACCCTGCACTCAAACAGCGCTGAACCATAGCCCGGTACGCCGGAGGAACCTTGACCGTCATGTTTTTGGCGGCGTTGACATTGGAGAACATAGCCGTTCCCGGTACGGGGACCGTACTGCCCGGGGTAATGGCAAGGGCCTTGGGCAGGGGCGGGACCCGCCGGGCGGCCCTGTAATTTACAGGAACAGTTCGATGTGCTGCATTTCGTCAATCCGCTTGTCCAGGCCTTCCGTACCTTCGATGATGCGCAATCCTTCCCTGGCTGGCTCGAAATGCGGGTTGATCTTGAGGGCCTCTTCCCAGTAATGGCGGGCGTTGCTATTGTTCCCTGCGGAATAGGCGTCCAGGCCGAGAAGGTAAAGCTCGTCCACCCGCTGAGCATTGGCCATCCGGCCCTGGTCCCCCAGGTCGAAACGGACCCCGATGCTTACCCGGTTCAGGGGGCGGAGCTGGGTGGTCAGGTCCAGGGAATAGTTTATGTCCAGGGCTACCCGTTGAAGGGTTATGGCGCTTCCCAGGGTCATCCGGAAATTGCCCGGCTTCATCAGGATGCCGGTCCGCATGGAAAGAAACCGGGTAATAGTGGTGGAGAGCCCCAGGGCCCAGTAGGGCTTTTCCGAAACCCCCGGGTCCATCATATTAAAGGGCAGGGAGAAATCAAAGGCTATTAAAAAGGGCTTCCAGGGCCTGTAGGAAAAAGCCGCGGTAGCCGCCGTCGGCAGGGCTTCGTTTTTAACCGGGGGGCCCAGGTTGCGCATTACCAGGGCCAGGGAGGTGTTATGATCCCGGGAATTGTAAAATTTCAAGAAATTGAACCGGGTAAGGAGGCCAAAATCCCCCATAACCCCCACGCCGGACTGGCTTGAGCCGGATATAAGGTTCCCTTCGTCATCGGAATAATCCGGAACAAGACGAAAAGCGGTTTTCAGGTTCATCCCCAGGGAGAGGCCTCCAAAATAGTAACCGGAGAAGAAATTATAGGAGGCGTTCAAAACCGCCACCGCCTCGGAGTAGTAGCCCTTGGAGGCCCTTTCGCCGGCCATATCGTACTCGGTAAAAGGGGTGTAGAGCCACTTTCCCCCGGCGGCAAAACCGAAGTTGTTCTTCCGGGAGGCAAAGGCCGCTCCTTCGACCTTGGTATCTCCTATCCAGTTATTGTGAAAAAAGGCCAGTTCCGACCGGGGCAGCATAGAGGAACCGGCGGGATTATATTCTAAAAATGAAATATCATCGGAAACCGCGGCAAAGGCAGTGGCCATGCCTTCCGCCCGGCCCCCCATGGGAACATTAAGTACGGGAAAGGCGGTTAAACCGGCATTTGTATCAACGCCGTAGATTGCGTCCAAATAGTCGGAAAAGGAACCATAAAAGCCGCTGTCAAAATCAAGGGCTGCGGAGGCGGATGCGGTGAGGAGGATTACGCTGAAGCCAAGGAAAAGGCGTTTGAACATCTGCTTGTAATATATATCGGAAAAAGAAGGAATTCTATGATATACTATATATAGTGTTTTGGACGCCTCTCCGATATTTGTATCAGGTATGCCTTGAAATGAGACAAAAAAACCGCCGGAAAGAACGGCTTTTGACGGTACTGATATGCTTGTTTCTTTTTATCGCCGTTCCTGTCTTTGGGGGAGGGCGGAAGGACGCGGATCTTGTCCGGGCCGATAAGCTGATAGAGGATAAACTCTATGATGAGGCCATATCCCTTCTCAGCGACTATGTCAAACGCAATCCTGATAATTTTGATCATGCCCAGCGGCGCTTTCAAAAAATTATCCGCCTCCGGGGGGATTACAATACCATTGCGGACCGCCTATTGGACGCCATCGAAGAAACCCCCGAGAACGTAGAGCTTATCTATGAACTAACCACCCAGCTTGAGGGGATGGCTTCTCCCCAGAATTCAGCCACCCAGGATTTTATCCGCCGTACCCGGATTCTGGCTGAATTTGCCCTTAACCGGCGCAGGCTGGGACGGATTCTGGTAGAGGGCCGCAGCCTTCTGGATAAGGGCGACTATACGGGAGCCATCAGGGCCTATGCCGGCGGCTTTGACATATACCGGGATGAATTTTTCAGATCGGGCTACGGGGAACTGGTGGAAAACCAGGTAAACGGCGGTATCCGGGATGTTGACTTTGCCGTCGGGGAACTTTCGGAGATCAGCGGCCGGATCCGCAGCGCCGCCGGTTCCCTGGAACAACTGATCGGCGCCCGGAATCTGCCCGATCCGGCTGAGCTTCGGGGCGTTTATAATCAGCTTAAGCCCCATTTAGATGAACTGGCGGAGCTCAAAAACCGGCTTATCTCGGTGGAGCGTTACTTTACCGGACAACTGGCCCTGTTGCAGCAGCAGGATCCCGGCCTGGGGGAGAGGTCCTTCCTCTCCTTTGCCGGCTGGCTCCTCCGCGGCCGTTCCGCCGATTCCGTCCAGGAAGGAATGATAGGGGCCGTGGCGGGACTCTGGATAGACGGCACTTCCCGGTACGAGGATACCCTGGCCGCCGTTACAGAGCGGGCCTACCGTACCGCCTATACCTCGGCGTACAACAAGGATTACCGTACCGCCGTCGCCCAGCTTGACGTGATAGGCCAGTACATAGGGCTCCCCGGGGAAAGCTTCAAAACCTGGAGTCAGTTCAGGGAGCAGGAGAAGCCCGTCATCCGGGAGATCTTCGATCAGCCGGTGGTGGAAGAAAAGGCGGCGGATTACTTTAAGTATGAATCCATGCGCCGGGCCGTGGCTTATATTAAACAGGCGGAGCTCTTGGGGGAACGTTTCCTGGATATTTCGGAAAGTGAAAATATCATCCTTAACACCGGAACCCGGGCTTCCGCCGCCGGAGCCATGCAGAACGAACTGGCGGCTCAGCGGGCCTATGAGGAACTGCTTGGCAGGGTGGATGTTCTGTCAAATGAGGTAGATCAGGGGGAAAGCGCCCTGCGGACTTATCAATACAATGTAGTCAGGACCAGCGTTATCCCTCCTTATATGAGGGATGCCCAGACCATTGTGGACGAGTTGAATGCGGATATAACCTATCAGGTAAATAATGCGTCGGTCCGGCGCTATATTATCGCCAACCGGCAGCTGGAACGCCATCTTTTCCAGGGGGAAAGCCGTCTGGAGGAGGGAAACGCCTTACTCGAAGGACATGAACGGGAGATTCAGGGGGTAAAATTTGCCGCCAAGTATCCCGTAGAGGCGGCGGCGATCCTTACCCAGATGGAACAGGATCTGGAAGCGGGGCTGGAGCTGGGGGCGGTACTCCTGGCCCAGTATAAAAAAGAGGACCCCCAGATACTGGCTTCGCCGGAAATGCAGGATCTCTACGGCGCCGCCCAAACTACGGTGAACCGCCTTGAGGTTCTCCAGGGCCAGGGTCATGCCCAGGGCGAGACAGCCCGGAATTTGGCGGCCCAGGCGGAGGCCCTGCGCATTGACGGGGACCGGCTTTACCGGGAAGCGGAGGCCGCCCTGGTCCAGAGCAACTTTGATGCGGCCCGGGACCGGCTTACCCGCACCGGGGAACGGTATGACGCTTCCCTGGTTATCGAAGACGACGATAATCTCAGGGCCATTCGGGACGACCGGCTCCTCCGTTTAGGCGCCGAGATAACCAGGCTGGAGAATGAACGGATCATCCGGGAAGTACGGGAACTGGTAAACGGGGCCAAGACTACCTATTACGCGGGTAATTTTGAACAGTCCGAGGAGATGCTGGTCCGGGCGCAGAACCGCTGGCGGGTTACCAATACGGAGCCTAATCCCGAGGTAGTCTACTGGCTTACCCTGGTCCGGGGCGCCCTTTCCATCCGTTCCGGCAGAATCATCCCTCCCACGGCGCCCCTTTATCCCGAGATGAGCCAGCTTTTAAGCGAAGCAAAGAAAAACTACGATGAGGGGATACGTTTCTTCAACGTCAACCGCCGCACCGACGGGCTTGCCAAATTTAACGCGGCCCGGGAGAAGACCAGGGAAGTAAAGCTCATGTTTCCCATCAACGAGGAAGCGGGGCTGCTGGATCTGCGGATGGATCAGATTGCGGACCCCGCGGCCTTTAACGCTTCCTTCCGTCAGCGCTTAAATGCGGCCGTCTCGGGAACCAAACAGCGGTCCACCCAGGCTTATGCGGATCTTCAAAATCTGGCGGTAATCAATCCCCGGTATCCGGGTATGCGGAACATCCTGGACCAGGCTGAAATTGACATGGGCATTAGGCCGCCGCCGCCGGATCCCCGGGATCTGGCCCAATCGGCGGAACTTACCAAGCAAGCCCTTGCCATCATCAATGCCAATGTACGGGTCCAGTTTGAGATTGCCAAGGCACAGCTCGGCGAGGCCATCGGCCTCGATCCGAATAACAGCGCCGCTTCGGAAGCCCTGGACCGGGTAAATAACCTTATCGGCGGCAGCGATACCATTGTATTGACCAACAATGCGGAAGCGGAATATCAGCGGGCTGTCCGGGAACTCCAGCAGGGTAATACCATCGTAGCCATGTCCATTGTACAGCAGCTGCTTCAGGATCCCAGAAACCGTACCTCCAGAATTTTGGATCTCCAGCGCAGAATTGAGTCGATGTTATGACAGAAACCTTTTTAGCCGTTCCGCGTCCGGCTTCAGTCCGGGTTATCCCTCTATTGATCCTCCTGGTTTTTCTGCTGCCGGGGCCGCTCTGCGGTCAGTCCGGTTTTTATTGGGAACAACCTGAACTGTTTTCCCCCGCCCAGGGCAGTTTTCCCGTTTCCTCTTTTAACGGCAATCTGTCCGTAGTGGCCTGGCAGGAGACCCGGCCGGGTCAGGTAGGCGGCGGGGTGGGGGACGGTCAGATACACATGTCCATGGCGGTTAAGTCTCCCGGCGGGCAATGGCAGATACGGCGTAACCTGGGGGGACCCTATACCTATTCCGGCTCGGAACCGGCGATTCTTAACGCTCTGGTGGATCCCCGGGGCCGGATTTTTCTGGCCGCCGCCGCCTCCGCCGCGGAGACGGAGATCCTGGTTTCCGATGACGGGGGAGAAAGTTTCAGGACCTACCGGCTGGGCGGCGGTTCCGAAAGTTCCATAGCCCCCAGGATCTTTCCCCTGGCGGGGGGCGGCTATATCATCTTCATTGCCCGGGGAAGGGATCAGACCCTTTCCATCTACTATTCTCTGTCTCAGGACGGCTATTCCTGGTCCCCCTTTCAGCCTTTTATCCAGGATGCCGGATTACAGTTGAATTTTTTGCCCACCCACGCCTCGTTTAACGGCGTGGACTATGTGATTTTCCAGTCCTATGTGGGAACCGTGGATATCAGCCCCTCTTTCCAGTTGTTTCTTAAATCCAGCTCCGACGGAGGCCGTACCTGGACGGCAGCCCGGCGGATAACCGCCTTCCGGGATACCCACATTAATCCCAGCGCCGTTCCGGATCGTTTTAACAACGAGCGGCCCCACTTGTCGGTTCAGAATAACAGCCTTTTCCTGGTATGGGAGCGCCGTTTTGGAGGCCAGTCTCCCCGGATCTACGCCGCCAACATAGGCAGGGACGGATCTGTTATAGGGCCGGTGGATCAGATAAATGATGCGGAAGCTTACTGCAATAATCCCATCGCGTTCCAGTATGATGGAACAACCACGGTGGTATGGTTTGACAACCGCCGGGGAAGCGACCGGGCCTTTATCGCCCAGCGCAGAGGTATAGAGTGGCCTAATAGTGAACTTACCGGCGCCTCCGCGGCGGTCTCTTTTGCCCGGCCTGTGGTGGATCAGGATGGACTCAATATTTTCTGGCAGTCCAGGTATCAGGGAACGGACCGGATCTTCTCCCTGGTTCCGGACTCCACCGTGGCCGTCCCCCGGATCAGGGCGGAGAATTTTGTTTCCGGCAGACGGACCCGGGGAGACCGGGCCCGTATAAGCTGGGATGCGCCCTACGACTCGTCGGGCATCTACGGCGTGGCCTATTCCTGGAGCAGGTCCCCCGGACAGGTTCCCCCAAGACGTTTTATGAGCTATGCGGGGGTCTCCCGCGTTATTGAGCAAATTGCCGATGCAGACGGAGCCTGGTACTTTACCCTTATTACCGGAGATTTTGCAGGAAACTGGTCCGAACCGGTGAGCCTGATTTATGTCCGGGACATGACCCCGCCGGGGGCGGTGGTTTTGCTGCCACAGGAATTGGACGAGGGGGGCTACCTGAGCTCCAATACCTTTTCCATGCAGTGGGAACCCCCTCCGGATACGCCGGATCTGGCGGGCTATACCTGGAGCTTTGACTATCTGGGGCCCCTGGAGCCCTATGCCGCCATGGATGCCGAAGCCTTTGAAGCGGCGGCGGAAGAACTTGCCAATCCCTCTGCGCCGAAGCCCGCGGTAATGGGTTCCAATCCACGGGCCTTCTTTAATAATCAGGATAACGGGGTATGGCGTTTCACGGTCTTCCCGGTGGACGAGGTCGGCAATATAGGTCCCGCCGCCGCCGCGGTTTTCAGGATGAATAAATACATTCCCCATACTTATATTACCTATGCGGATGCGGTACAAGATGAGGAGGGGGTTCTCTCCGTACACATTATCGGACGGGGTTTTACCGACGGAGGCCGGGTGGCCCGGATCATCCTTGACCGGGACGGAGCCGCCCCCTATGACTATGAATATTACCTTGACCGGGACTTCTCCGTTCTTTCGGACAGGGAGATGGGGAATCTAAAAATTGATAATATCGACAGCGGCCTGTACCGGATCGGAGTGGAACATCCCCGGCGGGGTCTGTATATGTCCGGGCCCATCGTAAGGGCCGACAATATGGGGACCATCAAATTCGGCGATTATTCCCAGAGCTGGAAACCTTCGTGGAGCATCCGCAGCAGCCGTCCGTATGTATTTGATGTTAACCTGTTAATTCTGCTGGGGGTGTTCCTCTTCTGCGTGGTGGGATTGACGGCCTCCATCCGGGGGGTGGGCAATGTGGTGGCGGAAAGTTCGGCGATCCGGATTGAAGCGGTCGCTTTAATTACAGGAGATCTTATGCCTTCGGAAAAGAAAAAACGGCTGACCAGGATCAAAAAGCGGGGAGCCGGACTCAGGCTTAAGCTTGCGTCATTTACCACCGCCCTGGTATTGCTGGTTGTAATCATGGTTTCGGCTCCCCTGTACTACATGATGACCTGGACTCAGCGGGAGACCCTGCTCCGGGGCCTTTGGGACCGGTCCAAGGTATTGATGGAAGGCATAGCCTCCAGTACCCGGGCCTATCTGCCTTCCGGGTCGGTGCTGGAGCTGGGTTTTCTCCCTGCACAAATGGCCTCCATTCCCGAGGCCCGGTATGTAACTATCACCGGTTACGGTTCGGGTTCCGCGGTTTATGATGACCGGATCTGGGCAACCAACGATCCGGACATTCTCGATAAAATCGATACCGCCGAGTATCAGCCCGGCGTTTCCCGGCTTACCGATGTGCTTACCCCCCGCCTGGAAACTATTTCCCGGGAACTGGGAGACCGGGCCAAGGCCGAAGTAGGGGATCTCTCCGAAAGCATCACCAGTCTTACCCAGGAGGCTCTCTCTCTGGCCCTCCGGACCGATGCGGAAAGCCGGCAGCGGATGAACGATATCCAGGTAACTACCCGGTCCTTCGAGACCAGGCTCAATGACCGGCTCCGGGAAATCGCCGGCGAAATCGGTTCCGAACCGGCCTTCTCGATGGAAAAACTTTCCCGGAAGAACCGTACCTTCATCTTCTTTAAACCGGTCATGTACCGTCAGGGTTCGGAGGATATCTACTTCCGCGGCCTGGTACGGCTTGAAGTTTCCATTGACTCGATTCTCACCGAAATTGCCGAGGGCCAGTTCCGGCTCCTCCAGGTGATCCTGCTGGTCGCTTTGTCGGCTATTGGCATCGGCGTTATTGGCGCCGTCCTCCTTTCAATGGTGATCATCAGGCCCCTTAGAAAATTGATGAGCCATGTGGAACGGATCAGGGATACCGAGGATAAGTCCAGATTGGAGGGGGTGGATATCGAGATCAAAAGCCAGGACGAAATAGCCGTTCTGGGGAATACCATCAACGATATGACCCATGGTCTGGTCAAGGCCGCCCAGGCTTCCCAGGACCTGACCATCGGCAAGGAGATCCAGAAAAAATTTATCCCCCTGGATGTCAACCGGGAGGGCAATAAAATGACCTCCGGCTTCAAGGATACCAAGAACGCCGAATTCTTCGGCTACTACGAAGGGGCCAAGGGGGTATCCGGGGACTACTTTGATTATTTGGATCTGGACGGCCGGTATTACGCTATTATCAAATGCGATGTCGCCGGAAAGGGTATCCCCGCAGCGCTCATCATGATCCAGGTGGCCACTATGTTCCTCAACTACTTCAAACAGTGGAAGCCCACCGAAAAGGGCATGCACATTGAGGAAGTGGTCTACCAGATCAACGACTTCATCGAAACCCTGGCCTTCAAGGGCAGGTTTGCCGCCTTTACTCTGGCCCTTTTCGATTCCCAGACCGGGCTTATCCGCTTCTGTAACGCCGGAGATAATATCGTTCACTGGTATGACGCTTCCGAAGGAAAGATGAAGACCGTTACCCTGAAGGAAACCCCCGCCACCGGGGTGCTTCCCAATTTTTTAGTGGAGTCCAAGGGGGGTTATACGGTACAGACCCTCACGATCGATCATGGAGACATCCTTTTTCTCTACACCGACGGTATCGAAGAGGCCAAGCGTAAATTCCGGGATGCGGACTTTAAAGAGATACTCTGTACCGAGGGCGGCGCTCCCAACGATACCCCCCATGCCAACCATGTGGTGGGCCAGGGAGACGAGGAAATGGGGCCTGACCGGGTAGAAGCCATCATCAACGCCGTGATGAACCGGGAGATCTATACCCTCCACAAGTGGCACAATCCCGAAGGGGATAATACGGATCTGACCTTTGACTTTACCGGCTGTAAGGGCAGGGTGGAGGAAACCATCATGGCCATGGTTTCGGTGGAAAAGATGTTCCGCTGTTTCAAAGACCCCAAGGCGGACGAGGATATCAGGATTTTGGTCGATAAAAAGGTAGATGAATTCCTCAAAAATCACTTCCTCCAGTACCGGACATACTGTGCCTTTACCCGGGAAAATCCTGAAAACGACGGCTATATGTATTATACTCATGTTAACGAAGATGCCCAGTACGATGATCTTACCATCATCGGCATCAACAGAAAGTAAGCCTCCCTGCCCGGAGGTATTAAACCCGCCTGCGAATCAGTTGACTTTAAGGAGGAGCGTATGACCTTTAGTGAAAGAATGAAGCTTTTACTGGACCAGAGTTTTCAGGTTTCCAAAGAACTGGCTGCCAAAGCCGGGGTAAAGGCCCAGGATTTGGGGGAAAAATCCATAGAACTGATGAATAAAGCCGCGGACAAAGCCCAGGATCTGGGGGAACGGGGGGTTCTGATGCTGGAAATCAAACAGCTTGAAGGACAGGCTCAGAAACTTGTGGTCCGCCTGGGTTCCGAAGTCTATAAGGCCTTTGCGGAACAGGGGACCCGGAACCTCTCTTCGGATACTCCTGCGGTTAAGGCCATTCTTGACGAAATTGCCTCAATTCGGGAATCAATAGAAAAACGGGAAACGGAACTGACGGCAAGAAAGATCCAGAACTAAAGATCGCCGCGGCCCGGATTTTCGGGATCTAATTTTCAATATTTTTGCTGATTCCTCTTGACATTTATTTTTTAAATGTACTATATTATCAACACGCATTGTCTGTAGGACGGCGGCTGGACATTGTAATACCGGATTCGCCGGATTTATTCAAAAAAAGGATAGTGCGGCTCCTTTTGTGGCGGTCACATAGATTTCTGCCGAAGCTGGCAGGGGGCGCTTGACGAAGGGTGCGAAGGTGTAGTAAGGTATGCGAATGCGTCTCCTGGGGGGCGCTGGGGTTTAAGGACCCGTGATATTTGGCAAA